>NZ_WWIR01000209.1 GCF_009863025.1 Streptomyces sp. SID4985 | reverse complement strand
CCGGCCCGCGCCCCCGAGCAGACCCTCGCCGTCGCGGACCCGGTCACCGCCCTCGGTCTCACCGGCCGCGAGCGGGACGTGCTGCGCCTGGTCTCGGCCGGGCGCACCAACCGGCAGATAGCCGAGGAGCTGTTCATCTCCCCGAAGACGGCGAGCGTGCACGTCTCCAACATCCTGGCGAAGCTGGGGGTGTCGAGCCGGGGCGAGGCGGCGGCGCTGGCCCACCGGCTGGAGCTGTTCCCGCCGGGGGAGGAGCGGCTGGTGGCGGGGTGACGGGCGGCGGCCGCCGGACTACGGCGCTCGCGGCCGCCGGACAGGGCCCCCGCCGCCGGACAAGGGCCCCCATCGCCGCCAGGGCGAGTGCCCTTCAGCTCACCCGCAGCTCGAGCAGCCGGTCGTCGCCCTTCTTCGGGTCGCCGCGGCCGTCGGTGTTGCTGGTGAGCAGCCAGAGGCGGTCGCCGCCCGCCGGGACCACTGTGCGCAGGCGGCCGTACTCGCCGTCGAGGAACGCCTGGGGCGGCGCCGAGGCGGCGGTGCCGCGCAGCGGGACACGCCACAGCCGCTCGCCCCTGAGCCCGGCCATCCAGACCACGCCGTTCACCAGGGCGATGCCGCTGGGGGAGGCCTGGTCGGTGTGCCACTGGGCCAGCGGGCTCGTGAACCGCTTGTCGCCGGACCTGCCCTCGGCGTCGGGCCAGCCGTAGTTGCCGCCGGGGGCGATCGCGTTCAGCTCGTCCCAGGTGTCCTGGCCGAACTCCGAGGCGAAGAGCCGCTGTTGGGAGTCCCAGGCCAGGCCCTGCACATTGCGGTGGCCGTAGGAGTACACGGGCGAGTCCGGGAAGGGGTTGCCGGGCGCCGGTTCGCCCTCCGGGCTCAGCCGGAGGATCTTGCCGCCGAGCGACTTCCGGTCCTGGGCCAGGCGGCCGCTGCCGCTCTCGCCGGTGCCCGCGTAGAGCATCCCGTCGGGGCCGAACGCGATGCGGCCGCCGTTGTGGATGCGGCCCTTGGGGATTCCCTTGAACACCGTGTCGGGGGCGCCGAGTTGCTCACCGGACGGCTTGTTCTCGTCGTAGCGCACGCGGACGATGCGGTTGTCGGAGGCCGAGGTGAAGTAGGCGTAGACCATGTGGTCCGAGGCGAAGCCCGGGGACAGGGCGATGCCGAGCAGACCGCCCTCCCCGTCCGGGGAGACCCCGGAGATCCGGCCCAGAACGGTCTTCTCGCCGGTCTTCGGGTCGATCCGGGTGAGCGTGGCGTCGTCGCGGGAGGAGACCAGCAGATCGCCGCCGGGCAGGGGCGCGAGTCCCCAGGGGGTGCGCAGACCGTCGGCCGCCGTGCGCAGCACCGTCACCGAGCCCTTGGCGGCGGGAGCGGCGGGGGACACGGTGTTCGTGGCCGGACCGCCGGGTGTGGTGCTCCGGCCGCCGTCGGACACCCCGCCGCTGTCTGCGGAACAGCCCGCCGCGAGCAGCAGCGCGGTCGTCGCCAGCACCGCCGGCAGGATTCGGCTTCGCACGATCAGGGTCCTCTCGGAGCGACGGCCGTGGAACAGCTACCCGTCTGACGCGGAAACGTACCGGGACACCGTTCCCGTTCCCGAAGAGCCACATCCGGAGCCCTGCGTTCCCCACATTCGCCCGGCACGGCCCTCGCGCATCCCCCGATCAGTCCCAGGACTCCCGCGCCCCCGGCACTCCCGGCGCCCCCGACAGTTCCGCCAGGTCCTCCGGGGTCAGCCGCAGCTCCGCCGCCCCCGCGTTCTCCTCGGCCCAGTGGGCGTGCTTGGTGCCGGGCAGCGCGATCACATGGCGGCCCCGGGACAGGACCCAGGCCAGGGCGACCTGGGCCGGGGTAACTCCGGGGCCGTGGCGGCGGGCGACGCGGCGCAGATCGGCCACGATCGGCTGGTGGGCCGCCATCATCTCGGCGGTGAAGCGGGGGTGCCGGGCGCGTACGTCGTCCGGCTCGAAACCCTGGCCCGGGGTCAGCGTGCCGGTCAGGAAGCCGCTGCCCAGCGGCATCGCCGCGAGGAACGCCACACCCCGCGCCTCGCACCACGGCAGCAGGGCCCGCAGCGCCTGCGGCGACCACACCGACAGCTCCGCCTGCACCGAGGCCACCGGGAACACCTGTTGTACGCGCCGGAGTTGGTCCAGCGTGGCGTCGTAACGCCCGGCCCCGGAGCGGCGGGTGCCGCGCGGGCCCACCGCGCACAGCCCGAGCGCCCGCACCTTCCCGGCCCGCACCAGCTCGGACATCGCGCCCCAGGTCTCCTCGACGGGGACCTCGGGATCGGCGCGGTGCAGCTGGTAGAGGTCGATCACATCGGTCTGGAGGCGGCGCAGCGAGGCGTCGCAGGCGCGCTTCACATAGCCGGGGCGGCCGTTGGCCACGATGTGCCGGTCGCCGCCCACCAGCAGTCCCGCCTTGGTCGCCACGAAGGCGTCCGCGCGCCGCTCCCTCAGCACCCGCCCGAGCAGCAGCTCGTTGGTGAACGGGCCGTACATGTCCGCGGTGTCCAGGAAGTCCACGCCCAGGTCCAGCGCCCGGTGCACGGCTCTCAGCGACTCCTCGCCCCGCCGCCGCGACGCGCTGTAGGCCCAGCTCATCGGCATGCAACCGAGCCCGACGGCCCCCGCGGCGAGGATCCCCGCGCCGATCGTCCTGCGCTCCACCTGCCCGCGACCCTCCCTCGCCCTCCGCCCCAACCTAACCTCTGCCACCGGCCCCGCCGGAATCGGCCTCTCGCCCGCGACCACCCGAAACGCCTCCCGGCACGACCGTCCTGAATTAGCCTCCCGCACATGACCGATGACGTCTGGCTGCCCATTCCCCCCGAGAAGATCCATGGACTCCCCGACGGGTTCCGTTACCTCTTCTGGGACGGGGGCGACAGCGGCGAGCAGGAGTTCCCCGGCGACCCGGCCGACTGCGTGGCGTACGTGGTGCCGTACCTGCGCGGCGCGGCGGTCAAGCACCGCCCGCTGAAGTCGATGACCCGGCTGCGGCTGATCCAGACCCTCACCGCCGGGGTGGACGACATGCTTCCGGCGCTCTCGGAGGTCGGCCCCGGCGTTCGCCTGTGCAACGCGCGCGGGGTGCACGAGACGAGCACCGCCGAGCTGGCGCTCACCCTCACGCTGTCCGCCCTGCGTGGCATCCCCGGCTTCGTCCGGGCCCAGGACGAGGAGCGCTGGCGGCCCGCGCCGATGCCGTCGCTGGCCGACCGGACCGTGCTCGTCGTCGGGTACGGCGCCATCGGGGAGGCGATCGAGGACCGGCTCGTACCGTTCGAACCGGGGCGCGTGCTGCGCGTCGCGCGCTCCCGGCGCACCACCGAGCGCGGTCTGGTGCATCCGCTCACCGAACTGCCCGCGCTGCTCCCCGAGGTTGACGTGGTGATCCTCTCCGTGCCGCTCACCGAGACGACCCGGCACCTGGTCGACGCCGCCTTCCTCGCCCGGATGAAGGACGGCGCGCTGCTGGTCAACGTCGCGCGCGGACCCGTCGTCGACACCAGTGCGCTGCTCGCCGAGCTGGAAAGCGGACGGCTCACCGCCGCGCTCGACGTGACCGACCCCGAACCGCTGCCGCCGGGGCACCCGTTGTGGCGGGCGCCCGGTGTACTGATCAGTCCGCACGTGGGCGGGCTCAGCTCCGCGTTCCCGCCGCGTGCCGAGCGACTGCTCGTGGACCAATTGAGCCGGTTCGTGAACCATGAGCCGCCGCGCAACGTGATCCTCACCACCGGCCCCCGCACCACCGGCGGTTGACCGCTCCGGGCACCCTCCGCGACCCTTCGGGCGCGGTCCGTGCCCGCATCGCCGCTGGTCGTCACGGAGAGTAGAGAAGCTATGTCCCTGAGTGACGATACTGGTGTATCGTCCCGACAGGGGCAGCGCCGCCGACCGTTCGGCGCCGGGGATGGAAACTTCGGAATGGTGAGGGGGGCGACGGGCGATGCACGGCCTATGGACGAACGATCCGACGCGGCGGAGCCGCCGGCGGCGACCCTGGCGCACGACCGCGCACGGTCGCGGCCATCACACGAGCCATCACGGGCACCACGGCTCGCACCACAGCTCACGGCCCGGCCCGCACCACAGGCCGGGCGCCCGCAGGAGGCCCGTCCACCGTCCCCCCGCCGACCGGGGACCGGCACGGACCGGGAGGCCCCGGTGAACGCGCCCCCCTCGCTCACGCCGACCGCGCTCGACGGGGCGCTGCGCGCGCCGCAGCCGCCCCAGGCCCCCAAGCCGGTCCCGCCGCCCGCCGCCGAGGGCTCCCGCGTGGCCCAGCAGCTCGTGCTCGCCCTGATCTGCGGGGCGTACGGCATCGGGGCCGCGCTGGGCTGGGGCAGCAAGCAAGTCGCGCTGTTCATGGGCGACTTCGGGCTCGCCGCCGCCGCGGGCATCGCCGCGGTCTCCTGCTTCCTCTACGCCCGCAGTCCCGGGGTGCGCTTCCGCCCCGCCTGGCTGCTCTTCGCGCTCTCCTCCGCGATGGCCGCCCTCGGCAACGCGGTCTGGGGGTGGTACGAGGTCGTCCTCGGCCGCACCGTGCCCAGCCCGAGCTACGCCGACCTGTTCTTCCTCTGCTTCGCGCCGCCCGCCATCGTGGGCCTGCTGGTCCTCGCCAAACGCCCCCTGAACCGGGCGGGCTGGATCTGTCTCACCCTGGACGCCTGGCTGATCGGCGGCTCGCTGCTCACCCTGTCGTGGAGCCTCGCCCTCGCCCAGGCCGCCCGCTTCGACGGCCCGAGCGTCGCGCACACCGCGCTCTCGCTGGCGTACCCGCTGCTCGACATCGCCCTGGTCAGCATGGTCCTCGCGCTGCACTTCCGGCGCAGCCCGGGCAACCGCACGGCGGTGAACACCGCGATCGGCGCCCTCGCCCTCACGGTGATGTGCGACGCGCTGTTCACCTCCCCGCTGCTGCACAGCCACTACCGCTCGGGGCAACTGCTCGACGCGGGCTGGTTCGCGGGCTCGCTGCTGCTCGCGTACGCCCCCTGGGCCGCCCCGAAGCAGCACGCGCACGGCCCCGAAGGCCAGCCCCGCACGGCGCGCGAGCGCGTCCCGGCGCCACGGACCGGCGGCTCCGGCTGCCCGCCCGCACCGGACGTCGAACAGGTGCGGTACCCGGCGGGACGCCCGATCACCGGCTCGCTCGCCGCGCTCACCCCGTACCTCGCCGCCGCCGTGTGCACGCTCGGCATCCTGTACAACGTGCTCAACGGCCGCAGGCCCGACCACGTCGTGCTGATCACGGCCGGTGCCGTCGTCCTCGCGCTCGTCGTCCGCCAGGGCATCATGCTCCTGGACAACATCACCCTCGCCCAGGAACTGGCCCACCAGGAGAACCACTTCCGCTCCCTGGTGCAGGGCTCCAGCGACGTCATCATGATCGCCGCGCCGAGCGGCATCCTGCGGTACGTCTCCCCGGCCGCCGCCGGGGTCTACGGCCGCCCCGCCGAGGAACTCGTCGGCACCGAACTGGCGAAGCTCATCCACCCCGAGGACCTGGGCTGCGTCCTGCACGAGGTGCGCCGCTTCCTCGCCGCCAGCCCGCCGGACGAACCCACCACCCGCATCGAGTGCCGCTTCCGTTCCGGCGCGGGCGGCTGGCTCAACGTCGAGTCCACCGTCAACCGGCACCACGGCGGCCTGATCTTCAACAGCCGCGACGTGACCGAACGCGTCCGGCTCCAGGCCCAGTTGCAGCACAACGCCGAGCACGACCCGCTCACCGACCTGCCCAACCGGGCCCTGTTCACCAGACGCGTCCAGCAGGCCCTGTCCGGGCGCCGGGCCAGCGATCGAGGCGCCGCCCTGCGCGGTACCGCCGTGCTCTTCATCGACCTGGACGGGTTCAAGGCCGTCAACGACACCATCGGGCACCAGGCCGGGGACCAGCTCCTCGTCCAGGCCGCCCGCAGGCTCCACGAGGCGGTGCGCCAGTCGGACACCGCCTCCCGCCTCGGCGGCGACGAGTTCGCCGCCCTGATCACCGGCGACGGCACCCGCGACCGCACCGCGCGCGAGCGGAACATCCTGGAGCTGGCCGACCGCCTCAGGGCGACCCTCTCCCAGCCCTACGCCATCGACGGCAACGATGTCCGGGTCAACGCCTCCATCGGCGTCGCCTTCGCCGAGCCGGGACTCGGCGCGGGCGAGCTGCTGCGCAACGCGGACCTGGCGATGTACCGCGCCAAGGCGGGCGGCAAGGGCCGGGTGGAGCTGTACCGCCCGCAGATGCAACAGGACGTCGTCCGCAAGGCCGAGCTGGCCGGACGGCTGCGGGCCGCGCTGCACGACGGCGAGTTCGCGCTCCTGCACCAGCCGGTGGTCTGTCTGGAGAACGGCCGGATCGCGTCGGTCTCCACGCACGCGCGCTGGCGCTCCTCGCAGGGCGTGCTGTTCACCCCCGCCGAGTTCCTGCGGGTCGCGGACGACGGCGACAAGACGGCCGAGCTGGAGCGCTGGATACTGCGCGAGGCCGTGGAGCAGGCCGCCGAGCGGGCCGCCGGGGGACTGGTCGTCCCGGTCGCGGTCCGGATGAGCGCCCGGCGGCTCCTGGACCGCTCGCTGCCGCTCGGCTCGATCGAGGCGCTGCTGACCCGGCACGGCCTGCCGCCCGGGGCGCTCGTGGTCGAACTCTCCGACACCGACCCGAGGATCTCCCTGGACGAGCTGGAGCGGCGGCTGACCGCGCTGAGCAGGCTCGGGGTGCGGATCGCGCTCGACGGCTTCGGCGGCGGCTGCGCGGCCTTCACCGCACTGCGCAGGCTCCCGGTGGACATCCTCAAGCTCGACCGCGGTCTGGTCGAGGGCGTCGTGGAGTCCGCGCGGCTGCACAAGATCACCAGCGGGCTGCTGAAGATCGCGGGCGACCTGGGGCTCCAGTCCGTCGCCGAGGGCGTGGACCTGCCCGAACAGGTCGTCGCCCTGCGCGCGATGGGCTGCACCCACGGCCAGGGCATGGCGTTCGCGGGGCCGGTGGACGAGTACCGGCTGCGCCGCGCGCTCGCCGCCGGGCGCTACCCGGTGCCGCACGCCGGGGGTGAGCCGGTCCTCGCAGGCAAGGGCGCGGGCGCGGCCGCGGGTGCGGGTGCCGGGGTGTACGCCGGGGGCATGTCCACGATGATCGGCGGCACCACCACCCTCCGCTCACATAATGAGACGGCTGTCCCACCCACTTGACAGTAGGTGCGCGCCGGGGGGAGGGTCAGTGCCATGCGCACCCGAATTCTCGTACTTGGAAAGCGCGTCGGCTGAGCTGGGACGACCGGAGGACGAACCGGAAATCCCCAGCGACCTCACCGACGCGCTCCCCTCGCTTGCCATCCCGGCACGAGGGGTTTTTTGTTGCACGAGCGACCCTCGTGCGCAGCTCCAGCTCCGCTCAAACCTCGCAAAAACCCTCAGCATCGAGAAGAGAATGCCGATGACCGAGCAGGCCACCGGGGCCCACCATCCGCAGCCGCGGCCCCGATCCGGAGGGCAGCACGCCGCCCCTGTCGAGCACGTCACGGGCGCCCAGTCGCTCGTGCGCTCTCTTGAGGAGGTAGGCGCGGACACGGTGTTCGGCATCCCCGGCGGCGCGATCCTGCCGGCGTACGACCCGCTGATGGACTCCACCCGGGTCCGGCATGTGCTGGTCCGCCACGAGCAGGGCGCGGGCCACGCGGCCACCGGCTACGCGCAGGCCACCGGCAAGGTCGGCGTCTGCATGGCCACGTCGGGCCCCGGCGCCACCAACCTGGTCACGCCGATCGCCGACGCGCACATGGACTCGGTGCCGCTGGTCGCGATCACCGGCCAGGTCGCCTCCAAGGCGATCGGCACCGACGCCTTCCAGGAGGCGGACATCGTCGGCATCACGATGCCGGTCACCAAGCACAACTTCCTGGTCACCAAGGCCGAGGACATCCCCCGGGTGATCGCCCAGGCGTTCCACATCGCCTCCACCGGCCGCCCCGGCCCGGTCCTGGTCGACATCGCCAAGGACGCCCTCCAGGCGAAGACCACCTTCTCCTGGCCGCCCGTCATGGACCTGCCCGGCTACCGCCCGGTGACCAAGCCGCACGCCAAGCAGATCCGCGAGGCCGCCAAGCTGATCACCGCCGCCAAGCGGCCGGTCCTCTACGTCGGCGGCGGTGTCCTCAAGGCGCACGCCACCGCCGAGCTGAAGGTCCTCGCCGAACTCACCGGCGCGCCCGTCACCACCACCCTGATGGCGCTCGGCGCGTTCCCCGACAGCCACCCGCTGCACGTGGGAATGCCGGGCATGCACGGTTCGGTCACCGCCGTCACCGCGCTGCAGAAGGCCGACCTGATCGTCGCCCTCGGTGCCCGCTTCGACGACCGCGTCACCGGCAAGCTCGACGGCTTCGCGCCGTACGCCAAGATCGTGCACGCCGACATCGACCCGGCCGAGATCGGCAAGAACCGCGAGGCCGACGTGCCGATCGTGGGCGACGCCCGCGAGGTCCTGGCCGACCTGGTGCAGGCCGTGCAGAAGGAGCACAGCGAGGGCAACCAGGGCGACTACACCGCCTGGTGGCGGGATCTGACCCGCTGGCGCGAGACCTACCCGCTCGGCTACGAGCGCCCCGGCGACGGCTCGCTCTCCCCGCAGGCCGTCATCGAGCGCATCGGGCAGCTCGCCCCCGACGACACGATCTTCGCGGCGGGCGTCGGCCAGCACCAGATGTGGGCCGCCCACTTCATCCAGTACGAGCAGCCCGCGACCTGGCTCAACTCCGGCGGCGCCGGAACCATGGGCTACGCGGTCCCCGCCGCGATGGGTGCCAAGGCCGGACAGCCCGGCCGCACGGTCTGGGCCGTCGACGGCGACGGCTGCTTCCAGATGACCAATCAGGAACTGACCACCTGCGCGCTGAACAACATCCCGATCAAGGTCGCCATCATCAACAACGGCGCCCTCGGCATGGTCCGCCAGTGGCAGACCCTCTTCTACAACCAGCGCTACTCCAACACCGTCCTGCACTCCGGCCCCGACGACGTCAACCCGGAGGCCAGGGGCACCCGCGTGCCGGACTTCGTGAAGCTGTCCGAGGCCATGGGCTGCGTGGGCCTGCGCTGCGAGCGCCCCGAGGACCTGGACAAGGTCATCGAGGAGGCCAACTCCATCAACGACCGCCCCGTGGTCGTGGACTTCATCGTCCACGAGGACGCCATGGTGTGGCCGATGGTCGCCGCCGGCACCACCAACGACGAGATCATGGCCGCCCGTGACGTCCGCCCCGACTTCGGCGACGGCGCGGACGACTGAGCGAGAGAGACGTAAATGATCATGTCCAAGCACACGCTCTCCGTCCTGGTGGAGAACACCCCGGGCATCCTCGCCCGCATCGCCGCCCTCTTCTCCCGCCGCGGCTTCAACATCGACTCGCTCGCGGTGGGCGTCACCGAGCACCCCGACATCTCCCGCATCACCATCGTGGTCGGCGTCGAGGACCTGCCCCTTGAGCAGGTGACCAAGCAGCTCAACAAGCTCGTCAACGTGCTCAAGATCGTCGAGCTGGAGCCCGGTCAGGCCGTCCAGCGCGAACTCGTCCTGGTGAAGGTCCGCGCCGACAACGAGACCCGCTCCCAGATCGTCGAGATCGTCCAGCTCTTCCGCGCCAAGACCGTCGACGTCTCCCCGGAGGCCGTCACCATCGAGGCCACCGGCTCGGGCGAGAAGCTGTCCGCCATGCTCAAGATGCTGGAGCCCTTCGGCATCAAGGAGCTCGTCCAGTCCGGCACGATCGCCATCGGCCGCGGCGCCCGCTCCATCACCGACCGCTCGCTGCGCGCCCTCGACCGCTCGGCGTGACCCCCGGCCCGGTCGCCGCCGAACCGGCGCGGCGACCGGATGCCGAGACCCCCAGACCTTCCGTCACCCCGCCGCAATACGGTGGGACGCACATCCGCACATCAAGGAGAGTTCCAGTGGCCGAGCTGTTCTACGACGACGACGCAGACCTGTCCATCATCCAGGGCCGCAAGGTCGCGGTCATCGGCTACGGCAGCCAGGGCCACGCCCACGCCCTGTCGCTGCGGGACTCGGGCGTCGACGTCCGCGTCGGTCTGCCCGAGGGCTCCAAGTCCAAGGCCAAGGCCGAGGAGCAGGGCCTGCGCGTGGTCACCCCGGCCGAGGCCGCCGAAGAGGCCGACGTCATCATGATCCTGGTCCCGGACCCCATCCAGGCCCAGGTCTACGAGGAGTCCATCGCCCCGCACCTGAAGGACGGCGACGCGCTGTTCTTCGGCCATGGCTTCAACATCCGCTTCGGTTTCATCAAGCCCCCGGCGGGCGTCGACGTCTGCATGGTCGCCCCCAAGGGCCCGGGCCACCTGGTCCGCCGTCAGTACGAGGAGGGGCGCGGCGTCCCCTGCATCGTCGCGGTCGAGCAGGACGCCTCCGGCGACGGCTTCGCGCTGGCCCTGTCGTACGCCAAGGCCATCGGCGGCACCCGCGCGGGCGTCATCAAGACGACCTTCACCGAGGAGACCGAGACCGACCTCTTCGGCGAGCAGGCCGTGCTGTGCGGCGGCGCCGCCGCGCTGGTCAAGGCGGGCTTCGAGACCCTGACCGAGGCCGGTTACCAGCCGGAGATCGCCTACTTCGAGTGCCTGCACGAGCTGAAGCTGATCGTGGACCTCATGTACGAGGGCGGCCTGGAGAAGATGCGCTGGTCCATCTCCGAGACCGCCGAGTGGGGCGACTACGTCACCGGCCCGCGCATCGTCACCGACGCCACCAAGGCCGAGATGAAGCAGGTCCTCGCCGAGATCCAGGACGGCACCTTCGCCAAGAACTGGATGGACGAGTACCACGGCGGCCTGAAGAAGTACGACGAGTACAAGAAGCAGGACTCCGAGCACCTGCTGGAGACCACCGGCAAGCAGCTGCGCAAGCTGATGTCCTGGGTCGACGAAGAGGCGTGAGCCCCACGCCCCGCGGCCGCGCCCTCCGGTGACCGGGGAGCGCGGCCGCGGGGCCGCGCGCCTGCCTCGTACAAAGCGGCGCTTCCCGTCCGGGTGATCCTTCCGCAGCGGCACAGTCGGGCGGCTGTCGCGCTACTACACTGCACCACTACATACGCGTCAGGCCCACAGTGTCGTGCGTCTTCCACGCGGCTAAGCACCCCTCCACCGCCAGCGGCCGTCGGGACGGCCGTCCGCATTGGACTTGTGAGGACTCACGTGAGCTCGAAACCCGTCGTACTCATCGCTGAAGAGCTGTCGCCCGCGACCGTCGACGCACTCGGACCGGACTTCGAGATCCGGCACTGCAACGGAGCCGACCGTGCCGAGCTGCTCCCCGCCATCGCCGACGTGGACGCGATTCTGGTCCGTTCCGCCACGAAGGTCGACGCCGAGGCGATCGCCGCCGCCAAGAAGCTGAAGGTCGTCGCACGAGCCGGCGTCGGCCTGGACAACGTCGACGTCTCCGCCGCCACCAAGGCCGGCGTGATGGTCGTCAACGCCCCCACCTCCAACATCGTCACCGCCGCCGAGCTGGCCTGCGGCCTTCTCCTCGCCAGCGCGCGCAACATCCCGCAGGCGAACACCGCCCTGAAGAACGGCGAGTGGAAGCGCAGCAAGTACACCGGCGTCGAGCTGGCCGAGAAGACCCTCGGTGTCGTCGGCCTCGGCCGCATCGGCGCCCTGGTCGCCCAGCGCATGTCCGCCTTCGGCATGAAGGTCGTCGCCTACGACCCCTACGTGCAGCCCGCGCGGGCCGCGCAGATGGGCGTCAAGGTGCTGTCGCTGGACGAGCTGCTCGAGGTCTCCGACTTCATCACCGTCCACCTGCCGAAGACCCCCGAGACCCTCGGTCTGATCGGCGACGAGGCGCTGCGCAAGGTCAAGCCGACCGTGCGGATCGTCAACGCGGCCCGCGGCGGCATCGTGGACGAGGCCGCGCTGTACGCGGCGCTCAAGGAGGGCCGCGTCGCGGGCGCCGGTCTCGACGTGTACACGAAGGAGCCGTGCACCGACTCCCCGCTCTTCGAGCTGGACCAGGTCGTCTGCACCCCGCACCTGGGCGCCTCCACCGACGAGGCCCAGGAGAAGGCGGGCATCGCGGTCGCCCGCTCGGTGCGCCTCGCGCTCGCCGGTGAGCTGGTCCCGGACGCGGTCAACGTCCAGGGCGGTGTCATCGCCGAGGACGTCAAGCCCGGTCTGCCGCTCGCCGAGCGTCTCGGCCGCATCTTCACCGCCCTCGCGGGCGAGGTTGCGGTCCGCCTCGACGTCGAGGTCTACGGCGAGATCACCCAGCACGATGTGAAGGTGCTCGAACTCTCCGCGCTCAAGGGCGTGTTCGAGGACGTGGTGGACGAGACGGTCTCCTACGTCAACGCGCCGCTGTTCGCGCAGGAGCGCGGGGTCGAGGTCCGCCTCACCACCAGCTCCGAGTCGGCCGACCACCGCAACGTGGTCACCGTGCGCGGCACCCTCGCGGGCGGCGAGGAGGTCTCGGTCTCCGGCACGCTGGCCGGTCCCAAGCACGTCCAGAAGATCGTCGCCGTCGGGGAGTACGACGTCGACCTCGCGCTCGCCGAGCACATGGTCGTCCTGCGCTACGAGGACCGTCCCGGTGTCGTCGGCACCGTCGGCCGCGTCCTCGGCGAGGCGGGCATCAACATCGCCGGTATGCAGGTCGCCCGCGCGGCGGCGGGCGGCGAGGCGCTGGCCGTGCTGACCGTGGACGACACGGTCTCGCCGGGCACGCTGACCGAGCTGGCCGAGGAGATCGGGGCGACGTCCGCCCGGTCGGTGAACCTGGTCTGAGTCGTACCGGAGCGCCGGGTGGACCGTTGGTCGGTCCGCCCGGCGCTCCGGCGTTTCCCCTACGGGGCGTCGAGCACCCCAGCGTCCGCGCGGTCGGGATCGAGCCGTTCCGTATCGCCCTGCTCCATGCCCGTCTGCTCCGTGCCGAGCCTGCGCAGCGTCACCGCCGCCCCGATCGCGGCGAGCGCCAGCACCACCGCCCCGGTGATCGCCGCCGCCTGCATCCCGTTCGTGAACGCCTCGCGCGCCGAGGTCAGCAGCGCCTCGCCGGTACGGCCCGGCAGCCGGGCGGCGGTGGCCAGCGCGCCGCCCAGGGTCTCGCGGGCCGGGCCCGGGGCGTCCGAGGGCATCCCGTGCCGGTAGACGGCGGCGCCGACCGAGCCGAGGAACGCCATCCCGAGCGCCCCGCCCAGTTCCGTGGCCGTCTCCAGCAGCGAGGAGGCCGTACCCGCCCGCTCCGCCGGGGCGGTGCCCATCGCCATGTCGGTCAGCTGCGACATCACCATCACCGCGCCGCAGGCCAGCACCCCGGCCCCGGCAAGGACCAGCCACAGCGAGTCGGTGCCGACGAGCGCGAGCAGGACGTATCCGGCGGCGGAGACCGCGAACCCGGCGGCGACCACCCGGCCCCGGTCCGCGCCCCGGGCGACCAGCGCGGCGGTCACCGGCCCGGCCACTCCGATGAGCACCGAGGGCAGCAGGCTCCACAGCGCCGCCGACAGCGGGCTCTTGCCCAGCACCGACTGGATGTACTGCGTGGTGTAGATGGCCGAGCCCAGCATCCCGAACGCCGACACCAGCGTCAGCACCACCGCCGGAGTGAAGCCCCGCCGCCGCAGCAGCGTGAGCGGCACCAGCGGCGCGGCGACCGTGCGCTGGCGGTGGACGAAGAGCGCGGCGAAGAGCAGACCGACCGTCACCGAGACGACGTACAGCGGGTGCCAGCCCTCGGAGGGGATCTCCTTGAGGCCGTAGACCACGGGCAGCACGGCGGCCAGCGACAGCGGCACGCTCGGCCAGTCGAAGCGGCCGGAGGCCGTCTTCCGCGACTCGGGCAGCAGGAGCGGGCCGAGCACCAGCAGCAGAAGCATCGCGGGCAGGTTGACCAGGAAGACCGAGCCCCACCAGAAGTG
>NZ_WWIR01000208.1 GCF_009863025.1 Streptomyces sp. SID4985 | reverse complement strand
CCCTGACGCTGCATGATGTCGGCGCGGTTGACGGCGGCGGCCGCCACATCGACCAGCACCTCGCCCTCACCGGGCACTGGATCCGGCACCTCGGTCCAGGTCAGCTTCTCGGGCCCACCGGGTTCGGAAATCCTGATCGCGTGCATGGCGGCGACGGTACCCCTGCGGGGGGCGTGTCCCGAGGAGGCGGTTTCGGCCTCGTTGGTCGTGTTCGCGAATTGCGCCACCCGTGTCTGGATCGGTTGGGGAGGTGTTGGGGAGTTGCCGGTCTCGTCGGTCGAAGGGCGGATCAAGGTGAGCTGGGAAGAATTCGCGATCAAGCGCACGGTGGACATCGTCGTGCTCACCATGAACGACCGGGACGAGGAATTCCGCGCGGCGATGGCGTCCGTCCTTGCCCAGCGGGACGTGGACCTGCGCGTGGTGATCGTCGGGAACGGTGTGGAGCCGGACCATGTACCCGAGGGCGTGCGGAGCGTCGCGCTCGCGGTCAATACGGGTATCCCGGAGGGCCGCAACGTCGGCGCTTCGGCGCTGGCCGCCGGTGGCGCCGAGTTCGTGCTGTTCTTCGACAACGACGCGGTACTCCCCGACCCGCACACCCTCACACGGCTGATCGCGGAGTTCGACCGGCACCCGGACGCCGCCTACGTCCAGCCCCGCATCGCCGACCCCACCACCGGCGAGACCCTGGGCCGCTGGGTACCCCGGCTCCGTTCCGGGGACGCCCGACGCCCCGGGGCCGTCACCGTCATGGCCGAGGGCATCGTGCTCGTACGCCGAGCGGACTTCGACGCCGTGGGCGGCTGGCCCGGCCACTTCTTCCTCTTCCACGAGGGCATCGACCTCTCGTGGCGGCTCTGGGACCTCGGCCGGATCGGCTGGTACGCCGCCGACATCGAGGTCCACCACCCGGCGACCAACCCCGCCCGGCACGGCCCGTACCACCGCATGATCGCCCGCAACCGGGTCTGGCTCGCCCTCCGCCGCCTCCCGGCTCCCTTGATCCCGATTTACCTGACCACCTGGACGGTGCTCAGCCTGTGGCGTTTCAGCACCTCCGGAAACCTGACCGTCTGGCTCAAGGGCTTCGCGGAGGGCCTGCGCGGAGGGTGGGGGGAGCGGCGGCCGATGTCGTGGCGGACGGTTTGGCGGCTTGCTCGGGCGGGGCGGGCGCCTGTTGTGTGACGCGGCCGGGGCGAAGCGTGCGTGGACGGTCCGCCAGGGGCCGCCGCGCTCGGGCGGGTCGCGCCGGGGGCGGGGTTCGTCGGCTCGCCGCGACACTCCACAGAGTCCGTGATCGGACGCGTCCTCGTCATCTTGGTGGGGCACGTGGGCGAATCACGGGGCCAGGCACGTGCTACGCCTCCTGTCGGGCGGGTGCGGCGGGTCGGAGCCCGGGAGCGGTGGGTTCGGGCAGGGTGCGGAAGAGCAGCCAGCTCAGCGCGGGCATGGCGATCAGCGGGGTGAGGGCGGTCTGCAGCGACGTGGAATCGGCCAGCCGTCCCAGGAGGGGACTGATCAGGCCGCCGATGCTGACGGTGAGGCCGAGGGTGACGCCGCCGGCAGTGCCGACGCGGGTGGGCAGGTAGTCCTGGCCGAGGGTGACCTGAAGCGAGAAGGGGACGTAGAGGCCGGCGGAGGTGAGGGCCACGAAGACGAACAGGGCCGGACCGGGCGCGTAGAGCACTCCGGCGACGGCGACGATCGAAGCCAGGTAGGACCAGCGGGAGACGCGGACGCGGTCGTAGCGGTTGGCCAGGGAGCCGCCCAGGACCGAGCCGACGGCGCCGCCCAGGAACAGCAGGAAGAGGGCCACGGTCCCCGCGACGGTGCTGCCGTGCGTGCGCTGTTGGGCGTAGAGGGAGATGAAGGTGCTCAGGCCGGTGAAGACGATGGAGCGGAAGACCACCGCCAGGGACAGTTTCACGAACGAGGTCATGTCGTCGGCGCCCGTGACCGGCGCCGTATCGGCGGCATCGGTCCGAAACCGCCCCAGGATCCGGACCACGGGGACGCACAGGGCGGCGCCGACCAGGGCGGGCAGGACCAGCACCGGCGTCCGGCTCAGTGAGCCGTGTCCGATCGCGACCGACACCGCGATCGGCGCGAGCGCGAAGCCGATGTTGCCGCCGAGGGAGAACCAGCTCATCGCGCCGTGACTGCCCTGGCTGACCAGCCGGGCCACGCGAGCGGACTCCGGATGGTAGGCGGCGACCCCGATCCCGGAGATCGCGACGAAGACCAGAGTGAGCCGGTAGGAGCCGCTGAGACCGCTCAGCGCGATGCCTGTGCCGCTGAGCAGGGTGCTGACCGGCAGCAGCCACGGCATCGGCCACCGGTCGGTGAGCGCGCCGAACACCGGTTGGGCCACCGACGACAGCAGGGACGCCGCCAGCACGATGCCGGAGGCGACGGCGTAGCCGTAGTGGCGGTCGGCCACGAAGAACGGGATCAGCGCCGCGACGGCGCCCTGGTAGATGTCGACGCAGGCATGGCCCACGGACAGCAGCGAGATCGTTGCATTCCTTCGCACCCGTCCATGCTGCGAGAGGTGACAGGTGTCCCGCTTTCGATAGATTGCCAGATGATGAAGGAAATCCGCCACGAGCCCGTCGCGCCGACCCGGACTCAGCGCCTCGCGTCCGGCGGCGAGATCGACACCCACCGCCACGACGACCACCAGATCGTCTACGCCAGCCAGGGCGTCATCGCCGTCACCACCGACGCGGGCTCATGGATCGCCCCCGCCACTCGCGCGCTCTGGATCCCGGCGGGCACCGTCCATCAACATCAGGCCCACGGTGAACTCGACCTCCACCTCGTCGGCCTGCCCGTCACCGAGAATCCCCTCGGGCTCGACTCCCCGGCCGTCCTGACCGTCAGCCCCCTCCTCCGCGAACTGATCGTCGCCTACACACGCCTCCCCGACGACAACAGCCCACCCCACCTGCGCCTGCGCGCAGTCCTGCTCGATCAGCTCAGGATTTCCCCCGAGCAGCCGCTCCACCTGCCGACCCCCACCAGCCCTCTGCTCCAAGAACTCCACGGCATCCTGATCGCCGACCCGGCGGACAATCGCACCCTCGACGAACTCGGCCGCCAGATCGGCGCCAGCGCCCGCACCCTCTCCCGCCGTCTCCACGACGACCTCGGCCTCACCTACCCCCAGTGGCGCACCCAGATGAGGCTCCACCACGCACTGATCCTCCTCGCCGGCAACACCCCCGTCACCACCGTCGCCCTCCGGTGCGGCTGGTCGTCGGTGAGCACCTTCATCGACGTATTCCGCCGCACCTTCGGCCACACCCCGGGCTCACGCTCCACGCCCTGACCCGGTTCCCAGCCGACTTACGGGTACTCAGGATTCTGGTCGGACAGGACCTGGCCCGTCCTCGGACGAGACGGCGTGCTTCGGCGGTCGTGTTCGTTCTCCCAGACCATCAGCAGCACTTGGGGGTCGGCGCCGCAGGCCCTGGCGTAGGTGACGGTGAAGCGGCGGCTGGGGAAGTGGTGGCCGGAGAGGACGCCGTTGATGTGGTCGAGGCCCGTGCCGGTCTTCCGGGCCAGGGTTTCCGGACTGAGGTCGGCTCGCCTGCGGACTCGTTCCATGACGTGTCCGATGTGGGCCGGGCTGCTCCCAGTGCGGCTGGTTTCAGGTGACATCGAGGGCCTCACGGGCGCCGGGGGCGTGGGGAGGCTCCGCATCGAGAGGGAGTCGGGCGTGGGTGCAGGGGGTGTGCGGGCAGCGCCGGCCGACGAGGCGCAGCAGGAGAAGGCAGGCGCTCAGCGCGGTGTTGGTCCAGTGCCCGGACTCGTGGGTGAGGAGCAGTTGTCCGGCGGGGCCGGTGGCATCTTCGAGCGCGTCGATCACGCAGAGCGGGCACGGGTGGATCAAGCGCGTACGTCGTGGGCGGGCGTGGCGCGGTTTACGGCGCTGGCGCCTGGGGGAGGGGGTCATCGCGGCCTCCTTGGAGATGTCGTGGACACGGGCCCCGGTCGATGACCTCGAAATCACTGCGCCGGGGCCCCGGTGCCGCCCGACGCGTCGCCGAGCAGGAGGGACGCTAGGGCGAACTCCGGCTCTTTGGAATCCACTTGAGCGGCGGAATGTGGCATTGCCATTGCCGTCGAAGGCTCAGGTGTGAGGCGTATTCATCACCGCAGTCCGTGCCACGTTCGATTTCTTGGAAGCGTGCGCCCTGTTTACGCGCCCCCTATTTCCCTGTTGAGAGCCCCGGCATCACAGCGGAACTCGTCACCTCTTTTTGGGTTGTGCGAATGCCCGGTGCATACTCCATGCCTGGTGCATATTCCAGGGTGCTTTGCATCGCGGTCCCCGGCGGGATGAACTCATGTGATTTTCAGGCGCACTTGCATGGTGAGGGCCGACGGAATCAAGACATTGTTGCTTCAACCATGCATACATGGCCTGCGGGGCGGTGATCCTCCCAAAGTCGGGCTGGGATGCAATTGCATCCCGGCAACGGGGAGTTCGTTCACCGCAGGAGGTCGCCCGGTGGGGAAGCCGACGGTTGTGGAGCGTCGCGGCTCGAAGTGGGCCGGTGCCGCATGGCGGAAGAGTTCGTACAGTCTTCCGGAGGGATCGTGCGTGGAGGTCGCCGAGCCGACCGGTGACCACGTGCTCTTCCGTGACTCCAAGGATCAGGGCGGTCCGGTGATGGCGGTGTCGAAGGGGACTGCCGCCGCGTTCGTCGCCGCCGTCGACAGCGGCGACCTCTGAGGCAGTCAACCGGGCCGCTGGGAGTTGCCGACCGTGGAGGCGGTCGGCGACTCCCAGCGGTCTCTGTGTGAGGCCGCGTTCTTTTCATCCATGCCGTCAAATCAGAAACTGCATATGTTCGAGAAGTCGAGAAAATCGTTCAGCTGTGGACATCGCCGCTGAACGACCGGTATCGATAGGGATAATGCAAGTGCATTCCGCACCTGGCGAGCCCCGGGGGCTGTGGATGCCGGGGAGGAGCATGGTGGGGGAGCGTGCCGCGCATGAGCATGGACGGGACAACAGTGATCTGTTCTTGAGGCAGGATCAGGCGCACAGTGCGCGGATGTACGACTATTACCTGGGCGGCAAGACCAACTACGCCGTGGACCGCGAGGTGGCCCAGGCGGTGATCAGATTGTTTCCGGCGATCGAGACCGTCGCCCGTGTGAACCGCGCTTACATGCACCGCGCCGCACGGTACATGGCACAGCAAGGAGTACGGCAGTTCATCGATGTGGGAACGGGAATCCCCACGGCTCCCAACCTGCACGAAGTGGTCCAGGACGTCGCCCTGGAGTGCAGGGTCGTCTACATCGACAACGATCCGATCGTCCTCGTCTACGCGGACGAGCTTCTCGCCGGTACACCGGAGGGCCGAACCTGCTTCGTCCAGGCGGACGCCACCGATCCGGAGGCGGTCTTCGCCGAGGTCGAGGCGCAGGACATCGTGGATTTCGGCCAGCCGGTCGGGCTCAGCCTTCACGCACTGCTCCACTTCATCCCCGACGAACGGCGACCGTACGACATCGTCCGCAGCTTCGTGGAACGGCTGGCGCCCGGCTCCTATCTGAGCCTGACCCACTGCACGGGGGACTTCGCCCCCGAGGTGTGGCAGGCCATCATCGACACCTACGCGCAACGCGGAAGCCGCGCCCAGGTGCGTACCCAGGCGGAGGTCCTGCGCTTCTTCGACCGTCTCCAGCTCGTCGATCCCGAGGTGGTGCTGGCGCACAAGTGGCGCCCGCAGTTCGACAGTGAACTGGACCTCGTCGACGACGAGTTGGTGTCCCTGTACGCCGGTGTCGCGCGAAAGCTCTGACGGCGCCGGGGCCGCGGTCGTCAGTAGCGGTTGGTCGCCAGCATGTCCAGCAGGCGCCGCCTCATCGCGTGGGGTGCGAGCGAGCGGGCGGCGAGCGCGTCGAACGCCTTCACCCGGCGGTCCACCATCTGCTCGTCCTCGATGACCAGACCGCCGTCGTACCCCTCCGCGAAGGCGATCGTGGGCAGGCGGCCCGCGAAGTCGAAGATGGTCGTGGGGCCGAGTTCGACGTGCACCTTGTAGTCGTGCAACTGGGCGAGGTGGAGCTGGAAGCGGGGATCGTTCGTCAGCGCGATCAAGTGGTTCAGCTGCCCGCGCATGATCTCCGCCGACCCGACGGGGCGGGCCAGAGTGGCCTCGTCCACGACGCAGAGCAACTTCGTGTCCGGCGTCGAGGCGAATCGTTCCTGGCGCTCGGCGCGAAACCGGACCAGTTCGTCGTGCCCGCTCTTGGATCCCCGGCCCCGCTCGATCAGCGCCCGCGCGTACTCGGGTGTCTGCAACAAGCCGTGCAGATAGATGGGTTCGTAGGACCTGATCCGGGTGGCCATGTCCTCGAAGCTGACCACTGCTTGCAGATACTTCGGCGTGACCGCCGACCAGGGCTGCCACCAGGCGGGCTCGTGGGCTGCCGTGGCAAGGTCGCACAGTTGCGTCTGTTCTTCCGGGTCTGTGATCTTGTACAGCGCGAAGAACTTCAGCAGGTCCTGCGGCTTGGGGGAATTGTTGCCGGATTCGATCCGGCTCACCTTCGAGGCAGAGCCCCCCAGCCGCCTGGCCGCCTCACCCGCGCTCAGGCCGACGGCCTCCCTGTGACGGCGTAGGGCGTTGCCCAGCACCATGCGTGCCGCGAACGGCGCTGCCTCGTTCTGGAGGTAGCGCACCGCTCCCCTACGCCCCGCCTTCTGACCGGAGCCGTCGTAGGGCTCCCCGGCGGCGATGGGCAACTGCTCGACCACCTGTGCTCCTTGATTTCATGGACTCACTGTGATGCCCAGGGCACACATAGTGCCCGCCGCGACCCTCTCCGGAGGGGGAATCGACTAAAAGTCCAATTATGCGCAGGTGTACGGCCTGAACTCACCCGCCCGTGACCGTTGTTCCGCGCCCATTACTCAGAGTCGAGAGGCAGGGCGGTACGAGTCAACGTGGCTCGCCGTGGCGCGAGTTGGCGCAGTGCGGGCGAGTTGTCATCGCCACGGCCCGCTGTCCGTCCGGACCCCCTCCAGGGCCCGGAGCACCTCCTCGTCGCTGACCTGGTCGAAGTCGTCGTACCACTGGCCGACGGCCTGGAAGGCGGGGGGTTGGTGGAGGCAGATGACGTCGTCGGCGGTCTGGCGGAGGTCGGTGACCGCGCTGGGGGCGCCGACGGGGACGGCGAGGATCAGGTGGGCGGGGGAGTGGGTGCGGAGGTGGTGGAGGGCGGCGCGGGCGGTGGCGCCGGTGGCCAGGCCGTCGTCCACGAGGATCACGGTGCGGCCGGAGAGGCCGGGAGCGGGGCGGTCGCCGCGATAGAGGTGCTCGCGGCGGTGGAGTTCGGTTCGTTCGCGGGTCACGTCCGGGGCGAGATCCTCCTCGCTCAGGCCGAGCATCGCCAGGGCGCGGCGGTCGAACAGTGGGGGGCCGTCGCCCACGATCGCGCCGATGCCGGTCTCCGGGTGGCCGGGTACGCCGATCTTGCGGGCCACCAGGATGTCGAGGGGCGCGCCGAGTGCCCGGGCGACCTCGGCCGCCACCGGGACGCCGCCCCGGGGCAGCGCCAGGACGACGGGGTCGACGAGGTCGCCGTCGGTGGCCCGCTCCGTCAGTCGGACGCCCAGTTCCTGGCCGGCGCGGCGACGGTCGGGGAATCGCATGGGCGGTCACCTGCCTTCCGGCGACTCCTGCGGACGCATGTCCGGGGTTTCCCGTGGGGCGGCCGTCAAACCACCCCCGGCGGACGTCCTGGCGGGATGATCGGAGTACGCCGGGGTAACCGGCACCCCATGGACAACTCCACCGAATACATCGCACTGTCCGGAGGCGGCACGCTGTGGTTCCTCGTGGTGGGGGTCGTCGTCGCCGTCGTACTGCTCGGCGCGTTCTGGCTCGGCAGTCGCCGGGCGCGTGAGCGCCGCGCGTCGACCCCCGCCCCCGGCTCCCAGGAGCGCCGGGGTGGCGTCGAGAGCCGCGAGGGCGTCGGCTGGAGCACCCCGGACGCCCGGAACGACACGCGGGACTGACGGCCGGCGGGACTGACGACACGCATGACGCAGAGGCGGCGGAGCGGGATGTACCCCGCTCCGCCGCCTCCGTCGACTCTCGTCTGTCGTGGGCGGGCCCTCAGTGGGCGCCCAGGCCCCCGCCCCCGAAGGAACCGCTCGAACCCTTGCTCCAGCGTGGGCGCTCCTTCGCCGTGCTGGGCCTCGTGTGCATGTTGGACAGCTCGTACGGGGTCAGTGGGCGCCCGCCCTTGGGCATCCGCGGGACCTCGTCCGGCTCTCGGTTCTCCTGAATCTCCCGTACGGCACCCTCCGGAGGCAGATGTGGCTGTTCCTCGGGGCGCGGCCGGGGTGGCTCGCTCTGCTTGACGCGGGAGGTGATCCAGAAGCCGCCGCCCAGTAGCGCGAGCAGTGCGACGGCGATCAGGAACAGTACGAGACTCAGCAGGCCGCTCGGCGCCGCCAGCTGGACCATTGGAGTGCTCATATCACCGGGATACCCCGTACAAATCGGTATGAACATGGCGCTATGGGTGCTGGATCACACGCCCACCGTGACGGCTCCCTCCGGCATCGCGTCGACGTGTTTACGCCGCCCCGCCACGGCTACCCGCCCCCCTGTGACGACACCGCCGCCCCCGCGAGACGCGCCCTACCAGTTCCTGGAGGATCGCTTCGCCTGCGCGCAGGCATGTGCCGAGTGCGCGCGGGAGTGCGCGGTGCGGGCGAGCCTCGTGGGCGCGTACGGCTCCGCGCGGCGGATCGGGATCATGTGCGCGGAGGTCTGCGACACGACCTGCCACCTGCTGTCCGAGGACGGCAGCGTGGAGGTCGACGGCACCGAGACACGGATCAGACTCCAGCTGGAGTGGTGCCGCTCCGTCTGCGTCGAGGGCGTCCACGCCTTCGAGGGGCTGACCGGCGCCGAGGCCGCGGCGACGGCATGCCGCAGGTGCGCCGAGGCGTGCACGGCCTTCATGGCCGCCCTCGACTAACGTGCGCCCACACGACCCGCCCACATGATCCGTCCCCACGGCCCGCCCGTGCTGCCCGGGTCGCCCGCTCACCGCGCTCCCCCGCACCCCTATCCGCCGATGATCATCCCGTGTTACGAAGAACCATGCCTGCACACGAGGGAACCCGGACGTATGACGCCGTGATCGTCGGTGGCGGACACAACGGCCTGGTCGCCGCCGCTTATCTGGCCCGCGCCGGCCGCTCCGTACTGGTCCTTGAGCGGCTGGACCACACCGGGGGCGCCGCCGTCTCCACCCGGCCGTTCGCCGGGGTCGACGCCCGGCTGTCGCGCTACTCCTACCTGGTCAGCCTGTTGCCGGACAAGATCGTGCGCGATCTCGGCCTCGACTTCCGCGTCCAGGGGCGGACCATCTCCTCGTACACCCCGGCCGAGCGGGGCGGCCGCGCCACCGGACTGCTCGTCGGCGGCGGGGAGGAGCGCACGCGCGAGGCGTTCGCCGCGCTGACTGGTGGCGAGCGCGAGTACGCCGCCTGGCAGCGCTTCTACGGCATGACAGGCCAGGTCGCCGAACGTGTCTTCCCCACGCTCACCGAACCGTTGCCCAGCCGCGACGAGTTGCGCCGCCGTGTCGACGACGAGACCGCCTGGCGGGCCCTGTTCGAGGAGCCGATCGGTGTCACGATCGAGGAGAACTTCAGTGACGACCTGGTTCGGGGTGTCGTCCTCACCGACGCCCTGATCGGCACCTTCGCGGACGCCCACGACGCCTCCCTCGCCCAGAACCGCTGCTTCCTCTACCACGTCATCGGCGGCGGAACCGGCGCCTGGGACGTGCCCGTCGGCGGCATGGGCGCGCTCACCGACGCCCTCGCCGGGGCTGCCCGTGCCGCCGGAGCCGTCATCGCCACCGGGCACGAGGCGGTCCGGATCGACACCGACGGGCAGACCGCCGAGGTCACCTACCGCACCGCCGACGGCGAGGGCACCGCCGTCGCCCGGCACGTCCTCGTCAACGCCTCCCCGCAGGAACTGGCCGCGCTCACCGGGGACACCGCCCCCGAGCCCGCCGAGGGCGCCCAGCTCAAGGTGAACATGCTGCTCAAGCGGCTGCCCCGGCTCCGCGACAGCGCCGTCGACCCCCGCGAGGCGTTCGCCGGGACCTTCCACATCGCCGAGGGCTACGGGCAGCTCGCCACCGCCCACGCCCAGGCCGCCGCGGGCGAACTCCCCGCCGCGCCGCCCTCGGAGATCTACTGCCACTCCCTGACCGACCCCGGCATCCTCGGCCCCGACCTCGCCGCGCGCGGCTACCAGACCCTCACCCTCTTCGGCCTGCACACCCCGGCCCGGCTCTTCGCCGGTGACAACGACGCCGTACGCGACGAGCTGCTCAAGGCCACCCTCGCCCAGCTCGACACCCACCTCGCCGAACCCCTCGCGGACTGCCTCGCCACCGACGCCGACGGCCGCCCCTGCATCGAGGCGAAGACCCCGCTCGACCTCGAACGCGACCTCGGGCTGCCCGGCGGCAACATCTTCCACCGCGCCCTGTCCTGGCCCTATGCCCAGGAGGACACCGGCCGCTGGGGCGTGGAGACCCGGCACGCCAACGTCCTGCTGTGCGGCGCGGGCGCGGTGCGCGGTGGCGGGGTGAGCGGCGTACCCGGACACAACGCGGCGATGGCCGTCCTGGGGGAGTAGGACGACCGGCACCCCGTAAGGGGCACCCCCGGCGACCACCCGGCCGGGCCCCATGGATCTTGACCTGGGGCCCGGCCGGCCCCAGGATCGGCTGACATGACACAGGGACAGGGCAGCACGGTCGACGGGGTGCTGCGGCGCAGCGCCCGACGCGTCCCGGCGCGCGTCGCGCTGGAGTACGGCGAACGGACCTGGACGTACGCGGAACTGGACGACGCCGTCTCCCGCGCCGCGGCCCTCCTGCTCGACGGGGGACTCGCCCCCGGCGACCGGGTGGCCGCCTACGGCCACAACTCCGACGCCTACCTGATCGCCTTCCTCGCCTGTGCCCGCGCGGGCCTGGTCCACGTCCCCGTCAACCAGCACCTGACCGGTGACGACCTCGGCTACGTCCTCGGCCAGTCGGGCAGCGCGCTGGTGCTCACCGACCCGGCCCTCGCCGGTCAACTCCCTCCGGACGTACGGCACATGCCCCTGCGCGACGCCGACGACTCCTTCCTTGCCCGACTGTCCGGCACCGAGCCGTACGACGGGCCGGAGGCGCGCACCGAGGACCTGGTGCAGCTGCTCTACACCTCCGGGACGACCGCGCTGCCCAAGGGCGCGATGATGACCCACCGCGCGCTGGTCCACGAGTACCTGAGCGCGATCACCGCCCTCGACCTGAGCGCCGGTGACCTGCCCGTGCACGCGCTGCCGCTCTACCACTCGGCGCAGATGCACGTCTTCCTGCTGCCCTACCTCGCGGTCGGCGCCACCAACATCGTCCTCGACGCGCCCGACGGTGACCGCCTCTTCGACCTGATCGAGGAGGGCCGCGCCGACAGCCTGTTCGCCCCGCCCACCGTGTGGATCGCGCTCACCAACCGGCCCGACTTCGCCGAGCGTGATCTCACCGGACTGCGCAAGGCGTACTACGGCGCCTCGATCATGCCGGTGCCCGTCCTGGAGCGGCTGCGCGAACGGCTGCCGAAGCTCGCCCTCTACAACTGCTTCGGGCAGAGCGAGATCGGCCCGCTCGCCACCGTGCTCGCCCCCACCGAGCACAAGGGCAGGCTCGACTCCTGCGGCCGTACGGTGCTGTTCGTGGACGCCCGCGTGGTGGACGAGAACGGTGAGGACGTGCCTGACGGGACGCCCGGCGAGATCGTCTACCGCTCCCCGCAGCTGTGCGAGGGCTACTGGGACAAACCCGAGGAGACCGCGGCCGCCTTCCGTGACGGCTGGTTCCACTCGGGCGACCTCGCGGTCCGCGACGCGCACGGGTACTTCACGATCGTCGACCGGGTGAAGGACGTCATCAACTCCGGTGGCGTCCTGGTCGCCTCCCGCCAGGTCGAGGACGCGCTCTACACCCACGAGGGTGTGGCCGAGGCCGCCGTGATCGGGCTGCCCGACGAGCGGTGGATCGAGGCGGTCACGGCGGTCGTCGTCCCGCGCGGCGAGGTCACGGAGGACCAGCTCGTCGCCCATGTCCGCGAGACACTGCCCGCGTTCAAGGCGCCCAAGCGGGTCCTCTTCGTCACCGAACTGCCCCGCAACGCCAGCGGCAAGATCCTGAAGCGGGAGCTGCGGGACAGGTTCGCCGACTGAACGGCGGTCTGGGACTGAACGGCGGCCCGGCACCGGACGACAGTCGGGACCGAACGGCGGCCCGGCGCTAGCGCGGCCGCAGATCCACGATCCGGCGTATCTTCCCCACCGAGCGCTCCAGCGACTCCGGCTCCACGATCTCCACGGCCACCGACACCCCGATGCCGTCCTTCGCGGCGGCGGCGATCGACCGGGCCGCCGCCTCCCGCGCCTCGGGGGTGGCACCCCGCCGGGCCTCGGCGCGCACGGTGAGCGCGTCGAGCCGCCCCTCGCGGGTCAGCCGGAGCTGGAAGTGCGGCGCCACCCCGGGCGTGCGCAGCACGATCTCCTCGAACTGGGTCGGGAACACATTGACCCCGCGCAGGATCACCATGTCGTCGCTGCGACCGGTGATCTTCTCCATCCGGCGGAACGCCCGCGCCGTGCCCGGCAGCAGCCGGGTCAGATCCCGGGTGCGGTACCGGACGATCGGCATCGCCTCCTTCGTCAGGGAGGTGAACACCAGCTCACCCGGCTCGCCCTCCGGCAGCACCTCGCCGGTGATGGGGTCGACGACCTCCGGATAGAAGTGGTCCTCCCAGATGTGGAGACCGTCCTTGGTCTCGGCGCACTCCTGGGCCACGCCGGGACCTATCACCTCCGACAGGCCGTAGATGTCGACGGCGTCGATCGCGAACCGCTCCTCGATCTCGCGCCGCATCTCCTCCGTCCACGGCTCGGCCCCGAAGATCCCGACCCGCAGCGAGGTGCTCCGCGGGTCCACGCCCTGGCGCTCGAACTCGTCCAGGAGCGTGAGCATGTACGACGGCGTGACCATGATGACCCGGGGTTCCAGGTCCTGGATCAGCCGCACCTGCCGGGCCGTCATGCCCCCGGAGGCGGGCACGACCGTACAGCCCAGCCGCTCGGCGCCGTAGTGCGCGCCGAGGCCGCCGGTGAACAGGCCGTAGCCGTACGCCACATGGACCACGTCCCCGGGGCGGCCGCCCGCCGCGCGGATCGAGCGGGCCACCAGGTCGGCCCACAGGGAGAGGTCGTTCTCCGTGTAGCCCACCACCGTGGGCAGGCCGGTGGTGCCGCTGGAGGCGTGGAGGCGGCGGATGCGCTCGCGGGGGACGGCGAACATGCCGTACGGGTAGTTCTCGCGCAGGTCGCTCTTCACGGTGAACGGGAAGCGCGCGAGGTCCGCCAGCGAGTGGCAGTCCTCGGGGTGGACCCCGGCCTTGTCGAAGGACTCGCGGTAGAAGGGCACGTGCTCGTAGGCGTGCCGCAGTGTGGCGCGCAGCCGCTCCAGCTGGAGGGCGCGCAGCTCGTCGAGTCCGAGCCGCTCGCCCGCGTCGAGCAGATCCGCCGTGTCCGTCATCGGAAAAGGCCCCCTCACGCGCCACGCACATACGCAATACGGACGACCGATCATTCGGTCGTTTCCTTCGAGGCAAGTAATTCAGGCCAGCGGGTCCGAGGCAAGAGGCAGGCACCCGGATTTTTCCCAGGGGCGCGCACAGACCGGCGCGCGCCGCCCGAACGTCCCCCTCACATGGCCTGTCCGCCGCCCGGAGCGGTCGCTAGGCTGACTCGCGGACGACGAACCGGGAGGAGTACGGACGTGGCCGAGAGCATCACCCAGCGGCAGCCGCTCGCGGACTGGGACAAGCCGGACCTGGACCTCAGCGGGGCGCAGTGGCGCTCCGGCAGCGGCGGCCTGGGGGACGTCCAGATCGCCTTCGTGGAGGGCTTCGTCGCGATGCGCAACAGCGACCGCACGGAGAGCCCCTCCCTGATCTTCACGCCCGCCGAGTGGGGCGCCTTCGTCTCCGGCGCGCGCGCCGGGGAGTTCGACCTGACCTGAGCGCCCCCACCAGGACACCCGGAGCCGAACCGGGGGTGTTCACGCCCGATTTCCGGACACGCGACCAGGGGCGCGCCGCCGACGCGAGCGACTGAGCCACGCTGGCCCCGGCAGGGGAAGGTCGTGTTCCGGAGGTGAGGGACGATGAGCGCTGCGCCGGTCATCGCGGCGGTGGACGGTTCCGAGGACAGTGTGCGCGCGCTGGAGTGGGCACTGGACGACGCCCGACGGCGCGCGGCGCCGCTGCGGGTGGTGCACGTGCGCCAGTACGCCCCCTGGGGCCAGGAGGACGTTCTGGTCGCCGACGACACCGAGCGGGACGGCGACCCCGTCCTCGACGAGGTGCGCACGCTGCTGCGCGACCGCGACGACGTTCCCGAGACGGAGTACGTGACCGTCGAGGGCGCGCCCGCCGCCGTCCTGCCCGAACTCGGCGCCGACGCCCAGCTGCTCGTCCTCGGCTCACGCGGCCGGGGCGGCTTCACCGGGCTGCTGCTCGGCTCCAACGGTGTGGCCGCCGCCCGCGACGCCCCCTGTCCCGTGGTCGTCGTGCCCCGGCCCGGCCGCGAGGTCGACGGCGAACCGGCCGAGCCGGGCCCCCGCGTGGTCGTCGGGCTGCACGTGGACCACCCCGACGAGGCGTCCCTCGACTTCGCGTTCACCGAGGCCGGGCTGCGCGACGCGCGCGTGCAGGTGATCGCCGCCTACCCCTGGCCGGTGCAGTCCTGGTCGGCGCCCGGTCAGCTGGTGCCCCCGGCCGTCGACCAGGCCGCCGTCGAGACCGAGACCCGCGCCCTCGCCGACACCTGTCTCGTGCCCTACCGCGAGCGCCACCCCGGCGTGCGCACCGACATCGAGGCACTGCCCGGAGGCGCCGCCGGACTGCTCGTCGGGGCCTCCGCCGGAGCCGATCTGGTGGTCGTCGGCCGCCACCGGCGCCGCCCGCTCGCCCCCGCCCCCATGCTCGGCTCGGTCACCCACGCCGTGCTGCTCCACGCGGCCAGTCCGGTCGCCGTCGTACCGCCCGTTCCCACGGACGAGTGACCCGTACGGGCTACGGATGACGCCGAGTCCGCGAGCCCGGCCACACGCGGCCGTTCCGGGAGGGCGCCCGCACGTCGCCGCGCGCTCCCGGGCACGTACCATTGCCGCATGTCGTTCCTCCGCCGCCGCAGCACAACCCCCGCCGGCCCCGATTTCGACGTGCTGGCCATGGACCCGGGCGACTGGCCGGGCAACCTCGGCGCGGGCCTGCTGCCCGCTCCCGACGGCACCTGCCAGGGTGTCTTCCTGCGCTACGACCTGTTCGGCGGGCGCGGCCCCGCCATGATCATCGGCAACCTCCCCGAGGGCTCCCCGGCCCGCGAGGTCGCCGAGGCCGAGATCCCCTTCGAGGTCGCCCAGCTGCTGCTCGCGCTGGAGAACGAGGAGGAGGTCACGGTCGTCGGCACCGAGGACACCCCCGTCCTCCAGGGCGACAACCTGCTGATCGTGCGCCGCCTCAAGCTCTCCGAGAGCCGTATCTCCTGCGTGCAGTTCGACCGCAGCGACGGCGTGCTCGTCACGATCGCCGCCTGGGACCGGCCCATCACCGACGACCTGTACGCCCTGCTGAAACCGCTCCCGGCGGAACTGTTCCAGCAGGGCTGAGGCCCGGCCTCAGCGGCGCGCGGCCGCCAGTGTCACATCGGCCGCGCGGACGAACGCCACCCGGTGGCCGTACTGGATCTCGTAGTACAGGTCCTTGCCGACGACCACCTTGTGCGAGTCCTCGGTGAAGGTGACCGCGTAGTAGTACTCACCCGGCATCTCGTCACCGACGACGTACTTCTGCCCGGCCGGGACCGTGTACGGCAGCGCCACCACCGACTGGGCCGGGACGCCCGCCGGGTAGGCCTCCTTCTCGGGGTACGCCCGGCCGTACACCGGGACGCTCGTCAGACCGTCCTTCGGGGTGATCGTGAACCCGGACGCGGGAACCGCCGTCGCGTGCCGCCTCGGGTTCTCGAACCACGCCTTCTGGCCCAGGTACCAGATCGCCGTCCAGCCGCCCCAGCGGTCCGCGACCGCGTACTGCTGGCCGGTGGAGACGCGTGAGGACAGGTCGTTGACCCCGGTCGTCGGCGTGGTGCCCAGGCCGATGTCCTTGACCAGCGGGGCGTTCACGTCGTGGTCCGTGTACAGGCGCACCTCGCCGGAGCCGTGCGCCGGGCAGGAGGCGGCGGCCGAGTCGCAGCCCGTGTACACCGGCTGGTTGGCCGCGTAGTCCGGCCGGATCGTCACCAGCCCGGAGCGGGCGGTGCCCGTCGCCCTGAAGGGGTGGCCGAGCAGCTGGAAGTAGTGCCGCCAGTCCCAGTACGGACCCGGGTCGGTGTGCATCCCGGGCACCGTCGAGGCGGTCGGCCCCGGCACGTTGTCGTGGCCGAGGATGTGCTGCCGGTCCAGCGGAACGCCGTACGTGCGCGACAGATAGCGCACCAGACGGGCCGAGGAGCGGTACATCGCCTCCGTGTACCAGGCGTCCGGCGCGGTCAGGAAACCCTCGTGCTCGATGCCGATCGAGCGGGCGTTGACATCCCAGTTGCCCGCGTGCCAGGCCACGTCCTTCGCCTTCACATGCTGGGCGATCAGACCATCGGTGGAGCGGATCGTGTAGTTCCAGGACACATAGGTGGGGTCCTGGATCAGGTTCATCACCCCGTCCCAGCCGCCCTCGGTGTCATGGATGACGATGTACTTGATCCGCTGCGAGGCCGGGCGGTTGCCCAGGTCGTGGTTGCCGTAGTCGTTGTCCCCGAACTCCTCGTACGGCGCCGGGACCGACACGCAGGACACCGACGCGGGGCACTCCACACCGTCGGCCTTCGGCGCGCGCAGACCGGTCCGCTTCAGCTGGGCCGTGTCGCCGCGCACACCGGGGACGGCCTTGAGGTCGACTCGCCGGCCGTCGTCGGTGGTGCGGGACTCGCCGGTGCGCAGCACGTCGAACACGTCGTTGGCGTACGCGGCCGCCGTCGCCGAGTCGTCGGCGCCGGAGAAGCGGGCCACCGCGCCGTACCACGCGGCCGGATCGTCGCCGGTCTTCTCGCCCAGCTGCTTCTGCTCGGCCGCGAGCAGGGCGGCGCCCCCGGCGACGTTGGCCGCCGGGTCGGTGCGCAGCTCGGCGGCGGGCAGGCCGGTCAGCTCCGCC
>NZ_WWIR01000023.1 GCF_009863025.1 Streptomyces sp. SID4985 | reverse complement strand
GGTGGATGTCCGCCGGGCGCCTCCCGCGCGCGTGCGGGTGCGGCTCGGTGCACACCGGCCACGGTTCGTCGGCCGGCCAGAGCAGCGGGCCACCGACGGAGCTGTCCTCGACGGCCGGTGCACCCGGGCGCGGGTGGAGCCGGGTCGTAGTGCCCCGATGGGCCGCCAGCCCGGGAAAGAGCGCCTCTACGTCCAACGGGCGCGGGGGCGTGGTTCGTCTCATGCCGCGACCCTAGGGCGTACCACCGACAGCCCGTGCCTGCGCCTCCATCACCTCGTCCCCGTGCTCGAAGGCCCAGGCGCCGATGGTGTCGAGGGGGGCCAGGAGGGTGCGGCCCAGGGGTGTGAGCCGGTACTCGACGCGGGGTGGTGCCTCGGCGTACGCGTGCCGCTCCACCAGGCCGTTGAACCGCAGCCGACGCAGTGTCTCGGTGAGGACCTTGGGGCTGATCCCGCCGATGCGGGCGCGCAGTTCGCGGGGGCGCAGGGGGCCGTCGCGCAGGGCCCGGAGCACCACCGCGTTCCAGGTGTTCGACAGCAGGTCGAAGGCGAGGCGGGCGCGGCAGTCCGCGAGGAAGGGCTCGGTCGTCACGTACCGAATGGTGCCCGACGGTCCCTCTAGCGTGGCACTCAAATCGCTTGCGGGAAGGGGCAGTTCGATGCGGATCGGGGTGCTGGGGACGGGGAGCATGGCGGACGCGCTCGCCGCGCACTGGGTGCGGGCGGAGCATGAGGTGACCGTCGGCGGACGGGACGCGGACCGCGCGCGGCGGCTCGCGGAGCGCCTCGGGGAGGGCGTACGGCACGGAGACCTGGCCGAGGCGGCCGGGGCGGGGGAGGTGGTCCTCGCCGCGCTGCCCTACGGCGCGGGGGAGGAGGTCGCGCGGGAGCTGCGTACCGTCCTCGACGGCAAGGTGCTGCTCGACTGCTCCAACCCGGTCGGGCCGCCGGGCTTCCGGCTGCTGACCGGCGACGGCCCGTCGGCCGCGCGACGGCTGGCCCGCGCCGCGCCCGGTGCCCGGGTCGTCAAGGCGTTCAACCTCTGCCACGAGGACGTGTGGCGCATGACCCCGCCCGTCTTCGACGGCCGCCCGCTCGCCGTCCCGGTCTGCGGCGACGACCTGGCCGCCCTCGCCCTCGTCCACACCCTCGTACGGGACATCGGCTGTACGCCGCTCCCCGCCGGAGGGCTCGACCGGGCCGGGCTGCTGGAGGCGACCGCCGCGCTGTTCATCGGGCTGTGGGTGGGGGAGGGGGCGGACGTCCGGTCGATCGCGCCGCCGTTGGCGTATGCGGCGGGCGTGGAGGGATGACGGCGGAAAGCCGCGCAGCGTGAACGCTCCGTGAAGCCGAACCCGATGCAGGGCACTTTCGTGCGGTCCATACCGTACATTCCGGCCATGGCCAATTTCCCCACCCCGGTCGTTCTGGGCACCGATCAGGTCCGTGCGCGGCTGGACGAGTTCATCGTGATCGACGTGCGTACGGCGGGCGAGTACGGCTCCGGGCATCTGCCCGGGGCCCTGAACGTCCCGTTGGACCAGGTGCGGCGGGCGCTGCCCGACATCGAGCACGCCGCGCGGCGCGGGGACGTGCTCGTGGTGTGCGCCTCGGGGGCGCGGGCGGAGAGTGCCGCCCGGCTGCTGGCGGAGCAGGGGATCGTGACCGCGACCCTGGAGGGCGGGACCGGCGCCTGGGCCGCGCGGGGGTACGAACTGACCACGCCGCCCGCCGCCGGGGCCAAGGCGGTGTGGGGGATGGAGCGGCAGGTCCGCTTCACGGCCGGTGCGCTGGTGCTGCTTGGACTGGTGCTCGGGTGGCTCGTGCACCCCGCCTTCCAGCTGCTGTCGGCCGCGATCGCGGGCGGGCTCGTCTTCTCGGCGCTCACCAACACCTGCGGCATGGCCGTCGTCCTGGGCAAGCTGTCGTACAACCGCCCCCGCACCGCCGACCTCGACACGGCCCTGGCCGCGCTGCGCACCGAGGCCTGAGCCTCAAGCAACGCCGAGGCCCGAGCCTCAAGCGACGGGGAGCGGCACCCGCCAGTCCAGTACGGTCCCGCCGCCCTCCGGAGTCGTCGTCTCCATCCGTCCGGCCGACCGCTCCGCCCGCTCGGTCATGTTGCGCAGTCCGCTGCGGCGGCCGCCGGACGGGACGCCGACGCCGTTGTCCGCGATCCGCAGCCGGACCTCGCGGCCGTCGGTCGTGAGCAGCACGTCGGCGCGGTCGGCGCGGGCGTGCCGGGCGATGTTGGTGAGGGCCTCGGAGAGGACGGCCACCACGTCGTCGGCGATCTCCGGCGGGACCTCGGTGTCGATCAGCCCCTCCATGCGCACCCCGGGTGCGAAACCGAGCACGGGGGCCGCCTCGCCGGCCACCCGTACGACCCGGGACCGCAGGCCGCTGCCGGTCGCGCCGTCGCGGGTGCGCAGGCCGAAGATGGTCGATCGGATGATCTTGATGGTCTCGTCCAGGTCGTCCACCGCGCGCAGCACCCGCTCGGCCGCCTTCGGGTGCTCGATGAAACGGCCCGCGCTCTGCAGGGTCATCCCGGTCGCGAACAGCCGCTGGATCGCCAGGTCGTGCAGGTCGCGGGCGATCCGGTCGCGGTCCTCGAGCACCGCGAGCTGCTGCGCGTCCTGACGGCGTTCGGCCAGCTCCATCGCGAGCGCGGCCTGCCCTGCGAAGCCCTGGAGCAGCTCGGTCTCCTTGCCGGAGAACAGTGACGCCCCCGCCTCGCGCGCCAGCAGCACCACACCGCGCATCCCGCCCTCGCCGGTGCCGATGGGCACGGCCACGGCGGGACCGAGCCCCTGGAACCGCTGCGGGTCGGCGTCTATCCGGTCGTCCCGCGTGATGTCGTCGCTGGTCACCGGCTCGGCCGAGGAGTACGCGAGCCCCATCAGCCCCTCGTCGAGCGGCTGGACCAGACCCCGGTGCGCCTCCGCGCCCGCCCCCACCGCGATCTCCACGGTGAGCGAGACGGTGTCCTCCACCGGCATGGCGACGGCGGCAAGGGCCGACCCCGTGATGTCCCGGGCCCGCTCCGCGATCAGGTCGAGCGCCTCGGCGCGCTCGCTGCCGAGCATCAGCCGGTGGGTGATCTCCGCGTTCGCCAGCAGCCAGCGCTCGCGCTGCCGGGAGTCCTCGTACAGCCGGGCGTTGTCGATGGCCACCCCGGCCGCGACGGCCAGCGTGGACAGGACCGACTCGTCCTCCTCGTCGAACTCCGCCCCGCCGCGCTTCTCGGTGAGATACAGGTTGCCGAAGACCTGGTCGCGGACCCGGATCGGCACCCCGAGGAAGCTCCGCATCGGGGGGTGGTTGGGCGGGAAGCCGTACGACGCCGGGTGCTCGGAGATCTTCGACAGGCGCAGCGGCTCGGGGTGCCGGATCAGCTCGCCGAGGATGCCGTGCCCCTGCGGATAGGGGCCGATCTCGGTGATCTTCTCGTCGGAGACGCCGACGGTGTGGAAGGCGGAGAGCGTACGGCCGTCGGGGCTGATGACGCCGAGTGCCGCGTACTCGGCGTCGACCAGGACGGCCGCCGCCTCCACGATGGAGTACAGCGCCTGCTCCAGGTCCAGTTCGCGCCCGACGCTGAGCACCGCCTCCAGCAGGCTGTGCACGCGGTCCCGGGTGCCCCTGGCCGCGTCGATGCGGGCCTGCAGCTCCTCCAGCAGCTCGTCGAGCTTCAGTTGCGGCAGCAGCACGCGGGGCTCCTTGGAGCTTGCCACCACGTTCCTCCACGTCCTTCGGCGTGCGAACCCGGCACCGTCCAGGTCGTCGTCTCCACCGTATCGGTCCCCGGTGGGCCCCGGTACGCGGAACGGGCCACCCGGCGACCACCCGGTGCCCCCGCGTGGACGCACGCGTGCGACAGGGCGCCCGGCCTCCGCCAGGTGGGGGAGGGGAGGATCGTCCGGCCCGTCAACGTAGGGCCGAACGGCACTGGAAGGGCGGCAGGCGGTGGACCACAGTGGACCCAGGAGCGGCACCGGTCCCCCGCGGTGCCGCTCCGCCCACGAGGCGCCGCCCCACTTCCGCCGGGCGCCGACGGCCGACCGGAGAGCCGTGCCCATGAAGAAGCAACCCGTGCCGTGCGACCAGCGCCCGGCGCGCCATCGTGTCGACCTCGACCGGGCCGAGGCACTGCGGCTGCTGGGCAGCGTGTCCCTCGGCAGAATCGTTTTTACACAGGACGCGCTGCCCACCGTCCGCCCGGTCAACCACGTGCTGGACGGCGGCGACGTCGTCATCCGCACCCACGAGGGCGCCGCGCTCACCTCGCAGGCGCTGCGGGACGGCGGGGGCGGTGTGGTCGTCGCCTACGAGGCCGACGCCATCGACCCGGTGACCCACCTCGGCTGGAGCGTGGTGGTCACCGGGTACGCCCATCTGGTGACCGACCCGGCGGAACTCGCGCGCATCCGCGCCCTGTTGGTGCCGTGGGCGCCGCAGCACGGGATGGACTACGCGGTGCGGATCCGGCCGGGTCTGGTCACCGGAGTGCTGCTGGACGACCTGGACCTGGAGGACTGAGCGGGGCGGGCGAGGACTGAGCGGGGCCGGGCAGGGCCGGGCTGCTCACGCCGTGATGCGCCGTCCCGTCACCGCGTCCGGGGCGAGGCGTACCCACACGTCCCGCGTGCCGCCCGCCCAGGGGCCGGAGTAGGCGCGTTCGGCCAGCTCCTCGCGTTCGACGGGGTCGGTCACGATGTGTGCGTCGCCGCGGACCAGCACGCTCCAGCCCCGGCTGAAGGCGTCGTCGATCCGGTCCACCTCGAAGGCCACCCGCTCGCCGTCCGCGAGCGCGGGCGTGGCGTTGGCGGCGGTCCGGAAGACGATCGCGTTGTCGACCACGGTGTAGTTCACGGGCACGACCACGGGGCCGTCGTCCGGGACGACCGCGAGGCGGCCCACCCCGTGGTCGCCGAGCAGGGCCCGGCACTCCTCGGTGCCGATCGACTCGAACCGGGCACCGCGCGCCGCCTGCCCCGGACCCGGCGGCTGGTCGACGGTGCCGCCGGTCAGGTCGGGCACCGTCGTCTCCAGTGCGTCGGCCACCCTGAGCAGCACCTCGGCGCCCGGCGCGGCCTCGGGATGGCCCTCCAGATAGCGGAGATAGCCGGGCGCCATGCCCGCGCGTTCCGCCGCCTCCTCCCGCGTCAGCCCGAGCTGCGCGCGCCGGGCCGCGAGGCGGCGGCCCAGATCGCCCCGGGGTGTCCCGGGCACGGCCGCCGTGTCGGCCGCCGTGTCCGGGGGTGTGGTCGTCCGTCCGGTCGGCTCGGTCACGTTCGTCACCTGCTCTCGCCTGGTCGTGTGTGTGCGGTGGCCGTCGCGGGGCCCTCGGGCCCGGCTCAGCCCGTGAAGTCCGCAGGCCTCGTGGAGCCCGCAGCGTCCGTCGATTCCGTGGGGACCACCTCGTACCGCTCCGCGCCGAGTACCACCTTCAGCGCGGCCGTCTCGGCGGCGTGCGCGAAGACGTCGTACGCCTCCTCCATGTCGTCCAGCGGGAAGGTGTGGGTGACCAGCTCGCCGGTCGGCAGGCCGCCGGCCGCCGTCATCCGCAGCAGGGTCGGGGTGGAGTACGTGTCCACCAGACCGGTCGTGATCGTCACGTCCCTGCTCCACAGGTCTTCCAGGTGCAAGGTGGCGGGGGCGCCGTGGACGCCGATGTTGGCGACATGGCCGCCGGGCCGCACGAGCCGGGTGCACAGCTCGAAGCTCTCCGGCACGCCGACCGCCTCCAGCGCCACGTCCGCGCCGAGGCCGCCGGTGAGGTCGTCCACGAGCTGGGCGGGGTCCTCGTCGGCCAGCACGACCGCGTCGGCGCCGAGCCGCCGGGCCGCGTCCAGCCGGGACCGGGCCAGGTCGACGACGATGATCCGCTCGGGGCTGAACAGCCGCGCGGTGACGATCGCCGCGAGCCCGATGGGTCCGGCGCCGACGATCACGACGGTGTCGCCGGGGCGCACCTGCCCGTTGAGGACGCCGACCTCGTAGGAGGTGGGGAAGATGTCCGCGAGCAGCACGGCGTCCTCGCCGCGCACGGTCGCGGGCAGCGGATGGACCGAGAGGTCGGCGTACGGGACGCGGACGTACTCGGCCTGCGTGCCGTCGATCAGATGGCCCAGCACCCAGCCGCCCCCGCCCTGGCACTGGCCGTACCGGCTCTCGCGGCAGAAGCGGCAGCGGCCGCACGAGCTGATGCAGGACATCAGCACACGGTCGCCGGGCCGTACGGTGCGCACGTCGCCGCCGATGTCGACGACCTCCCCGACGGCCTCGTGCCCGAGGACCGTACCGGGGCGCACCTCGGGCACGTCGCCCTTGAGAATGTGCAGGTCGGTGCCGCAGATGGTGACCACGCCGACCTTCACGATCGCGTCGGTCGGCTCCTTGATCGCGGGGTCCGGCACGTCCTGCCAGGACGCCTGGCCCGGCCCCTCGAAGACATAGCCCTTCATGCCGTTCGCTCCTCACCGTCGTCGCCCGGGGCGCGGGTGCCGGGAGACGGCCCCGCCCTTCCACCTTCGCGCGAGACGGGCCGACGCGCTTGGGCCGTCCGGCCCACGGGGGTGGCTGCACGGGGTCCGGCCTGTGCGTACGGGATGCTCGGCGGGTGGCGACACGGCGGCCACGGAACGCCTGCTTCCGCGCCTCCCCGGAGGTTCCCCGAAGCTTCCCCGGACGGACGGCGATCAGGGGCCGAACAGCCCTTCCGTCCGGACCGGTGCATCCGGTTCGCTCGTCGTATGTCCGAGAACCACACGAAGCCCGAGGAACACCGGTCCGGCGGAGAGGGAGCGCGGGTGCGCCCCGCCACCGTCGTGGCCCTGCGCGGCGAGATAGACCTGCTGACCGCGCCCGGGCTGGCGGCCCGGCTCGACACCCTGACCTCGCGTCCGCACCCCGACCTGGTGCTGGACCTGCGGCCCGTGGAGTTCATCGACTGCACCGGACTCGGTGTGCTGTGCCGGACCCGCAACCGCGCCCGGGCCCGGCAGGGCAGACTGCGGCTGGTCGCGGACAGCGAGGAGTTCCTGCGGCTGCTGCGCACCACCGGGCTCGGCGGCGCCTTCGACGTGCAGCCGGGACTGCCCGCCCCCGTGGTGGAGGCGCTGGTCCCGGCGGGCGCACCGGGCGAGGGGGCCGCCTGATGAGCGCCGGACGACGGCTGCGGCACTGGCTGTGCCGGTGGCGTGGACGGGGTTACCGGCTGCTGCGCCGGGCCGACCACGGCTGACGCTTCCGCCGAAGGGGGACAGGAAGGGGGGCCGGGAGATCCCGGCCCCCCTTCCCCTGTCGCTCAGCTGTCCCAGCTCCACTCCGCGACCTCCGGCAGATCGGTGCCGTGGACGCGGATCCAGTCGTGATGCCGGGCGCGCGCGTCCACCATCTCCTGGCGTACCCCGGCCGCGCGCACGGCGAGCCCCGGCACCCGGTCGATGACGTCCATGACGAGGCGGTAGCGGTCCAGGTCGTTGCGGACGACCATGTCGAACGGCGTGGTCGTGGTCCCGGACTCCTTGTAGCCGCGCACATGGAGGTTGGCGTGCCCGGCCCGGCGGTAGGCGAGCCGGTGCACCAGCCAGGGGTACCCGTGGTAGGCGAAGATCACCGGCTTGTCGGTGGTGAAGAGCCCGTCGTAGGTGAAGTCGTTCATCCCGTGCGGGTGTTCCTCGTGCGGCAGCAGCCGGGTCATGTCGACCACGTTCACCACGCGCACCGCCAGTTCCGGAAGGTGGCGACGCAGCAACTGGGCGGCGGCCAGCACCTCTTGGGTCGGTACGTCCCCCGCGCAGGCGAGGACGACATCGGGCTCGCCGCCGTTCCCGGTCCCGGCCCACTCCCAGATTCCGGCGCCGCGCGCGCAGTGCACCCGGGCCTCCTCCAGCGAGAGCCAGTCGAAACAGGGCTGCTTGCCCGCGACGACCACGTTCACATAGTCGCGGCTGCGCAGCACGTGATCGGCCACGCACAGCAGGGTGTTGGCGTCCGGCGGCAGATAGACGCGGACCACCTCGGGGCTCTTGTTGAGGACGTGGTCCACGAAGCCGGGGTCCTGGTGGGAGAAGCCGTTGTGGTCCTGGCGCCACACATGCGAGGTGAGCAGGTAGTTGAGGGAGGGGATCGGGGCCCGCCAGGGCAACTCCCGGGAGATCCTCAGCCACTTGATGTGCTGGTTGACCATCGAGTCCACGATGTGCACGAACGCCTCGTAGCAGGAGAACAGTCCGTGTCGGCCGGTGAGCAGATATCCCTCCAGCCAGCCCTGGCAGAGGTGTTCGGACAGTACCTCCAGGACCCGGCCGTGCCGGTCCAGGTGCTCGTCCACGGGCAGCACTTCGGCCTGCCACGCCTTGCCGCTCGCGTCGAACACCGCCTGGAGCCGGTTGGAGGCGGTCTCGTCGGGCCCGACGAGCCTGAAGTCCCGCCTCGTGCGCGTGTCCTTCATGACCCGCTCCAGCAAGTCGCCCAGGACGCGGGTGGGTTCGTGCAGCGTCGTGCCCGGTTTGTCCACCGGGACGCCGAACAAGTCCAGCGACGGGAGGGGGAGTTCGCGGGTGAGCAGACCGCCGTTGGCGTGCGGGTTGGCGCCGAGCCGTCGCGGGCCCTCCGGTACACAGGCGAGCACGTCCGCGACCGGCCGGCCGTCCGCGTCGAACAGCTCCTCGGGCCGGTACGAGCGCAGCCACCGCTCCAACTGCGCCAGATGCCCGGGGTTTTCGCGCACTCCGGCCAGCGGCACCTGATGGGCTCGCCAGGTCCCCTCCACCGGCAGCCCGTCGACCTCGGCGGGGCCGGTCCAGCCCTTCGGGGTGCGCAGCACGATCATCGGCCAGTGCACGCGCTCGGTGACACCGTCCTCGCGCGCGCTGTCCTGCATCAGCTTGATCCGGTCCAGCGCCTCGTCGAAGGCCGCCGCCATCGCGCGGTGCACCTCGGCGGGGTCGTCGCCCGACACGTACAGCGGCTCGTGGCCGTATCCCCGCAGCAGCGCGTCGAGTTCGGCCTGCGGGAGCCGGGAGAGGACCGTCGGGTTGGCGATCTTGTAGCCGTTGAGGTGGAGGATCGGCAGGACCGCGCCGTCGTGCACCGGGTCGAGGAACTTGTCGGAGTGCCAGGACGCGGCCAGCGGCCCGGTCTCCGCCTCGCCGTCCCCGATCACGCACGCGACCAGCAGGTCGGGGTTGTCGAAGGCGGCACCGTAGGCGTGCGCGAGCGAATAGCCCAGCTCGCCGCCCTCGTGGATCGAGCCCGGTGTCTCCGGGGCCACATGACTGGGCACCCCGCCGGGGAAGGAGAACTGCCGGAACAGCCGCTCCATGCCCTCCCCGTCCCGGCTCACGTCCGGGTAGACCTCCGCGTAACTCCCCTCCAGCCAGGAGTTGGCGAGGACCGCCGGGCCGCCGTGCCCCGGCCCCCACACGCACAGCGCGTCGAGCCCGCGCTCGCGGATCACCCGGTTGAGGTGCGTGTACACCAGGTTCAGCCCTGGCGTGGTGCCCCAGTGTCCGAGCAGCCGGGGCTTGATGTGCTCCGGGCGCAGCGGCTCGGTCAGCAGGGGGTTGGCCATCAGATAGATCTGGCCCGCCGAGAGGTAGTTGGCGGCCCGCCAGTGGGCCAGGAGCGTGTCCAACTCCTCGTCGGTCAGCGTGTGTTCGGCGGTGTCGGTCATGGAAACTCCGCAGGATCGACGGTCGTGGTCTCGGGACGGCGCGGCACCGCGCCCGTCAGTCCGGCTCCGGTACGACGGCCACCGCGCAGTCCGCCCGGTGCAGCACCCCGTGCGCGACCCGGCCGAGCTGGAGACCGAAGCGGCCGTGCCTGCGCCGGGCGCCCACGACGAGCAGGACCGCGCCACGGGAGGCGTCGAGCAGCACGTCACGGGTCTGGCCCTCCACGACGTGCCGTACCGGCACGACACCGGCGGGCAGGTCCCGCAACGCCTCCTCCACCGTGTCCAGCGCGGCCCGCTCCGGATCGCCGTCGTGCGGGACATGGCCGGGCAGCGGACCCGAGGGGCGCCGCCAGGCCCGTACCGCCTCCAGGGGCAGCTCGCGCAGCGCGGCCTCCTCTGCCGCGAACCGCACGGCGGCCTCGCCCGTCGGCTTCTCGCCGACGGCCAGCACGATCCGCCCGGTCCCGGCGCGCTCCGGGTCGTCGTGGCCGCCGCGCAGCACGATCACCGGGCAGTGCGCGTGCCCGGCGACCGTCAGGCTGACCGACCCGAGCAGCGCCTCGGTGAGCCCGCTGCGCCCCCGGCAGCCGAGCACCACGGCACGGGCCGTACGGCTCTCGCGCACCAGGCCGTACTCCGGCTCGTCGGGCAGCACGTCGGTGGTGACCGGCACCCCGGGCCGACGGCGCCGCGCCCGCTCCTCGGCGGTGCCGACCACGTCCCGCGCCATCACCTCGTCCACCGGCCGGTGGAGTTCCTGGGCGATCAGCGCGCCCTCGTACCGCTCCCACAGCGAGGCGTACACCAGGCGGAGCGGTGCCCCGCGCAGGGCGGCCTCGTCGGCTCCCCAGTCCACGGCGCGCAGGCTCTGCTCCGAGCCGTCCACGCCGACGACGATCGGCTGGTCCATGGTGTCCGCCCTCTCCCTCCGCTCGCGGTGTCCCCGCCGTCCTCCGGCCGGGCGTCCCTCGTCACCATCCGGTCAGCTGTGCGGCACGACGGCAACCGGAGCGGCGACGTGGTGCAGCACCGCGTGCGTCACATGCCCGATGTGCGTGCCCAGCCGTCCGGAGCGCAGCCGCTTCCCGACCACCACCAGACCGGCTTCCCGCGCCGCCTCGACCAGCACCCGCGCCGCGCTGCCCGGCCTGCTCTCCTCCACCACCTCCACGCCGGGGAACGACTGCCGCCAGGGCTGGAGCACCTTGGTCAGGCCCTCCGCCTCCAGCTCCCCGACCGAACCGGGGCCGTCGCCGGGTCCTGCCAGGTCGTAGGCGTAGGCGGACAGCTCGTAGGCGTACGCGGGCGGCGGACGCCAGGCGTGCACCACGCGCAGCGGGACGCCGTAGCGGGCGGCCGCGTCGAAGGCGAACCCGAGCAGCGTGTCGTCCGGCTCGCCGGTGTCCAGGCCGAGCACGACGGGCGCGGTGGGCGCGTCCCCGGCCGCCGGGCCGGGCCCGTGCCGGCCCACGGTCGGCTCGTCCGCCCGGACGACCACCACCGGCCGCTCGGTACGGGCCATGACGGCGAGGCCGACCGAACCGGCGACGAAGCCGCCGATCCCGCCGAGCCCCCGCGAGCCGAGCACCAGCGGCTCGGCCGAGGCGGCGGCCTCGCACAGGATGTCCACCGGGTTCCCGGTGTACTGCTCGACGACCACCTCGATACCCGGGTGGCGCAAGCGCAGGCGCTCCGCGCTCTCGCGGGGCACCCGCTCGGTCCAGGGCCGCTGGGTCTCGGCGCCGAGCAGCGGTGCCTGGCCCATCGGTTCGGGCACCGGCTCCCAGACGTGCACGACCCGCAGCGGCAGGGCGCGCAGCCCGGCCTCGCGGGCCGCCCAGTCGGCTGCCGCCCGGCTCTCGGGCGAGCCGTCGAAGCCCACGGTGACGGTTCGGGACATGGTCTCCACCTCCGCCCCCAGCCTCGCGGCGCCCCGCCCGCCGGATCAGGGGCCGCAGGTCCCTGCGCGGGGCCGACCGGCCCTAGGGCCGCTCGGCACTAGGCGGTCTCCCCGACCCGGCGCACTCTGGAGACGCGGCGCACGCTGGAAGAGACCCGGCGCACGCCGGAACCAGAAAGGCGACGTACGCAACCGTCCGCGTGAACCTACGGAGTCACCATGTACGCAACCCCGCGCAGCGTCGGCGACGTCATGACCCGCACCGTGGCGGTCGTCGGCCCGGAGACGCCCTTCAAGGAGATCGCGCGGATGCTGCGGGACCGCCATGTCGGCAGCCTTCCCGTGCTCGTCGGCGGCAGGGTGGCCGGCGTCGTCTCCGAGTCCGACCTGCTGCCCAAGGAGGAGCTGCGCGACGCGCCCGGCGAGGCGTACACCGGGCGCCGCCGCCCGGCCGACCTGGCGAAGGCGGAAGCGGCCACGGCGGCGGAGCTGATGTCCGCGCCCGCCGTCACCGTGCACTCGGGGGCCACACTCGCGGAGGCGGCCCGGCGCATGGCACGGTCCGGGGTGCGGATGCTCCCCGTCGTGGACGACAAGGGTGTCCTGGAGGGCGTCGTCAGCCGCGTCGACCTGCTCAAGGTCTTCCTGCGCGGCGACCAGGACATCGAACGCGAGGTACGACACGACATCGTCTCCTGGATCCTCCCGCCGCCCGACTCCCTGATCCACGTGGAGGTGCACGACGGCGTGGTCACCCTCACCGGCTCGCTGCGCGACACCGCCCTGGTCCCGGTGGCCGCCCGGCTGGTCCGCGCGGTCGAGGGCGTGGTGGACGTGGAGTTCGACCTCGCCCCCGCGCCGGGTCGCGCCGACGGCACGCTGACCTGATCCGGCGGGCGACGCGCGGGCCCGGTTCCGCAGGTGACGCGCTGGCTCGGTCCCGCAGGTGACGCGCGGACCTGATTCCGCAGGTGAGGGGCGAGGCGGGACCGTTCGGCCCTAGTCTGTACGGGACCGGCGGGTCATGATCCGGCTGGTGGGCCGGTCCTGTCCGTCCGGCCCCGGGAAACGAGAGGTCGTCATGCCCGAGACACGCGTCTTCACCGAGCAGCACCCGATCCGGGTGTTCCTGCTGGACGACCACGAGGTCGTCCGCCGGGGCGTGGCCGATCTGCTCGACTCCGAACCGGACATCTCCGTCGTCGGCGAGGCCGACTCCGCGCAGCAGGCCCTCGCCCGCGGCCCGGCCCTGCGCCCGCACGTCGCCGTGCTCGACGTACGTCTCCCCGACGGCGACGGCATCACCGTCTGCCGCGAACTGCGCGACCGCATGCCCGAGTTGGCCTGCCTCATGCTGACCTCGTTCGACGACGAGGACGCGCTGCTCGACGCGATCATGGCAGGCGCCGCCGGGTACGTACTGAAGCAGATCAAGGGCTCCGACCTGATCTCGGCGGTACGCACCGTCGCCTCGGGCCAGTCCATGCTGGACCCCGCCACCACCGCCCGGCTGATGCGCTCGCTGCGCTCCGACCCCGCCGAGACCGCGCCCTCGCTGCCGCCCGAGCTGGAGGCGCTGTCGCCCCGGGAACGGGACATCCTCGCGCTGATCGGGGACGGCCTGACCAACCGGGAGATCGGCCAGCGGCTGTATCTGTCGGAGAAGACGGTCAAGAACCACATCTCCCGGCTGCTCGCCAAGCTCGGCGTCCAGCGCCGGGTCCAGGCGGCGGTGATCGCCTCACAGCTGGACCAGGGGATGGGTACTGGTACGGGTACGGGTACGGAGGAGCGTCCGGCGCGCTGAACCGCGCGGCGCGACTCGGTGTGGCCCGGCGTGTTCAGCCCCGTTCGGCCGTGAGCCGGCAGTCCACACCCACCACGCCCTCCACACCCCGTGTCATCCGGGCCGCCAGCTCGATCCGCTCCGCGTCCCGCACGCACCCGGTGAGCGTCGCGACGCCGTCGGCGACCATGACGTGCACGGGTTCCACCGGCGCGGGGAAGAGCACGTCGACCACGGACCGCCGTATCTCGTCAGCCAGTTCGGCGTCCGAGCGCAGGAACACCTTCAGCAGGTCGCCCCGGCTGACGACGCCCACGAGCGCGCCCTGGGCGTCGATGACGGGGAGCCGTTTGACGCCCTTGACGGCCATGATCCGGGCCGCCTCGGGCAGCGTCGCGTCCGCGTGCACGGTGACGGCGGGGGTGCTCATCAGCTCCCCGGCGGTCACCGCCCCGGCCTTCGCCAGGTCGGCCATCCGGCGCAGCTGGGTCAGCCGGTCCGGCTCGCCGTCGCGGAACTCCTCCTTGGGCAGCAGATCGGCCTCCGAGACCACCCCGATCACCCGGCCGTCGCCCTCCAGAACGGGCAGGGCGCCGACCTTCCACTGCTCCAGCCGCTCGACCATGTCCCGGAACAGCGTGCCGCTGCCCACCGCGACCACGGCCCGCGTCATCACGTCGCCCACCCGGTACGGCCCGTCTCCCGGCACCGGCTCCACCGGGCGCGGCCCGGGCGCCGCCGCCGAGGTCACAGCGGGTCCCCGCTGCCGTACGGGGCGTACAGGTCGAGCAGTCTGACCCGCGAGGCGTGCAGCCGGTGGGCCACCACCCGGCCGACCCAGACGGCCACCGCCCGGCCGAACTCGGGGTCCGCCACGCACAGCGCCCGTACCGGGGCCGCGTCGAACTCCCAGGCCCGTACGGGGCTCATCGCCTCGCCGCCCAGATGCCAGACGCCCGGCCCGAAGTGCCAGGACCAGCCGACCAGTTCACCGTGGCCGAGCGACTCGACGACGACGGGACGGCGGCCGGGCACCCGCAGATCCAGGGTGACCGTGCCGGTGCGCACGATCCAGAAGCGATCGGCGCGCCCGCCCTCCTCGAAGAGCCGGACACCGGCCGGGAAGGAGACCTCGCGGGCGAACCGCATCAGCCGCTCGCGGTACACGGGCTCGAGCGCCGTGGTCATGGTGGTCGTGGTCATCGCACCGGCTCCCTTCGGGACTGCTCTCCCTCCAGGTTCGCGCGGGCGCCACGACCCCGCCACGGGCCACTCGGACCCGGCCGGGGCCGTTCGGTCCCGTCCGAATCCGGTGGCCCGGGGGTCTTACGGGCCACCGGATTCCGAGGTCGTCAGAACACCAGACCCAGATGCGCCAGCGCCTGCTTCAGCAGCACCCCGTGCCCGCCCGGCATCTCGCTCTCCAGGGCGGACGACGCGGCCTCCTGCGGTGAGAACCACACCAGGTCCAGCGCGTCCTGGCGCGGCCGGCAGTCGCCCGAGACCGGCACGACGTAGGCGAGCGACACCGCGTGCTGACGCGGGTCGTGGTACGGCGTGACCCCGGCCGTCGGGAAGTACTCCGCGACCGTGAACGGCTGCATCGAGGCGGGCACCCGGGGGAGCGCGACCGGGCCGAGGTCCTTCTCCAGATGGCGCAGCAGCGCGTCACGGACCCGCTCGTGGTGCAGCACCCGTCCGGAGACCAGGGTCCGGCTGACCGTGCCGTCCGGCCCGATCCGCAACAGCAGCCCGATACTGGTGACTTCGCCGTTGTCGTCCACGCGCACCGGCACGGCCTCGACATACAGGATCGGCATCCGGGCCCTGGCCATTTCCAGTTCGTCCGTGGACAGCCAGCCGGGCGTGGTCTCGGTCATGTCAGACATTGCTTGATCATACTTTCCGGGTGGGGCGCCCGCCGGGATCACGGGCGGGCTCGGGCAGTTCGTACAGGCGGCGGGCGTTGTCGCGGCCCGTCCAGGATGCGATACGCAGCGCGTCCGTCAGGCTCAACTCATCGGCATCGACGCGGGATTGGAGCAGATCGGCCAGTCCGCGCCGGAAGCACAGCGCGCCCAGGTGATGGAATTCGGCCACTCCGTAGGCGTCGGAGCTGTACAGCAGTTTGCGGAACGGGGTGATCTCCAGCGCCTCCTCCAGGATCGTGCGGGAGCGGGCCGGTCCCGCGTAGTGCAGCGCGAGACCGACATCCAGGTACACCCGCTCGAACACCGCCGCCAGATAAGCGGCTTGGCGGTGATACGGCCAGCAGTGCAGCAGCACCACGGGAATCGTGCCCGCCGTCAGCCGCAGCCAGTCGGTGAGCAGTGTGGGGTCGGCGCGGTGCAGGGTCACATCGGCGTCGCCGAAACCGGTGTGCAGCTGGAGCGGCAGCCCGAGATCGACGGCGGTCCACAGCAACTGCCGCATCAGCACCGGGTCGTTCAGCCGCCCGCCCCGCGCGAACCACTCCCGGGCCGCACGTGTCACCTCCGCGCCGGTGGGCCGGGCCGGGTCCAGCGCGAACCCGGTGCGGTAGGCCGCCACCGACTTCACCGCCACCACCCCGGGGCGCCGCACCGCCTCCTCGGCCGCCGCGCGGAACGCCTCCGCGTACGCCTCCGGCTCCACGCCGCGCGCGGCCACCTCCTCCGCGACCCGTTCGAGCCGCACGACCTCGTAGGCCAAACCCCCTGCCGCTGCGGCCAGTTCGTCCGGCGATGTCCCCGGGTCCGGGGCGAACCCGGTGTCCACGCAGAACGCCTCGGCCCCGGCGGCGGTCAGAAAGCGCCGGTTGACCTCGGCGGCTCCCAACTCCGCGCGCCGGGCCAGGTAGTTCTCGGGGGAGGCGTGCCGGGGCAGGTCGAGGAGGGGTGCGCAGTGGCGGCGTACGGCGATGCCGACCGGGCTGTCGAAGGGCGAGATCCCGGGCCACGCCTCACCCTCGGTGATGAGCGACTCGAACTCGGCCCGAGTGAGGGCGCGAGTGGTCGCGCCGTGACAGTGATGGTCCACCAACGGCAGCTCGGACAGGGCCTGTTGGAGAGGCTCAGGTGCGGTCATCGTCAGTACCTCCACCGGTGGGCGGCGGCCACCACGGCGTCGTCCATGCCGTCCACCGCCGCGACCTCCCCGAGCCGTACGGCCGTCACCGCGTCGGCGAGGACCGGGCCGAGGGCCGACCGCAGCACCGGGTCGGCGCGGAACGCCGCGACGGCCTCCGTCAGCGACTGCGGCAGCCGCCGCACCCCGAGCGCGGCCGCCTCCTCCGCGCCGTACCGGACCGGGTCGCCGGTGATCTCCTGCGGCAGGGGCAGTGCGGCGGCGAGGCCGTCGAGTCCGGCGGCGATGACGCAGCCGAGGGCGAGATACGGGTTGGCGGCCAGGTCGACGGGCTTGATCTCCAGGTTGGCGCCCTCGTCGGTGTGGCCCGCCGTGCCGGTGACGATCCGCAGCGCGGCCTCGCGGGTCTCACGGCCCCAGGCGGTGAACACCCCGGCCCACCGGGACGGCTTCAGGCGCAGGTAACTGGCCGGGCTGGGCGCGGTCACCGCCGTCAGCGCGGGCAGCCGGGACAGCACCCCGGCCACGAAGGACTCCGCCCCGGCCGTCATGCCGTACCGGCCCTCGCCGCCGGTGTGGAGGTTCACCCCGTCGCGGTGGCAGGAGAGATGGAGGTGGCCGCCGTTGCCGACCCCGTCTGCCACCACGGTCGGGGCGAAGGACACGCGGAGACCGTGCCGTCGCGCGACCGCCCGGATCGTCTGCCGCACCAGCACGCTCCGGTCGGCCGCCGCCACGGGGTCCAGCGCCCCCACCGACAGCTCGAACTGGCCGGGCGCGTACTCGGGATGGAGCTGTTCCACGTCCACGCCCTGCGCGGCGAGCGCCGCCAGCAACTCGGCGCCCACGTCGCTCAGTTCGACCTGCCGGATCGCGCCGTACGCCGGTCCGGACACCGCCGGGACGAACTCCCCGGCGGGCGCCGAGTCCAGGCCCACCGTCCACTCGACCTCGACCGCCGCCCGGAAGGTCAGGCCGTACCGCTCGGCGGCCTCCGCGACGATCCGGCGCAGGAAGGTCCGCGAGCAGCCGGGGTGCGGCGCGCCCTCCTGGGTGATCCGGTCCACCGGCGCCCATGCCCAGCCGGGCTGCCCGGCCAGGACCACCAGCTCGTCCAGGTCGGGGAAGAGTCGCAGGTCGCCGTCGGGGGAGCCGAGCACGTCGGTGGTGACGATCGAGTCGTCGGACAGGAAGGTGTCGAAGACCGGCGACATCCCGACGCCCCGGGTCACCGCCGCCGTCAGCCGGGCCACCGGGATCGCCTTGACCCGCCCGACACCCGCCGTGTCCACGTACGCGAGCACGATCCCGTGGACGCCCCGAGCGGTCAGCTCGGCGGTGAGGGCCGCGGCCCGCCGTGTCTCACCGGGGCGGCCGCCGGGCACGGGGTCGGCAAGGGTGGCCATGGGTACTCCTCGACGGTCGGGCTCCCGCGTGGTCGCGCTCAGGGTTTCACGGCCACCGCGCCGAACTGCGGTACGACGGCGGCCGCGTCGGACCCGGCCCGCCACTGGGAGCAGGGCACGAGGCCCGGCTCGACCAGCTCCAACCCCTCCAGGAACCCGGCGATGCCGGCCCGGCCGCGCGCGGTGATGGGCGGGGTGGCGTTGGCGTTCCAGAACTCCATCGCGGCGACGTTGCCCTCGCCGCCCACGTCACCGTCGTAGGTGGGGTGGGTCAGCACCAGGAAGCTGCCGGACGGCACGGCCGCCATGATCCGGCGCACGACGTCATGGGCCGCGTCGTCGTCCAGGACGAAGTTCAGGATGCCGAGCATCATCACCGCGACCGGCTGTGTGAGGTCGAGCGTCTCGGCGGCCCGCGCCACGATCGTCTCCGGGTCGCGCACATCGGCGTCGATGTAGTCCGTCACGCCCTCGGGGGAGCTGGTGAGCAGCGAGCGGGCGTGGGCCAGCACGATCGGGTCGTTGTCGACGTACACGATCCGCGACTCGGGCGCGACCGACTGCGCGATCTCGTGGGTGTTGTCCACCGTGGGCAGCCCGGTGCCGACGTCCAGGAACTGGCGTATCCCGCGCTCGGCGGCGAGATACCGCACCGCCCGCCGGAGGAACTCCCGGTCCGCGCGCGCCACGTCACGGATCACCGGGAACATCCCGGCGACGTGCTCGCCGACCGCCTGGTCCACCTCGTAGTGGTCCTTGCCGCCGATCCAGTAGTTCCAGACCCGCGCGTTGTGCGCGACGGAGGTGTCCAGCCGGTCCGCCGTCGTCCCCGTGTCGTGTCCGCCCACCGGTCCGCCCCTTTCCATGTGCGCTTCCACATGCGCTTCCGCGTGCGTTTCCACGTGCGGCCGGTGCCGCTTCGTGATCACGCTGCCTGGCGTCATTGTGCGGGGTCGGGTGGCGCGGTGTCCCGGGAATCGGGTTCCGATACCTCCGGCGGCATGAAGGACACTGGGAGGGTTCGCGCCCCGACCCGGAAGAAGGACATGACCGCCACGCCCACGTCCCTGACCACCGACCCCGGCCTGCCCACGGGCCCGGCCGACATACGCCTGATCGTCACCGACATGGACGGCACACTGCTGGACGACGACAAGTCCATGCCCGAGGGCATGTGGGGCCTCCTCGCCGAACTCCGCCGCCGGGGCGTGCTGTTCAGCCCCGCGAGCGGCCGCCAGTACGCCACGCTGGCCAAGGAGTTCGCAGAGGTCTCCGAGGGGATGGTGTTCATCGCGGAGAACGGCACGTACGTGGTCCGCGACGGGGTGGAACTCAGCTCGGACCCGCTGGAGCGCTCGGTGGCCGCGGAGCTGGCCCGTACGGCACGGCGGCTGGTGGAGCGGGGCGTGGACAGCGGTGCCGTGGTCTGCGGCAAGCGCGCCGCGTACGTCGAGCGCACCGACGAGCCGTTCCTCGCCGAGGTCCGCAAGTACTACGTCGAGCACCGCGTCGTCCCCGACCTGACCGCCGTCGAGGACGAGGTGATCAAGGTGGCGCTCTTCGACTTCGGCTCGGCCGAGCACGGGACCGCTCCGGCGCTGGCCGGCTTCGCGGACACCCACCAGGTCGTCGTCTCCGGCGAGCACTGGGTCGACGTCATGAACCGCACCGCCAACAAGGGGGCCGCGCTGCGGGGTCTCCAGCGCGAGCTGGGCATCACCCCCGCGCAGACGATGGTCTTCGGCGACTACCTGAACGACCTGGAGATGATGGACGCCGCCGAGTGGTCCTTCGCCATGGCCAACGCCCACCCGGAGGTCGCCCGGCGGGCCCGGCACATGGCGCCGTCCAACAACGAGCGGGGGGTGCCGCGGACGATCGCGCGGGTGCTGGGGCTTGAGGGGTAGGGGGTTGTAGGGGTGCGGTGGGGATCCTTCCCAGGGGCGGGAAGCCGGTCTATAGTCCGAAACTAGCAGTGCTAATTAATGGCCAGGCCGTTCGCAGATCAGCCGCAGGTCAGCCGCAGATCCGTCGTAGATCAGGAGCCCCGCCGTGCGTCCCGTCCACTTCGCGGCCGCCCGCCGCACCCCCATCGGCAAGCTGCGCGGCGCCCTCTCGGGCATCCGGCCCGACGACCTCGCGGCGACCGTGATCCGGCGCCTGGTGGCCGACGCCCCCGCCCTCGACCCGGCCAGGATCGACGACGTGTACTGGGGCGCCGCCAACCAGGCCGGCGAGGACAACCGCAACGTCGCCCGCATGGCCGCCCTCCTCGCGGGCCTGCCCGACACCGTCCCCGGCGCCACCGTCAACCGCCTGTGCGCCTCCGGCCTCGAAGCCGTCACCGCCGCCGCCCGCACCATCGCCTCCGGCGAGGCGGACGTCGTGATCGCGGGCGGCTCCGAGTCGATGAGCCGCGCCCCCTTCGTCCTGCCCCGCCCCGACGAGGCACTGCCGCACCGCATCGAGACGTACGACACCCGGCTCGGCTGGCGGCTGGTCAACCCCGCCATGAAGGAACTCCACGGCGTGCTCTCCATGGGCGAGACCGCCGAGGAGGTCGCGGAGCGGTACGGCATCTCCCGCGCGCGACAGGACGAGTTCGCCCTGCGCAGCCACCAACTCGCTGCCACCGCGCAGAAGAACGGTACCTTCGACGACGAACTCCTTTCCGTGGAGCGCCCCGACGGCATCGTGGTCGAGCGCGACGAGTGCGTGCGCGAGGACACCTCACTGGAGAAACTGAGCCGTCTGAAGCCGGTCTTCCGCACGGACGGCACGGTCACCGCGGGCAACGCCTCCCCGATGAACGACGGCGCCGCCGGACTGCTCCTCGTCAGCGAGGAGGCCCTGAACGACCTGGGCCTCGAATCCCTCGGCCGCTACGTCGCCGGAGCCTCGGCGGGCGTCCACCCCGACGTGATGGGCCTCGGCCCGGTCCCGGCCACCCGCAAGGCCCTCGCCCGCGTCGGCTGGTCGGTCTCCGACCTGGACGAGGCCGAGTTCAACGAGGCGTTCGCCGCGCAGGCCCTCGCGTGCGTGGACCAACTCGGCATCGACCCCGACCTGGTCAACCCCACCGGCGGCGCCATCGCCCTCGGCCACCCGCTGGGCTGCTCGGGCGCCCGCATCCTCACGACGCTGCTCCACCGGATGCGACGCGAGGACTCGGGGCGCGGACTGGCGACCATGTGCGTGGGGGTGGGGCAGGGGAGCGCGGTGCTGGTGGAGCGGGCGTAGGGGCGGAGGGCTGGCCCCATGAGCCGCTGCCTCCGGGGCGTATCCGTGGTGCGGGCACGGGCACCCTCGGAGGGCTTCGCGGGCAGGGCGGCTCGTGAGCCGCCAAACGCGTGCACATAGCATCAGTCCCCGCATGAACATGATGACGCTCTGGCACATATCCGGCTGGGAATTCGCCGCCCTGGCCCTCGCCGCCCTTCTGGTCGGCTTCTCCAAGACCGCGGTCAGCGGGGCCAACACGGTCAGCCTCGCCGTCTTCGCGGCCGTACTCCCCGCCCGCGCCTCCACCGGCGTGCTGCTGCCGCTGCTGATCGCGGGCGACATCCTCGCCGTCCTCACCTACCGTCGGCACGCCCACTGGCCCACGCTGTGGCGGCTGTTCCCCGCGGTCGGGGTCGGTGTCGTGGCGGGCACGCTCTTCCTGGTCCACGCCGGGGACGGCATCGTCCGCACCTCGATCGGCGCGATCCTGCTGCTGATGACGGGGATCACGCTGTGGCGACGACGGGCGGCGGCGCGGCCGGAGCCGGAGGGCGCGACGGACGGCGCCGCGGACGGTGCGGCGGACGGCGAGACGGGGACCGGCGGACCGGAGGCCGACGGCGCGGCGGTCACCACCCGCGCCGGACGTACGACGGCGGGCGCCTACGGCGTACTCGGCGGCTTCACCACCATGGTCGCCAACGCGGGCGGCCCGGTCATGTCGATGTATCTCCTCTCCGCGGGCTTCCGCAAGCTCGGCTTCCTCGGCACCTCGGCGTTCTTCTTCCTGATCGTCAACGTGTCGAAGGTGCCGTTCAGCGCGGCACTCGGACTGATCGACGGCCGCTCGCTGCTCCTTGACGCCGCACTCCTGGTGTTCGTCGTGCCCGGCGCGTTCATCGGCAAATGGGCTGTGAACAGAATCAACCAGCAACTCTTCGACCGACTGGTTGTCGCGGCGACCGTCGTGGGCGCGGTGGAACTCCTGTTGAGCTAGTGCCGCAACAGGCAACGTTCGCCCCGTCGCGACGCCCGGCACGCACTCTCGCCGCACCGG
>NZ_WWIR01000207.1 GCF_009863025.1 Streptomyces sp. SID4985 | reverse complement strand
GGGCCGCCCCGCGCCCCGCGCCCAGGACGGCGCCCGGCGCACCACCGCGCGCCCCGGAGCCGGGGGCGGCGGACGCAGCACGCGGACCGTCGCGCGCTCACAGATCCTGTACACCCGCTCGGCGGGCAGCCCCAGCAGCGCCGCTGTCTGCTCCTCGCCGACCTCCTCGTACCGCCGCAGTACCAGCACCAGCCGCTCCTGCGGGGTGAGGGCGGCCAGCGGACCCGCCGGGCGCACGAGGGGCGGGCGGCGGTACCAGTTCCCGCGCGCGAAGCGCACCGCGAGATGCGCGCGCGTCCGCTCGTACGGGTCCGCGCCGGGCGGCCGGTCCCAGTGGGCGTAAGCGTGGGCGAGGGCCAGCGTCAGCAGGCGCCGCGCGCGGGGGTTCGCGTCCGGCGGCTCGGCGGTGAGCAGGGTCGCCACGCGCAGCAGCCGTACCCCGGTGACCGTGGCGAACGCCGTGAACTCGCCGTCCCGGCGGGCGTTCCGCGCCGGCTGCCGACCACGCACCGCGCCTCCCCCCTGACCGCTCCGGTACGAAGCCCGGTCCGGCCCGCCGTCATGGGCCCGCTCTCATCCGATGCCCGGTACGGCCCGGGGGTCAAGAGCCGCGACGGCCACGGATCGGGGCTCCCGCGCTCAGGAGACGGCGGGCGGCTGCGTCGGAGGCGTCATGCGGGCGGAGAGCGCGGTGTTGAAGCGCGTGAGCAGCGCGCAGAACTCCTCGCGCTCCACCGCCGTCCAGTCCCGGGTCAGCTCGGCCATCAACTGCCGCCGCGACGTGCGTACCTCGGCGAGCCGGTTGGTGCCGCGCGGGGACAGCTGGAGTACCACCGCGCGCCCGTCCTCGGGGTGCGAGGTCCGCTTGACGAGCCCCGACTCCACCAGCGGGGCCACCTGCCGGGTCACCGTGGAGGAGTCGATGCCCATGCTCGCGGCGAGCGCCTTGACCCCCATGGGCCCCTCGTTGTCGAGGCGGTTGAGCAGCAGATACGCGGCACGGTCCATGGAGTTGCGGACCTGGCCGACCCCACCGAGCCGGGTCTGTTCGGCGCGCCGGGCGAAGACCGCCACCTCGTGCTGGAGCGTGTCGAGGAGGCCGGTGTCACCGACGGTCGTCATGTCCATCGACATATCAGGTGTTGTGGGCATGGCCGGAGGCTCGCTTCATGAAGGGCTGGCTGGGTTGGGGGACAGGGTACGCGGCCCGGCCCCGGCCCGTACGGGCCCTGGGGAAACCGGTTTTCGGGCCGTGCGGTGCCACCGTATGCGGGTGTGAACTGCGAGACTGGAGGCATGAGCTACGGCACGGCCGGCTCCTTGCGCTCCGTCACCCTCGACGACGTGCGCGGAGCCCAGAAAATGCTCTCGGGCGTGGCCCGCGTGACCGCCATGGAGGGCAGCCGTCATCTGTCCCGCCAGATCGGCGCCCCGGTCCACCTCAAGTGCGAGAACCTCCAGCGCACCGGCTCGTTCAAACTGCGCGGCGCCTACGTCCGCATCGCCGGGCTCCTCCCCGAGGAACGTGCCGCCGGAGTGGTCGCCGCGAGCGCGGGCAACCACGCCCAGGGCGTCGCGCTGGCCTCCTCGCTGCTCGGCGTGCACTCCACGGTCTTCATGCCGAAGGGCGCCCCGCTGCCCAAGATCAGCGCCACCCGGGAGTACGGCGCCGAGGTGCGCCTGCACGGCCAGGTCGTGGACGAGACGCTGGCCGCCGCGCAGGAGTACGCGGCCGAGACCGGCGCGGTGTTCATCCACCCCTTCGACCACCCGGACATCATCGCCGGGCAGGGCACGGTCGGACTGGAGATCCTTGAGCAGTGCCCCGAGGTGGGCACGATCGTGGTCGGCATGGGCGGCGGGGGACTCGCGGCCGGGATCGCGGTCGCGGTGAAGTCGGTGCGTCCCGACGTACGGATCATCGGCGTGCAGGCGGAGGGCGCGGCGGCCTATCCGCCCTCGCTGACCGCCGGGCGCCCGGTGACCGTGCCGCACCCGGCCACCATGGCCGACGGCATCAAGGTGGGCACGCCCGGCGAGGTGCCGTTCGAGATCGTGCGCGACCTGGTCGACGAGGTGCGCACGGTCGGCGAGGACCAGCTCTCCGCCGCCCTGCTGCTGTGCCTGGAGCGGGCCAAGCTGGTCGTGGAACCGGCCGGGGCCAGCCCGGTCGCCGCCCTGCTCGGCGACCCCGGCGGCTTCCCGGGGCCGGTCGTCGCGGTGCTCTCCGGCGGCAACGTCGACCCGGTGCTGCTGCAGCGGGTGCTGCGGCACGGCATGGCCGCGCAGGGCCGCTACCTCGCGGTCCGGCTCCGCCTCACCGACCGCCCCGGCGCCCTCGCCACCCTGCTCGCGGTCCTGTCCGAGGCCGACGCCAACGTGCTCGACGTGAGCCACATCCGCACCGACCCCCGGCTCGGCCTCAGCGAGGCGGAGGTGGAGCTGCACCTGGAGACGAAGGGGCCGGAGCACTGCGCCGAAGTCGCCCACGTCCTGCGGGAGTCGGGGTACGTGATCCTCGACTGACGCGGTACGGACACCGGATTCACCCCACGAACGAACGGTCGTACCGGGAAGCCCCGTACAACCCTCGACGGCATACGTGTGTCAGATACATCGATATTCGCCTTTACATTTCTTTCACCATTCCCTCGTGAGGGGTGGGGGGATCATGTGGGCTCCTGTGTCGATGATCGAGGGAAGGCATCCGAAGCGGTATGAGACGTCGTTGGTGGGGGACGGGCGCGGTCGTCGCGGCGGCTGTGTGCGGGACGTTGGTCGTACAGGGGGTGGGCGGGAACTCCGGGGACGACGCGAAGAGCGACGCCGGGCCCGTACGCGGTCATGTGCGGTCGGCCGGGCTGAAGCTGAGCGGGGACGGGAGGGCCGCGAGGCTCGTCCAGCGGGGCGCCGAGCCGTTCAGCATGCTCGGGGTCAGCTGGCAGAAACCTTCCGCCAGGCTGGTCGGCAAGGTGGAGGTGCGGTCCCGGTCCGTGCGGTCCGGGACGTGGTCGTCCTGGATGCCCGTCGACGCTGACAGCGGTGCCGGACCGCAGAGCGCCGCGCGGGGCGGTACCGAGCCCGCGTGGGTCGGGCTCTCCGACGCCGCCGAGGTGCGGGTCGAGGACAGAGGCGTCTCGAAGCTGCCCGCCGGGCTTCGCCTCGACATGATCTCGACCGGTGGCCACGGGACGGGCACGGGCGCGGGCGGCGGTGATGCCGAGCCCGCCGCCTATGTCGCGGACGGCCCCGACGACACGGCCGACCCCGTCATCTCCGACCCGCCCCCACCGGCGTCCGACGAGCCGACCGACCCCACCACGGAACCCGCGCCGCCCGAGGCGAGCACCGCCGAGCCCTCGCCCACGGACTCCGAGTCCGCGCCGGAGGAACCGTCGCAGTCGCCCGCCGACCCGCCCCCGGCCACCGAGAGCGCCGCTCCCAGCGAGACGGCGACCGAGCCGCCCTCTCCCTCGGCGCCCGTGCCCACCGCCCCGTCCTCCACGGTCCCCCGGCCGGTGATCGTCCCCCGCTCGGGCTGGAACGCGGACGAATCGATCAGCCCGGAGGCGCCCGCCTACATCGACGGGAAGATCAAGGCGGTCGTCGTCCACCACACCGCCTCGACCAACGACTACACCTGCGCCGAGGCGCCCTCGATCATCAACGCGATCTACGCGTACGACGTGACGGGCCTGGGCTGGAAGGACCTCGGCTACAACTTCGTCGTCGACAAGTGCGGGACGATCTACGAGGGCCGCAAGGGCGGTGTCGACCTCCCGGTCGTCGGCGCGCACGCGTACGGCTTCAACTCGCAGACCACCGGCATCGCCGTCCTCGGCACCTATGTCGACGCCCCGCCCCCGATGGCCGCGCTGACCTCGGTCGCCCGTCTCGCCGCGTGGAAGCTGGGCCAGTACGGTGTCCAGCCGGACGCGACCGTCACCCTCACCACCGCCCTTCCCGGCCAGAACCTCGCGGGCAGGACCTGGGGACCGGGCGAGGAGATGACCCTCCCCGCGATCCACGGCCACCGCGACGGCTACAACACCCTGTGCCCCGGTGACGCGTTCTACGCCGCCCTCGGCACCGTCCGCACCCTGGCCGCCGGCCCCGTCACCGGCCTGCAGCTGCGCACGGTCACCGGCACGGGCGTGATCGGCACGACGCCGTACACCAACGGCCCGGTCACGGTGACCTGGTCCGCGACGACCCCGGCGGCGCTCGTCTCGTCGTACGAGGTCCTCGTCGACGGCAAGAAGGCCGCCACGGCGGCGGGTACCGCGACCTCGGCCAAGCTGACCCTCGCCTCGGGCAGCCACCAGGTGCAGATCAGGGCGGTCCACCAGTCCGGCCGCATGGCCACCAGCACCGCGCGGACCGTGGTCGTCGACACCACCGCGCCCGTCTTCACCACCAAGCCGAACCTGGCCCTGCGGACCGGCACGGTCACCACCACCGCCGTCCCGCTGACCCTCGGCTGGAAGGCCGCCGACAGCGTCTCCCTGAAGGAGACCCGGCTCACCGCCCCACTGGCGAAGACCTACGGTCCGACGGTGACCAGCGCGGCGCACACCGCCAGGTCCGGTGCCGCGACGACCTGGGCGCTGCGGGCGTACGACGCGGTCGGCAACTCCGCCGCCGCCTCGGTCGCGGGCACCCCGGTGATCCTCCAGGAGACCTCGGCCACGCGGACCGGCACCTGGACCACCAAGTCCTCCACCAGCTACCTCGGCGGCCGCTCCCTGGCCGCCGGCGCCAAGAACGCCTCTCTGACCTGGACGTTCACCGGCCGCTCCGTCGCCTGGGTGGTCTCCCGGGCCACGGCCTCCGGCCAGGCGGACATCTACGTGGACGGCAAGTGGGTCACCACCGCCGACCTCAGGTCCACGGCCACGGCCTACCGCAACGCCCTCTGGACCAAGACCTGGCCCGCCGCCGCGAAGCACACCCTCAAGATCGTCGTGAAGGGTACGGCCGGACGTCCCACCGTCACCACGGACGGGATCGTCTACCTCAAGTAGACCGCTCCCGCCTCCGGGACATGACGGAGCCCCCGGTGCCTGATGGCACCGGGGGCTCCGTCATGTCTGTGGCCGGAGTCAGTTCGAGTACGGCACGGCCTTGAGGATCTTCACCGAGGCCTTCTTGCCGTTCGGCAGCTCGTACTGCGCGTTCTCGCCGACCTTGTGTCCGGTCACGGCGGAGCCCAGCGGGGACTGCGGGGAGTAGGTCTCGATGTCCGAGCTGGCGTACTCGCGCGAGGCGAGCAGGAACTCCAGCGTGTCGTCCTCGTCGCCGTCGAAGGCGATCGTGACGACCATGCCCGGCGCGACGGTGCCGTCGGCGGAGACGGGGGCCTCGCCCACCTGGGCGTTCTCCAGGAGCTGGGTCAGCTGGCGCACGCGCAGCTCCTGCTTGCCCTGTTCCTCCTTGGCCGCGTGGTACCCGCCGTTCTCGCGCAGGTCGCCCTCCTCACGCGCCGCCGCGATCTTGGCCGCGATCTCCGTGCGCGCAGGACCAGTAAGGTACTCAAGCTCGCTCCTGAGCTTGTTGTACGCCTCCTGGGTCAGCCAGGTGACGTTCTCGCTGGTCTGGGTCACAGGGTGCTCCTCGTCGGTACTGGGAATACAAAGCATCGCCCTACCCAGAAGAATGTTCCCTGTTGGATGGGCGAAACCACGAGCCTAACAATTCAGGGGCGAAAGGGGGAGGACATAAGCCATCAGAATCGCGTCGTCCCAGCTCAGCCCGTACTCATTCCGGGTGAAGGGAGTGGACGGGGGAGCAGAGGGGGCGGCGGGGGCCGGATCAGCGGGTGTGGCAGCCCAGCAGCTCGGCCGTCGTGCCCCTCGCCGTCGTACGCAGCGTGACGACCTTGTCCACGCGCGTGGCCGCGCCCGTGAAGGGGAAGTCCGCCCGGCCCACCTCGGCGCCGTCCGCGGCCTGGGAGCGCAGGGTGCAGTAGCCGTCGACGCCGGAGTCCTTGTGGACCTCGAGATGCACCTTGACCGTGTCGCCCTCGGCCTGGAAGGTGATCACCTGGGCGCTGATCTCGTTCCGTGCGACGTAGTGGTACGCGAAGTAGCCCACGAGCGCGATCACCAGCGCGCCGAGCACCGCGCCGACGACCTTGAGCGTGCGGTCGGTGCGCTCGTCCGAGGAACGGCCGTAGCGGCCCTGGGGGAGCCCCGCGCTCGCCGTACCCATGATCGTCCTCTCCGCGGAATTATTCGCCCCCCGATTCGGTCACTATAGAAGCCGCCCGCATGCCCGCCGACCGCCGCCCCTGGACGACGTCCCGCCGGGACGGCACCTGTTGACAGCCCCCATGACGCGGGGCGCCGACTTAACAAGGAACGAGTCTTGACTGACCAGCTGCGACTGATGGCCGTCCACGCGCACCCCGACGACGAGTCGAGCAAGGGCGCGGCCACCATGGCGAAGTACGTGTCCGAGGGGGTGGACGTGCTGGTGGTGACCTGCACCGGTGGAGAGCGCGGCTCCATCCTCAACCCCAAGCTCCAGGGTGACGCCTACATCGAGGAGCACATCCACGAGGTCCGCAAGAAGGAGATGGACGAGGCCCGCGAGATCCTCGGCGTCGGCCAGGAGTGGCTCGGCTTCGTCGACTCCGGCCTGCCCGAGGGCGACCCGCTGCCCCCGCTGCCGGAGGGCTGCTTCGCCCTGGAGGACGTCGACAAGGCGGCCGGCGAGCTGGTGCGCAAGATCCGTGCCTTCCGCCCGCAGGTGATCACCACCTACGACGAGAACGGCGGCTACCCGCACCCCGACCACATCATGACCCACAAGATCACGATGGTGGCCTTCGAGGGCGCGGCGGACACCGAGAAGTACCCCGAGTCCGAGTTCGGGCCGGCCTGGCAGCCGCTGAAGCTCTACTACAACCAGGGCTTCAACCGCCCCCGCACCGAGGCCCTGCACCAGGCGATGCTGGACCGCGGCCTGGAGTCGCCGTACGGGGACTGGCTCAAGCGCTGGAAGGAGTTCGAGCGGGTCGAGCGCACGCTGACCACGCATGTTCCGTGCGCGGACTTCTTCGAGGTGCGCGACAAGGCGCTGATCGCCCACGCCACGCAGATCGACCCCGACGGCGGCTGGTTCAAGGTCCCGATGGAGCTCCAGAAGGAGGTCTGGCCGACGGAGGAGTACGAGCTGGCGAAGTCGCTCGTGGACACCTCCCTCCCCGAGGACGACCTCTTCGCGGGCATCCGCGACAATGCCTGACATGAGTGCAAGCGTGAGCCTGGCAGTGGCGCAGCTCGTCCCCCTCGCCAAGGAGGTCGACGAGAACAAGGTCACCCCCGGTGTCCTCGGTTTCATCGTGTTCGCGGTGATGGCCCTGGCCGTGTGGGGCCTGATGAAGTCGATGAGCAAGCACATGCGGAGGGTCGACTTCAAGGAGGCCCCCGAGCCGGAGGAATCCGGCAAGGGCGGCGTCAAGGGCGGCGTCGAGGGCGGCAGCGCCGCTTAGCGCTTCTTTCCCGGCACCGTCACCCCCATCACCTCCCGGGCGTGGCGGTCCGGGGTCATGCGCAGCGGCCATGCCTGCCAGCCCGTCTCCAGGGTGACCCCGCGCTCCAGCAGCAGGGCGTACGCCGGGGCGCACTCGGCCAGCTTGCCGTCGCGCAGTGGGTGCGCGGCGCCGATCAGCCGTGCCAGCTCCTCCTGCGCCACCGCCGTACCCACCTCCACGCCGCCCGGTGCCGCGTACGGCAGCAGCGTGCAGCGCAGGAAGCGCGCCCAGTCCTCGCCGCGCCGGTCGCCGTACGACGTGAACAAGGTCAGCGCCTCGTCGCACAGCGTCAGCGCTTGGCCCGTACGGCCGTTGCCCGCGTCCACCACCGCCAGCTCAAGGCAGGTCCACGCCTCGCCGTGGGCGAGACCAATGCGCTGGAAGTCGGCGCGGGCGTCCATCAGCAGCTGACGGGCGAAGCCGGAGTTGCGCAGCGAGCCGGTCTGCGCGGCCCGCTGGTCCCGGGTGACCCGGGCCGAGTGGTGCCGGGCGCAGGCGAGGCCGTACACGTCCCGCATCCGGGAGAACATCGTGCGCGAGCGCTCCAGCTCCCGTACCGCCCGGTCCAGGTCGCCGGTCTCCTCCAGGGCCTGGCCGAGGTGGAAGAGGGTCCATGCCTCGCCGCGCGCGTCCTCGTTCTCCACATGCCGGGCGGCGGCACGGCGCAGCGCCTCGACGGCGGCCGAGGCGTCGCCGTCGAACAGCCGGACCCGGCCCAGCTGCGTCAGCGCCCACGCCTCGCCGCGCGCGTCACGGGTACGGCCGTAGCGCTCCAGGGCGGCCCGCAGCTCGGTCTCCGCGCGCGGTACGTCGCCGAGGCGCAGGGCGAGCTGGCCGAGCTGGTAGTGGGCCCAGGCCTCGCCGTGCAGGGAGCCGCCCGCGCGGTGCAGCACCAGGGAGCGCTCCAGCAGGTCCAGGGCCTCGGGCACGCGGGCGCGGTCGCGCTGGACGGCGCCGAGCGCGTGCATCGTCCAGGCGCGGTCCGTCGCCAGCTGCGGGGCCGCCTGGAGGTCGAGTGCCTCCTGGAGGCGGGCCGCCGCCTCGGTCAGGTTGCCCTGGTGGTGCAGGGTGATGCCGAGCGAGCACAGGGCACGGGCGGCGCCCGCGTCGTGGTGGGCCTCCCGGTACAGGTCCACGACCGAGGCCAGGGTGGTGCGCGCCTTGTCCAGCTCGCCGAGCTGACGGGCCGCGATGCCGGTGCGCCACTGCACCGAGCGGACGAGGAGACCCTCGTCGACGGCCTGCGCCAGCTCGTTGATCTCGCCGAGGCGGTAGAGGTCGCCGCGCAGCAGGCAGTAGTCGCACAGGGCGCCGAGCAGGTTCAGTACGGCGCCCTGGTCGACGCCCTCCGCGCGGCGCAGCGTGGCCGTGATGAAGCTGGTCTCGTCGTCCAGCCAGCGCAGCGCCTCCTCCAGGGAGGTGAAGCCGTGCGAGCCGAAGCGGTCCGAGCGGGTCGACATGTTGCCGTCGACCAGACGCAGCACCGAGTCGGCCAGCTCCGCGTAGTTCACGATCAGCCGCTCCTGCGCCGCCGTACGCTCCGCCGGGTCCTCCTCGTCGAGCAGCCGGGCCTGTGCGAAGGCACGCACCAGGTCGTGCAGCCGGTAACGGCTGCCGCGCACATGGTCGATCAGGCCCGCGCGGGTGAGCGCGGCGAGCTGCCGCCCGGCCTCCTCCTCGTCGGTGGCGAGCAGCGCGGCGGCCGCCGCCGCGCCGAGCGAGGCCCGCCCGGCCAGCGCGAGACGGCGCAGCAGCTTGCGGGCGTCCTCGGACTGGTCGGCGTAGCGCAGCCACAGCGCCCGCTCCACCGGCCCGACCGGGCCGTACGCCCCCAGGTCCGCGGCGAGTTGATGCGGGGTGCGGGGGCCGAGGGCGGAGCCCGCGCAGCGCAGCGCCAGGGGGAGTCCGCCGCACAACTGCCCGATCTGCTCGACGGATTCGGCGTCGTAGGGCCCCGGCATGTCCTGCGCGGAGGCGCTCAGCAGTTCCTCGGAGGCGGCCGAGTCCAGGGCGGTGACCGGCAACTGGTGGACCCGGGCGGGGAGTTCATCTGACAGGGGGAGTGGGGCGCGGGAGGTGACCAGGACGAGACTGTCGGACCGCTCCGGCAGCAGGGCGGCCACCTGTTCCGGGTCCGAGGCGTCGTCCAGGACGATCGTGACGGGCAGGCCGGTCAGCTGCCGGTGGTACAACTCGGCCAGCCGCCTGACCTGTTGCTCGGTCGAGGCGTGCTCGCGGAACAGCAACTGCTCGCGGGGCGCGCCGAGTCGGTTGAGCAGATGCAGCAGGGCGTCGCGGGTGGACAGCGGGGGCGCCTCGCGGCCGTCGCCGCGCAGGTCCACCACGACCGCGCCCCGGAAGTGGTCGCGCAACTCGTGCGCCGCACGCACCGCGAGCGCGCTGCGGCCCGAACCGGGCTCCCCGTGCAGCACGACCACCGTCGGCCGGGTCTCCGTGGCCGCGCGGGCCGCCTGCGCCCACTGCGCGATCCGCGCCAGCTCCTGCCGCCGCCCCGCGAAAACACTTGTCGCTTCCGGGAGTTGTCCGAACGACTGCTCAAGGACCGTACGCCGTCTGGCCGCCGCGCTCTTGTCCGCGCCGCGCAGCGAGGGGGCGCCCTTCTTCTGCTTCTGCGCGCCCTGCGCCGCACTCAGCATCCGCTGCTGGTCCAGGAAAGGCCGGATGCCGCGCACCTCCAGCGCCGTCAGCCACTGCAGCCGCAACTGCTCGGGCCCGCCCGGCTGTCCGGCCGCGCCCTTGCGGTGATGCGCGGCGGGCAGATGCGCGCCGGCCACCTTCACGACGGTCGTGGCGGCCCCGGCCACGCCCACGACGACACCCGTGCCGAGCGCCGTACCCGCGCCGGTACCGAGGGACAGATCGGCGACGGCGGCCGCGACGGCGGCAACCGACGCCACCACCAGGGGAGTTCCGGCCCCCTCCTCCGCATACCGCTGCCTGAAACTGACCCCGCCCTCCGATGCGTCCAGCGCCCGCGTGTACGCCGCGTACTCCTCCTCCGCCGCGACCGCCATCCCGTCCAGCCCGTCCCGCGCCCTCGCCAACAGCACCTGCGCGTCGGCCCGTCCCCCCGACCGCCGCACTTCCTCCTCCACGGCCCGCACCACCAGCCGCTCCGCCTCCACCCGATGCCCGTCCCGCACGTCCCGTCCCCCTCCGGCGACAACTGCTTTGCCTATGAGTGTCCTTCGGCGGGGGCGTTGGCGCGAGGGGGCGGAGGGCGGGTCAGCGAGGAGTGCTCGGCCCCCCTCGACCACTCACCCCCCGCTCCGCAGCCCCTCCAATGCCCCCACAATCCGCCCGAACGCATCCTCCGACGCCCCCGCGTCGTACGTATTTGGCCGGTCCTCGCAGAGGAAGCCGTGCGGGGCGTCCTCGTAGACGCGCAGTTCGTGGGGTACTCCGGCCGCCTTCAGGCGCCGGTCGATGCGGCCGCGTTCGTCGGCGTCGATCAGGTGGTCGCGGTCGCCGACGAGGGCGAGTACACGGTTGCCGTGGCGGGCGATCGCGGCGGCGCCGGTTTCGCTCAGGGGCGGCTCGGGGGTGGCCAGGGGGATGCCGCCGTCGGTCGTCCAGCCGCCGTACACGCTGACGACGAGGTCGAAGGGGACGCGGGTCGCGGCGAGGACGCCGAGGTGCCCGCCGAGCGAGAAGCCGACGTACGCCCGCGGCGCGCCCGCGGGGAGTGTTGCCGCGAGGGTCAGGGCCGCCGGGTGTCCTCCCCGACGCCCTCCCGGGTCAGGCCGCCCATGAGCCCGAAGCCGCGAGTCCGGCCGGACTCGTCGTGGCCGAGACCCACCCGGCGGGCGCCCGAACGCCCGTAGTAGTCCGGCGCGATCGCCGTCCAGCCCGCTGCCGCGAACCGCCCGCACATCCGCCGCACCCGCGGGGTCACCCCGAAGAGTTCGTGCCCGACGACCACCGCGCCGTGCGCGGGTCTCCCGGCCGGGGACGCCATGTACAAGTCGGGCCCACGGGTGGTCGTGTGCCAGTGGCCGGGCTGGTCGTCGTGCATGTTCGTGCTCAAACCGTCTCCCCCAAGTCTCGGCTCCGCAGATCACGACCCTAGGGCTTCTCGCTCAGATGCCGCCAGGTGTTCGGGGGCCTGGTGCAGGTGTGCGCCGGCCTCGAGACACATTCTCCTGAATTGCTGAATGGGAGAGTTGACGTGAGCTGCTCGTGCTGCTTACGATCGAAGCGCAGCCCAGGGAAAACGTCTGGGGCCATCTGATCAAGGAGTCCGCGTGGCCACGTTGAGCATCCACTTCGACCCCGCCGTCCTCGCCCGGCTCGTGAGCGCGAGCGGCGACGACACCATTCACGTCACGCTGGCCCTCGGCGGCGGAGACGCCCCCGCGCAGGCCGCTTCCGTCGTCCCGTACGGGCCTCTCGCCGGGCTGATGCGAGCCGGTCTGCTCAAGCCGGACGCGGTCCTCACCTTTCACCAGCGCCGCGCCAACAGGTCGGGCCGCGCCGTCGTCACCGCCGACGGTCAGCTCATCGTCGACGGACACCCCTCCCCCTTCCCGTCCCCGTCGAAGGCCGCGGAAGCCGTCACCGGCAACGTGATCAACGGCTGGACCCTCTGGCACACCTCCGACGGCTCCACGCTGGACCAACTGCGCCAGAAGCTGGACGCCCAGTAGCCGACCCCGGCGGCCCCACCGAAGGGGTCGCCGCCCCGCTTGGCGGGTGCGCTCATTCCCTCGGGGTGCGGTGTCCCTTACCATGCCGGTGAACATCTCGCCGTCCCGTTGGACACTCCTGGCAGGTTCGAGGGAGGCGGTGGGACCGGGCATCGTGAGGGGCTGGGGCGTATGAACCGGCTGGCTGGTGTGACCTCGCCTTATCGGCTTCAGCACGCTGACAATCCGGTCGACTGGATGTGTCCGTGCTGCTGTCGGTCGAGTGTTCGGCGGTACTCACACCTCTCTGACGATCACGCGGTTCCCGCAGAGCTTCGACCAGTCATCGTGGTCGGAGGTCAGGACGATGACAGGAGCCGGGGCTCGGAGCGCGAGCGCGGCGACGAGAGCGTCGATGGCGTACTTGTGTCCGTGCAGCCCGCCTGCGTCCCGAAGCAATGTCACTGCGGTCAGGGAGTCCTCCTGGCTGACCGGTTCCACCCGCAGCCGGGAGAGCACCCACCTCAAGCGCGCCACATCGGTCTTGCCCTGTGCCGCTTCGACAATGGTCAGAACCGACACGAGGACGGGCACCCCAGCCTGCCGGGATGCCTCGATGCGAGCCGCCATCCTGCGGTCGTTGCGCAGGAGCAGGGAGAGCGCCTCGGAGTCGAGCACCAACGAGCGGGCCGGCTGCTCCTTCACGCGGCGCCCCGCTCGGCGCTCTCTTCTCCGAACAGCTCACGACGAGCGGCTTCGATCTCCTGCTCCGTCAGCGCGCCATGCTCCTCTTCGTGGGCCGCGACGATCTCGCCGAGCCCGTCCATGGCGAGCTGGTGCCTGACGGCTTCGGTGATGTAGCTGGACAAGCCTCGGCGCCCCGTCCTTGAGCGGAGCTCGCTGACCAGCTCGGCAGGCATCGAAACGGAGATGTTTTCGGTGGTGCCAGATCGGGTCGGCTTCATACTCCCGAGTGTAAGACAGTATCTATTACATCGCCGAGGCTTGCGGCGTGGCGTTCATTCCCGGCGGCCTTGCCGCGAAAGATCGAGGTCGGGCACTGCTTGATCCGGCGGAAGCGGCCTCCGTAGGCGACTCGGATCCTTGGTCCGGACTCTCAGGGCGACCTCTCCGATGTGCACATCGACTCCACGGCCGCCGAAGGGCGCCGCCCTCGGTGTGACGATCAGGCGAGGACGCCCAGCGGCGCGGCAAGCGCTACTACTCCGCACGGCGGAGGAACTGCCAGCCCAGCACGGCCAGGGCGAGCGTCTGTACAAGTGAAGTGAGCACGAGCAGGGGCTGAACGGTGGAGGAGCACCAGAACGTGGTCGTGCAGACCATAGGCAGGATCAGGTACGTGAACAGGTCCACCGCAGTCTGAAGCCGCTTGCGCATGGTGCGACCCGCAACGTTGCGGTGGTAGACCTCCCAGCCGAACACCGCGCCGGGGGCGGAGGTGATCTCCCCAAGGCGCGGCCCCAGTCGGTCGCGGACGTAGCAGCCGATCGCCGAGATCTTCTCGTCGTTGACCAGGTAGGTCCAGCCCAGGATCAGGCAGATCGCGGGTGCGGAGAGCAGGAGCCGGGCCTGTCCGCTCTGGACGGTGAGCGCCACAACCGCGGTGACCGCGGCGAGTGTGAAGTAGAGCAGGTTGTCGCGGAACCCTATGCGGGTCTTCTGCTCCTCCTTGAGACGGTCGTACTCAGCCAGCAGGACTTTGCTCTCGGTGAGATCATCCATGAAGGTCACAGCCATTCCTGCACGTGACTTGAGGATCAGCCGGCGACCTGGAAGGGCGTCAGGTTGTCGCGCCGCTCGATCCAGCCCTTTCCGTCTGCCGCGATCCCCTCCAGGAGGCGGAAGGTATGGGTGAAGCCGGCGGCACCAAGACTGATCTCTGAAATCTCCTGAGCGCTCTCGTTCGGCGCCAGTTGATGGGCGTCGGCGTCCTTGACGCGGATCTTCCGGGCTGGTCCGTTGGTGAGGACGAGTTCCAGGTCATAGCCGACATCGACGTTCTCCGTCACCTGCACCGAGGACAGTGCGTCGAACCGGTAATTGCTCCGCTGCTCGTTCCTGCGCGTCGCGTCGGAGAACTTGAGCTCGGAGCTGATCTCGCGGATGCCGTCCCGGGTGAACAGAAACAGGCGGATGACGTAGTGCGAGTACCGCCATGGGCCGCCTCGCACCCGGCCTCGCTTGTAGGAGGGTGCCGGGGCCACCAGGATGGTGTGCGTGATCAGATCCCGCCAGGTGAGCCGGTGGTGCCGCAGTGCCTCATCGACGAATGAGGTCTTGTCGCAGGCGAGCCAGGTCTCCATTTCCAGCTCGCTGGGGCGGGTAACGTCCAGGAGATCCTTCCAGCGCTGGTGAGCGTTCTTTCGTGCGGCCAGCTCTTCCTGGTACTTCCGAGTCTCCTGGGCCACTCGGTGTTTTTCACGCCGGACCTCCAGCCACAGGTGAGTGGCTGCGTGCCCGGACCAGGCCGCACCGAGCAAGGCCAGGACCGCCCACAGCGGTCTCGGTTGGGCAGCGCCCGCGACCGCCGTGCCGAAGCCTGAGAGAACCGCGGCACCGAGAACGGCGAGGGCCACCACGGCGAGAACCTTCGTCCTGGCCGGGGTCCTGACCTGGCGGTACTGATCGAACAGGGTGCCGTTGTTGTGGCGATTCCGGGCTTCCTCGGCGAGGTGACGGATCAGCCAGGTGACCTGCTCCACACGGATCCTGCTCTCCCGGTAGAGGTCCGCGATCTCGGTGGCGAGGCCGCGGCGGACCTCGGTGGTGTGGGCGAGCCAGGCGTCCGGGGTGAACCCGTAGGGCGTGCGGACGCTGAAGTAGTGGTCGAACTTGCTGTGGACCCTTTTGGTGAAGCCGTCCTTGGCGGGGACGGGACTCTGCGGCTGTGGGACGTCGGCCCCACCTGATATGTCCGGACGGGACTCCCGGCCCCACCACTGAACGCCGCATCGGGCCGCGGTGCGACCCGCGCCGAGTGCCACCAGTGACTCGACGATCGCCTCGGTCGGATTCGCGATCCACGCCAGGACGCCGAGGGCCACACTGCTGACCACGAACAGGACCACCCGAATCGGAAGCGCTGCTCGGGCAGCGGCAGCGGCAGGTGTGCTCGGGCGGGGCAGTGTCGCCCTCGCCCCGATGGGGTCGGCCTCGAAGTAGGCCCAGACCCGCTGCGTCCGGTCGTTGCCGAAGCGCTCTGCCCCGGCCCGCTCGAGGGTCTCCGCCCAGAGCTCGTCCTTCAGGCCGCCGGTGAGCATGAGGTCGAGGTGGCGAAGGATCGCGTTGTGCTGGCGGGACGGCAGCTCCTGCAACTGCTTCAGTACAGGTCCGGCCTCCCCGCTCGCGGTGCTGAGTGCCGCCAGCAGGTCGAAAGTGACGCGCAGGGCTTCCTTCCACTCGTCCTCGGGATAATTCCGTACTCGCCCGGAGACGCGGTGCAGCCGCTGGATCTCTTCAGCGCTGAGGTCGTAGTAGGTGCGTGCGCTGAGCAGGGCGAGCACCTCGTGGAAGCGAACCTCCGCGGTTTGGTAGCCGTGAGCGATCGCATCGGTGATCATTTCGTGGGCGCGGCTCGGGATCCCGTCCTCCAGGAGCCGCACGCCCACCCTGAACTTCTCCTGCGGCGAAGCGTCGGGGTGGACGAAGTAGACGTTGGAGTTGTGGACGGTCTCGGCCTGGATGCCGACGTTCGCGTCGTTCGTGGCCGAGTTGTACGTGGCGCCGTCGCCGTCGCTCATGCCCAGTCACCGGCTGCGGCGATCAAAGGGGCCAGCTCGGCCGTAAGCGCCGGGCACTCCGAGACCAGGCCACGCAGTCTCCTGAGCATCATGACCGCCCGCTTCGGCGAATCAGGGGTGCTTTTCTCGGCAGACCGGATGGCGGAGTCCAGGTCGGCCAGGGCCTCCCGGTACGTGTCCTCGTCGACGGCGCCTTCGGTGTGGTGTCGCCCCAAATTCTCCCGGAAACTGTTGAGTTTCTCGATCAGATCAATCGGGCCGGACTTCTGCGAAGCCGGGTTCATGTGAACGCTGCTGCCAGAGACCGAGCCGGCCATGATGCCGACGGTGCTGTTGTGGGCGGTGTTGCTGACGTGTCGGCCTGGCTGGCCGGCTGAAGTGGCCCTGGAGTCTCGGGGCACAGCGGTCTCCTCTTGTTCCGTCGCCAGCTCCACCGCCAGCCGGATGGCGAACGCCGCCGCGTTCGCTGCGGCCTGGGGCTGAAGGCTGCGGTCGTCGGTGCTGTTCTTCGTACCGTCCGCCCGGTCGCTGATTCCACGGATGATGGCCACCGGCGCTCCACTGAGATGGCCGGCCTGTGCCACACCGGCCGCCTCCATCTCGATGGCGAGTGCGTCGTTGTAGTGCTGCCGGATCCACTTCGCCTCGGCCGAGATCCTTGAGTTCTGGACGATCTCACCGGCGGCGATCGCCCCGAAGCGCACCTGTGGCGCGTCCTCGTCACAGGAAGCGGAATCCGCCCAGTCGTTCAGGCGGGCCAGATGGGAGGCGAGCTGGCTGATGCCATGCGGTGCTTCCCACACCCGTGGGCGGGCTTTCAGCCCGTCGTCCTCGCTGGTGCCCCCGTGGTAGGCGTATACGTGGGACGCCACCACCACGTCACCCAGCCTGGTGGCGTCCCATAAGGCGCCGGCGACCCCGACGAACAGCACGGCCACCGGCGAGAACTCCTGAATCGCGCGTTCGGCGATCACTGCTGCGGACTGGTTCCCCTTGCTCGTCAGGCCGAGTGCGACACGGCGCGACGTACCCCGCACGGTGCCCACTTCGAACCGTGTACCTCGCTCATGGCGGTGCACCTGCGCACTCGCCAGCCTCTGGCGCACGGCCTGATACTCGAGATTGAGGGCGGTGAGAATTACCACCGGACCTGTGGACATCTATCCCTCTTCCTCTTGCGTGTGCTCTTCGGTAGCGGACTGCGTGGGTCGGATCAGCGGTGGGAACAGCACGGTTTTCGGGCCGGCCCGGTACAGCCGGGCGGGCCGTCCGCCCGTGCTTCTGCGGTCCGTGCCGACGGGGACGATGAATCCCTTCGCGGCTTGGACCTTCCGGTAGAAGTTGCGAGTGTCGAGTTCGGTCCCCCATACGGCCTCGTACACCTGTTGCAGCTCTGCGATGGTGAATTCCTTGCCGCAGAACGCAGTGGCCAGGGACGAGAACTCAAGCTTGGTGCGCGCATGTTTGATCCCGTCCGCCGCGATTCGACGGTGGTCGAAGGCGAGTTCCTCATCGCCGGACAGCACGGCGGCAGCGGGAACCCACGCGGCACCGGTGGCATCCGTTCCCGCGACCGGGTCGGGCAGCTCCGGTGCGATCGCCAGGTGCGCCACGGAGACGACTCGGCCCCGGGGGTCGCGACCCGAGTCCCCGTACACGGCTAGCTGTTCAAGGTGTACCCAACTGGATGCCAGGGCCGTTTCCTCGCTCAGTTCGCGGTGGGCGGCATCCAGAATCTCCTCGCCGTCGTGGTTCAGGAATCCTCCGGGCAGGGCGCGCATACCTCGGAAGGGGTCTTCACCCCGCTCCACCAGGAGGATGTGCAGGTGGCCCTCCCGCAGCGTCAGGATCACGAGATCGACAGTCAGCAGTACAGGAGGTGGTGACCACGCGTCATCTCGCATGCGCTGCACCGTACTTCAGTTATTGTCACTCACACAAGAAGGAGGGACTTGTTGTCGCGCTGGGCTCCGTTGTCCCGGCGCGCGTGGTGCGACAAGCAGTGGCGTATGCGGCACTCGCCGTGAGCGACTTGTTCAGCCTTCTCGGCGAGCGCCGGCCGCACGCGCGATGGCTCGTCGACGCGAGGCGAGCCGTCCATATGTGCCTGCCCGGCGGTGGAAACTGAAATGAACTGCCAGGCTGCCTGCGCGCACGTCGGCCGTCAGATGACTCCCAGGTCGACAGCGACAGGAACGGGGACGGCGGCCTTGATCGCGCCGGTGAACATCTCGCCGTCCCGGCAGGTGCTGGTGGCCGGGTCGAGGACGTAGGCGTAGGTGATGGGTACGCCGGTCGCGGCCTGTTCGATCCGCCAGTAGGGGGATGCCGGCCTTGGCGTACTGGTCCACCTTCACGATCCGGTCGGTGGTCTCGGAGCCGGGCGACACGACCTCGGCGACCAGGGGTACGTGCTCGGGGCGGGTGGGAGTGAGGTCCATGGTGTCCGCGCGGCAGACGATGACGTCCGGGCGGCGGTTGTTGAGCGGAACGTCCTGCAGGCGGACATCGAAGTCGGTGTCGGCGTTCCAGTCCGGGCCCGCAGCGGCGTCCAGAGCATTGGCCAGGATTCGGGCCGGCCGGTTGTGCCGCTTGGACGCACTCGGGCTCACGACCACCATCCCGTCCACGATCTCAAGCGGGACCGGGCCCGCGCGGGCCCCGTCGGTGGGGTACGGGCGCTGTGAGAGGCTGGATCGCATGAACCGGCTAGCCGACGTGACCTCGCCGTATCTGCTTCAGCACGCTGACAACCCGGTCGACTGGTACCCCTGGTCGCCGGAGGCGTTCGAGGAGGCGAGGCGGCGGGATGTGCCCATTCTGCTCTCCGTCGGGTATTCCGCGTGTCACTGGTGTCATGTGATGGCGCACGAGTCCTTCGAGGACCAGGAGACCGCCGACTTTCTCAACGAGAACTTCGTGAGCGTGAAGGTCGACCGTGAGGAGCGGCCCGACATCGACGCCGTGTACATGGAGGCGGTGCAGGCGGCGACCGGGCAGGGCGGGTGGCCGATGACCGTGTTTCTGACGCCGGATGCGGAGCCGTTCTACTTCGGTACGTACTTCCCGCCCAGGCCCCGCAGTGGGATGCCGTCGTTCCGGCAGGTGCTGGAGGGCGTGCGGCAGGCCTGGGGGGACCGTCGGGACGAGGTCGGGGAGGTCGCCGGGAAGATCGTGCGGGATCTCGCGCAGCGGGAGATCGCCCAGCAGGGGACCGAGCCGCCGGGGGACGCCGAGCAGACGCAGGCGCTGCTCGGGCTCACCCGGGAGTACGACCCGCAGCGCGGCGGATTCGGCGGGGCGCCCAAGTTCCCGCCGTCCATGGTGCTGGAGTTCCTGCTGCGCCACCACGCCCGCACCGGCTCCGAGGGCGCCCTGCAGATGGCCCAGGACACCAGTGAGCGCATGGCACGCGGCGGTATCTACGACCAGCTCGGCGGCGGCTTCGCCCGCTACTCCGTCGACCGCGACTGGGTGGTGCCGCACTTCGAGAAGATGCTCTACGACAACGCGCTGCTCTGCCGGGTCTACGCCCACCTGTGGCGCACCACCGGCTCCTCCCTCGCCCGCCGCGTCGCGCTGGAGACCGCCGACTTCCTCGTCCGTGAACTCCGCACCGAGCAGGGCGGGTTCGCCTCCGCGCTGGACGCCGACAGCGACGACGGCACCGGCCGCTCCGTCGAGGGGGCGTACTACGTCTGGACGCCCGAGCAGCTGTGCGCGGTCCTCGGCGAAAAGGACGGTGAACTCGCCGCCCGCTACTACGGCGTGACCGAGGAGGGCACCTTCGAGCACGGCCGGTCCGTCCTCCAACTCCCTCAGACGGAGGGCGTGTTCGACGCGGACCAGATCGCCTCCGTCCGTGAGCGGCTGCTCGCCGAGCGTGCGCTGCGCCCCGCCCCCGGCCGGGACGACAAGGTCGTCGCCGCCTGGAACGGCCTCGCCGTCGCCGCGCTCGCCGAGACCGGCGCCTACTTCCGCCGCCCCGACCTGATCGAGGCAGCGGTGGCCGCCGCCGACCTGCTGGTCCGGGTGCACCTCGACGAGCACGGCCACCTCACCCGCACCAGCCGGGACGGCCGGGCCGGTACCAACGCCGGGGTCCTGGAGGACTACGCCGACGTGGCCGAGGGCTTCCTCGCGCTCGCCTCCGTCACCGGCGAGAGCGTCTGGCTGGACTTCGCCGGGCTGCTCCTCGACCAGGTGCTCGCCCGCTTCACCGACGCGGAGACCGGTGCGCTCTACGACACCGCCTCCGACGCCGAGCAGCTGATCCGCCGCCCGCAGGACCCCACCGACAACGCCACCCCCTCCGGCTGGACCGCCGCGGCCGCCGCCCTGCTGAGCTACGCCGCCCACACCGGCTCCGAGGCCCACCGCACCGCCGCCGAACGGGCGTTGGGCATCGTCACGACACTCGGCCCCCGCGTCCCGAGGTTCATCGGCTGGGGCCTCGCCGCCGCCGAGGCCCTCCTCGACGGTCCCCGCGAGATCGCCGTCGTGGGCCCCTCGCTCGCCGACGCGAAAACCGCCGCCCTCCACCGCGCGGCCCTCCTCGGCACCGCCCCCGGCGCGGTGGTCGCCGCGGGCGACACGAACACCGAGGGCTTCCCCCTCCTGTCCGACCGCCCCCTGGTCTCCGGCGAACCCGCCGCCTACGTCTGCCGCCACTTCACCTGCGACGCCCCGACCACGGACCCGGAAACCCTGAGGACAACCCTGAACACCAACTGACGGATCTTGGCCGCGCCGGGAAAGGTGAGTCACCCAAAGGGGCGCGGGACTCTGTTCGATCTGCGGCTCCGCCGCGTGGGCGCGATCAGCCAC
>NZ_WWIR01000206.1 GCF_009863025.1 Streptomyces sp. SID4985 | reverse complement strand
CTCGACCGTGGCGCCGCCCGTGGGGGCACCGGTCGCGGACGGGGTGGCGGAGTGCTTCCGGCGGGGCTCCTGCGGCAGGGCGGAGCCGGGCAGGTTGTTGCGCGGGGCCTCCCCGGGGCCGGGGACGACCACCCGGCTGGAGGCGCGTACCGCGCCGCCGAGCACGGAGCCGATGAGCAGCGTGAGGCCGATGGTGACGGCCGTGATGAGCGCGCCCCGGCGCAGCACGTAGCGGCGCAGGTCCCAGATGGCGGCGCGCGGGCCGAGCGTGCGCCAGGCCGCCGCGGCGAGGCGGCCGTCCACGGAGTAGACGGGGGCGCCCGCGATGACCAGCGGGGACCAGGCGGCGAGGTAGATGATGTCCGGCGCGTCGTAGGCCGGGACGGTCTTCCAGCTCACCGTGACGATCAGCGCGGCGGAGAGCAGCGCGCCCACCACGGCCGCGACCCGCTGCCAGCAGCCGAGGACGGTCAGCACACCGACGATCACCTGGAGGAAGGCGATCACCAGGCCGGAGCCGACCGGGTGGTGCAGCGCGAACTGGCGCAGCGGCTCGGCCACGTCCCACGGGTGCAGGGTGTTGAGCCACTGGACCATGGAGCCGCGCTCGCCGCCGTCGAAGTAGACGGGGTCGCAGAGCTTGCCGATGCCCGCGTAGGTGGAGATGAAGCCGAGGAAGACGCGCAGCGGGAGCAGGACGACGCCGAGGTTCAGCCGGCGGCCCGGGTAGTAGGCGTGCCGGGCGGCCTCGTCGCCGTGGCGCCGGGAGACGCGCGGGCCGGGGGGTGCGGCGGTGTCGTCGTACGCCTCGAACTCGCCGCTGTCGTACGCCGGTTCGTCGTAGGCGCTGCCTCCGCCGCGCAGCGGGGGAAGCAACGGGCCGTCGTCGGAGGAGGTGCGCTGGTGGCCGAGGACGGGGGTCTCGACGGTGGCGTCGAGGCGGTCGTAGCCGTCGTCGTAGCCGTCACCGGGGGTGCCGACGCGCGGGATGACCTGGGTGGCCCCGGCCGGTTCGTCGGGGTGGCGGACGCTGCTGCCCCGGACGGCCTGGAGCAGCCGGTGGGCGCCGGTGTCGTCGGGCGCGGAGTGCCCGGTCCAGACGACGGGACGGCGGCGCCCGGTTCCGGCCCGGCCTGCCGTACCCACGGACCCGGACGACAGGTGGGAGGTCTGAGCGGTGCTCAACTGCCGCGCGATCCGGGCGGATTGGTTGCGCCTGGCCGCCGCGCCCAGCTGCACGCGGAAGCTGGCGTGGTTGACGATGATCTGCGCCGGATCGCTCGGCACCTTCACCATGCTCAGCGCGGGAACGTCGTCGAAGCCCGACGAGCGGTCCCCCGTGGGTGTGCGGGGTGTTCTGGTGTCCACACTCATCTAACCGAGTGATGTGGAGTTAGGACACTGCCCCGACGCGGCCCGAAGTGTCCGGGCCGCGTCAAGGTCGTCCTGAACTCCGGGTGGACCCCGGAATTACCGCATCAGAGTGAAATCCCGAACGCGCGTTCAGGCGCGACGGCGGGACGCCTCGTAGAGCACGATGCCGGCCGCGACACCGGCGTTCAGGGACTCCGCGCCACCCGGCATCGGAATGCGCACCCGGACGTCGCAGGTCTCGCCGACCAGCCGGGACAGGCCCTTGCCCTCGCTGCCGACCACGACGACGACCGGACCGCCCAGCGCCGCCACGTCGCCCAGCTCGGCCTCACCGTCGGCGGCCAGACCGACGACCGTGATTCCCTCCTTCTTGTACTGCTCCAGGACCCGCGTCAGGTTCGTGGCGCGGGCCACCGGCGTACGGGCGGCCGCACCGGCGGAGGTCTTCCAGGCACCGGCGGTCATCCCGGCCGAGCGGCGCTCGGGCACGACCACGCCGTGACCGCCGAAGGCGGAGACCGAGCGGACGACGGCGCCGAGGTTGCGCGGGTCGGTGACCCCGTCCAGGGCGACGATCAGCGGGTCCTCGTTGTTGTCGTACGCGGCCGCGGTGAGGTCCTCGGGGTGCGCGTACTCGTACGGCGGAACCTGGAGGACGAGGCCCTGGTGGTTCAGGCCGTTCGTCATGCGGTCCAGCTCGGGACGCGGGGCCTCCATCAGGTTGATGTTGCCGCGCTCGGTGGCGAGCTGGATGGCCTCGCGGACCCGCTCGTCGTTGTCGATGAACTGCTGGATGTAGAGCGTGTTGGCGGGCACGCCCTCGCGCAGCGCCTCGTACACCGGGTTGCGGCCGACCACCAGCTCCGAGGAGGACTTGCCGCCACCTCGGCGGATCTGCGGGCGGGCGCCCTGGGCGCGGCGGGCCTTGGCGGCGGCGGCGCGCTGCTTGACGTGGCCCTTGCGCATCTCGGCAGGCGGCGTGGGGCCCTTGCCTTCGAGGCCGCGGCGCCGGTTGCCGCCGCTGCCGACCTGCGCACCCTTCTTGCCGGACATGCGGCGGTTGTTCGCCATGAGTTACCCGTCTCCGTGAGCTTTCGTACGTATGTATGCAGTGTGCCGCCCGGAGAGCCGGGCGGCACACTCGATCAAGCAGATGTCAGCGCGCGCCGAGGCTCCAGCGCGGACCCTGCGGGCTGTCCTCGACGACCAGTCCGGACTGGCCGAGCTGGTCGCGGATGGCGTCGGCGGTGGCCCAGTCCTTGCGGGCGCGGGCCGACTCGCGCTGGTCGAGGACGAGCCGGACCAGGCTGTCCACCACGCCATGGAGGTCTTCCCCGCGCTCGCCGCCTTCCCCGGCCCACTGGGGGTCCAGCGGGTCGAGGCCGAGCACACCGAGCATCGCGCGGACCTCGGCGAGGCGGGCGACGGCGCCCTCCTTGTCGTCGGCGGCCAGCGCGCTGTTGCCCTGGCGGACCGTGGTGTGCACGACGGCGAGCGCCTGCGGGACGCCCAGGTCGTCGTCCATGGCCTCCGCGAAGGCGGGCGGCACCTCGGCGGCCGGGGCGACCGTGCCCCCGGCCTTCTCCAGGACGCGCTGCACGAAGCCCTCGATGCGCGCGAACGCGGTCTCGGCCTCGCGCAGCGACTCCTCGCTGTACTCGATCATCGAGCGGTAGTGCGGGGTGCCGAGGTAGTAGCGCAGCACGATCGGGCGCCACTGCTTGACCATCTCGGAGACCAGCACGCTGTTGCCCAGCGACTTGGACATCTTGTCGCCCGCCATGGTGACCCAGGCGTTGTGCACCCAGTACCGCGCGAACTCGTCGCCGTAGGCCTTGGCCTGGGCGATCTCGTTCTCGTGGTGCGGGAAGATCAGGTCGAGGCCGCCGCCGTGGATGTCGAAGACGGAGCCCAGGTACTTGTGCGCCATGGCCGAGCACTCCAGGTGCCAGCCGGGACGCCCGGGGCCCCACGGGGTCGGCCAGCTCGGCTCGCCGGGCTTGGCCGCCTTCCACATGGCGAAGTCACGCGGGTCGCGCTTGCCGGTCTCGCCGTCGGCCGAGGGCTGGAGCAGGTTGTCCAGCTCCTGCCGGGACAGCTCCAGGTAGTCCGGGAACGACCGCACGTCGAAGTAGACGTTGCCGTCGGCCGCGTAGGCGTGGCCGCGCTCGATCAGGCCCCGCATCATCTCGATCATCTCGGTGATGTGGCCGGTGGCGCGGGGCTCGTAGCTGGGCGGGAGGCAGCCGAGAGCGGTGTACGCGTCGTTGAAAGCGCGCTCGTTCTCGTACCCGATCGACCACCAGGGGCGGTTCTGCTCACGCCCCTTGGTGATGATCTTGTCGTCGATGTCGGTGACGTTGCGGATGAACGTGACGTCGTAGCCGCGGTACGCGAACCAGCGGCGCATGATGTCGAAGTTCAGGCCCGAGCGGATGTGCCCGATGTGGGGGGCCGCCTGCACGGTGGCACCACAGAGGTAGATCGAGACACAGCCCGGCGTGACCGGGGTGAAGTCGCGGATCTGCCGGGCGTTGGTGTCGTACAGGCGAATAGTCACGCCCCCAGGGTAGTGGGCACATTGCAATGCAATGTGCCCGCACCGGGAAACGGGCGCCCCGGACCTTCCTCAGAGGCTGCCGACCACCTTGCGCGGGGTGATCCGGACGACCACCCGCTCGGCGTCCTGGGCGGAGGCCGGGTTGAAGTCCGCGTACTTCTTGCCGGTGTACTTCTCGGACAGCTCGTCGATCAGCTCCTGGCCGCCGTCGGTGGTCATCTCGGCGGTGCCGCGGATCTCGGCGTACTCATAGGGACGCTGTGGATCCATGACCACGACGGACACGTGCGGGTCGCGGTCCAGGTTCTTCTTCTTGCGCCGGTCCACGGTGGTGGAGAAGAGCACGTCGTCGCCGTCCCGCTTCACCCATACCGGCGACAGCTGGGGGCTGCCGTCGGGCTGGACGGTTCCGACCACGATGAAGACGGGACCGTCCAGCACGGACTTGAGCCGGTCGGACAGGGCGGCGGACATGGGTACCTCCTGGGTCGGCGATGACTCTGCGGGTACCCTCGCACGCCCTCGGCTCACCCGCACGGGGAAGCCGGTCAGCCCACCCGCACGACCAGCGCGGTGGCGACCGCCATCAGCCCTTCCTCACGGCCGGGGAAGCCGAGCCCGTCGGTGGTGGCGCCGGAGACCGAGACGGGGGCGCCGACGGCGGCGGACAGGATCTGCTGCGCCTCGTCCCGGCGCTTGCCGATCTTCGGACGCGGTCCCACGACCTGCACGGCGACGTTCCCGATGGCGAATCCGGCCTCGCGCACGATCCGGGCCGCCTCGGTGAGCAGCGCGACCCCGGAGGCGCCGGCCCACTCGGGCCGCCCGGTGCCGAAGTGCTGTCCGAGGTCACCGAGACCGGCGGCGGAGAAGAGCGCGTTGCAGGCGGCGTGCGCGACGACGTCCGCGTCCGAGTGTCCGGCCAGGCCCGGACCGGCGTTCTCCCACTTCAGGCCCGCGCACCACAGCTCGCGGCCCTCCTCGAAGGCGTGGATGTCGGTGCCGATGCCGACCTGGGGCAGCGCCGGGACGAGCGGGGGGTGGTCAGAAGCCATCGTTGAGCCTCCTGCGGTTCAGGACCGCCTCCGCGAGGACGAGGTCGAGGGGGCGGGTGACCTTGAAGGCCTCTTCGTGGCCGGGGACGGTCACGACCCGCGCGCCGAGCCGCTCGACCATGCTCGCGTCGTCGGTGACGTCCTCGGTGACGCTCTCGTGGGCGCGCACCAGCGTCGCCCGGTCGAAGCCCTGCGGGGTCTGCACGGCGCGCAGCCGGGCCCGCTCGGGCGTGCCGAGCACCGGCTCGGGCTCGCCGGGTACGGCCGCGGGCTCGACCTCCTTGACGGTGTCGGCGAGCGGCAGGGCCGGGACCACGGCGGGAGCGCCGCCGCGCACCGCCTCCACGACCGCGTCCACGGTGTCCACCGGGACCAGCGGGCGGGCCGCGTCGTGCACGAGGACGACGTCGTACTCCGGCGGCAGCGCGTCGAGGCCGAGCCGGACGGACTCCTGGCGGCTCTCCCCGCCGGGGACGACCAGGAAGTCGGTGCGCTCGGGCAGCGCGTGCGCGTCGAGCAGGGACTTGACCTCGGCGGCGCCGTCCGGCGGGGCCACGACGACGACCAGGGAGACGGACCGGGAGGCGGCCAGCGCGCGGACCGCGTGGATCAGCATCGGCGTGCCGTTCAGCGCGCGCAGCGCCTTGGGGGCGCCCGGACCGAGGCGTACGCCCCGCCCCGCGGCGGGGATCACGGCGGCGACACGGCTCCCGGAAGGGGACTCGGCGGGTGCGGGACGCGATTCGTCAGACATCGGTTCCTGTCAGGTTTGTGTGCTCGTCCTGGGTGGGTATGGCCTGGAGGAGTGCCGGGCGGGACGCCTTGACCGGACCCTTCCGTGACCCTGGTCGAGCCATCGCCCGGACCCGGCACACCAGTATCGGGGGTTCTCCGAGACGTACGACAGGTCTTGCGCACGGTGTGGCGGCGGAGGGGTACGAAAACGCCGCAGCACCCGCGACAGGTTCAGTGTCGTCGGGCACCGCGGCATCGTGGCTGTGCCTGGCGCGCCCACTCGTGAGCGGCGGCTCAGAAGTGTGCGCGTCGGAAGCAGACAGGGGACTGCCTGCCGGACGTCAGGAGGCGAGTACCTCGTCGAGCAGCGCCTCGGCCTTGTCCTCGTTCGTGTTCTCCGCGAGGGCCAGCTCGCTCACCAGGATCTGGCGGGCCTTGGCGAGCATGCGCTTCTCACCGGCGGAGAGACCGCGCTCGCGCTCGCGACGCCACAGGTCACGCACGACTTCCGCGACCTTGATGACATCGCCGGAGGCGAGCTTCTCCAGATTTGCCTTGTAACGACGCGACCAGTTCGTGGGCTCCTCGGCATACGGCGCGCGCAGCACCTCGAAGACCCGGTCCAGCCCGTCCTGACCGACCACATCACGCACGCCGACGAACTCCGCATTGTCCGCTGGCACACGTACCGTCAGGTCACCCTGGGCGACCTTCAGCACCAAGTAGGTCTTGTCCACGCCTTTGATCTGGCGAGTTTCGATGGCCTCGATCAGCGCGGCCCCGTGATGGGGATAGACCACGGTGTCGCCAACCTTGAACGTCATGTGACAGGTACCCCTTCCGTGGCTATCCAGGGTAACACGGATACGGCGTCTTCTGAATGGCGTTTTCGCAGGTCAGGGCATATCTCGGGGCTTGACAACAGCGACCGGAACGTGCTGCGGGCCACCTGCGGAACCGGGAATTCGCAGGTCGGAGCGGCTCTGTGGGCGGCATGAAACGCGTACGTCACACGCTCCCCAGGTCCGCCCCGAGCGGACGAATGTCCCGGTTTGCCTCCCCTCAAGCGTACGACTTCCGGCGCTCCGTTCGACGGCGAGGGACCGGTACGAGACGAATCCGGAATTGATCACAGGGGGCCGAACGAGCGGTGGATCAGTGTCGGATGTTGCTGATGATGATGAAGCGGATGAAGAGACGGATGGGGCACTTCGATGATCCGAAGGATCACCCGGAACGCTCAATGCCGTCCGGCAATACGGCGCGCCAATAGGAGCCGGTCAAACAAGTGGCTCAATCAAGTGGCTCAATCCTGGTCAATCACGCGGGTCAATCGGCCGGCCGAAATCTTGGGCACCACATTCCTTCACCGGAAATTCGCGCGGTGTGTCATGCGGCGCGTCACGGGGTGTGTCGCACGCGGTGCGTCACGGGCGTCCGGCGGGTCGTCGGCCTGCCGTCGACCTGCCGTCGGTCTGCCAGGAAGGGCCTCCCGCTCGCCCACCCGGAGGGACGCCGCGGTCTTGGGGAGGGTCGGGTGCGGCCGCCCGGGAACGGCTCGGTAGCCTAAGTCCGCTGACTGATACTTAGGGCGGCTTTACAAAGAAGGCCGTCCGTGCGTTCAAGGAGTTGCCGCCGCCGTGAGCAGCAGCCTTCGACGCGGCGCCCTCGCCGCCTCTGCCATCGCTTTCCCGCTGGCCATGCTCGCCGCCTGCGGCGCCGGCAACGACGCCCAGACCCTGGAGATCAGGCCCGACAACGCGGCGACCAGCGTCGGCACCATCAAGGTCCAGAACGCCCTGGTGATCACGCAGCCCGACGCCAAGGCCACGGGTCCGCTCGCCATCTCCGCGACGCTCTTCAACTCCGGTACGAAGGCCCAGACGCTCCAGTCGATCACCGTCCCGGGTGCGAACGACAGCGTCGAGCTGAAGGCCGCCAAGGGGCAGAGCCTGAGCGTCCCGGCCCACGGCTCCCTGGTCATCGGCGGCAAGGACAACGCCTCCGCGATGCTCGCGAGCGGCGGCGAGATCGTCCGCAACGGCAACGCGCAGAAGGTCACCTTCACCTTCAGCCAGACCGGCGCGGTCAGCCTGCGTGCCTTCGTGGTCCCGGCGACCAGCTACTTCACCAAGTGGGGCCCGAGCGAGATCCCGTCGGCCCCGGCCGCCACGTCCTCCCCGTCCGCCACCGCGTCCTCCTCCGCCTCGGCCCCGGCCGCGGGCGAGCCGGGCGCCGGCGCCTCCACGAGCGCGAAGCCGGACGACAAGACCTCCGGCGCACCGGCCGAGGGCGCGACCCCGAGCGACTCCGCCTCGCAGTCGGCCGCCGGTCACTGAGCGGTCGTACGACGCACGAAGGGTGGGTGCCCCGGATTCCAGGGGCGCCCACCCTTTGTCGTAAGCCGTACGGCCGGTACGGCTTACGGCTCGAACTTGTAGCCCAGGCCGCGCACCGTCACCAGGAAGCGCGGCGCGCCCGGGTCCGGCTCGATCTTGGCGCGCAGGCGCTTGACGTGGACGTCGAGGGTCTTGGTGTCGCCCACGTAGTCGGCGCCCCACACCCGGTCGATCAGCTGCATACGGGTGAGCACCCGGCCCGCGTTGCGCAGCAGCATCTCCAGCAGGTCGAACTCCTTCAGCGGGAGGTCGACCTTCGCGCCGCCGACGGTCACCACGTGACGGTCCACGTCCATGCGGACCGGGCCCGCCTCCAGCGCGGCCGGGGTGACCTCCTCCGGTTCGCCGCGCCTGCGGAGCACCGCGCGGATGCGGGCGACCAGCTCGCGCGAGGAGAAGGGCTTGGTCACGTAGTCGTCAGCCCCTATCTCCAGGCCGACGACCTTGTCGATCTCACTGTCCTTGGCGGTCACCATGATCACCGGGACGTTGGAGCGGCCGCGCAGCTGACGGCACACCTCCGTACCGGGCAGCCCCGGCAGCATCAGGTCGAGGAGGACGAGGTCGGCGCCGTTGCGCTCGAACTCCTCCAGTCCGTCGGGGCCGGTCGCCGCCACGGCGACCTCGAAGCCCTCCTTGCGGAGCATGTACGACAGGGCGTCGGAGAAGGACTCCTCGTCCTCGACGACGAGCACTCGGGTCACGGAAGGACCTCCGGGGCGGGAAGCGGTTCGTAAGGGGATGAGTCGTCGCTGTCCCGGTTCTCGTCGTCGAGACCGGGGTGCTGTGCCGCGCGGGCGCGGGCTGCGCCCGCCTCCGGCAGCCGCAGGGTGAAGGTGGAGCCCTGGCCCTCGGCGCTCCAGACCGAGACCTCGCCGCCGTGCGAGGCGACGACGTGCTTGACGATCGCGAGTCCGAGGCCGGTGCCTCCGGTGGCGCGCGAACGGGCCGGGTCGACGCGGTAGAAGCGCTCGAAGATGCGCTCCTTGTCCTTGTCGGAGATGCCGATGCCCTGGTCGGTGACCGCCAGCTCGATGAGGTCGCCGCCGGGTGCGGCGACCCGGCGGGCGGCTATGCCGACGCGGGTGCGGGCCGGGGAGTAGTTGACGGCGTTCTCGACCAGGTTGCCGAGGGCCGCGGCGAGCTGGCCGCGGTTGCCCCAGACCCGCAGTTCGGTACCGGCGCGGCGGCCGCCGCCCTCGGAGGCGGGCCGCTCGGGGCCCTGGATCGCGGCGGCCATGGTGATCTGCTTCGTACCGGCCTGGTGACGGCAACGGTCGACGGCCTCCGCGACCAGCTCGTCCACGCGCACGGGCTCGGCGTCCTCCAGCGGATCGTCGTTCTGCACCCGCGAGAGGTCGATGAGCTCCTGGACCAGGTTGGTGAGCCGGGTCGCCTCGATCTGCATCCGGCCCGCGAAGCGCTGGACCGCCTCGGGGTCGTCGGAGGCGTCCATGACGGCCTCGGAGAGCAGGGAGAGGGCGCCGGTCGGGGTCTTCAGCTCGTGGCTCACGTTGGCCACGAAGTCGCGTCGTACGGCCTCGATGCGGCGGGCCTCGGTCAGGTCCTCGACCAGCAGCAGCACCAGCCGGGAGCCGAGCGGGGCGACGCGTGCGGAGACCGCGAGGGCCTCGCCGCGTCCGGTGCCGCGCCGGGGCAGGTCCAGCTCGACCTGGCGTATCTCGCCGTCGCGCCGGGTGTCCCGGGCCATCTGGAGCATCGGCTCGACGGAGAGCTTGCCGCCCCGGACCAGCCCGAGGGCGTACGCCGCGGAGCTGGCCTTGACCACGGCGTCCGCCTCGTCCAGCACGACCGCCGAGGAGCGGAGCACCGACAGCACGGTGTCCACGCCGGGCGGCAGCACCGCGTCGGTGTGCAGCGAGGTCCGGGTGTGCCGCTTCTGGTCGCGCTCGCTCCAGCGGAACGCCAGCACGGCGATGACGCCGGTGAGCACCCCGGCGATCGCCGCCGCTGCGGCGACCGCCGCGTTCACGTCCATGTGACCAGGTTAGGCATGGGGTACGACCTGCCCACAGCCACCGGTGTGCGACCTCGGACACTCGTCGCCCAGAGTTCACCTTCAAGCCAGTGGACGTTCACACCGGGTGGCGGAAACGGACGCGTACGGGGCGGAACGTGGGAGCGTGGGGCGGTGTGGGCATGGGGCCCGCACGGGCGGCCCCGTTTGCACATAGGACTGTACGTAGGAGAGGGATCTGATGCGGGACGCGTACCACGAGGAACTGGACTCGATCGGCGACGGTCTGGTGGAGATGGCCCGGCTGGTCGGCTCGGCGATCGGGCGCGCCACCACCGCCATCCTGGACGCCGACCTCAAGCTGGCCGAGAGCGTGATCGAGGCCGACCAGAAGGTCGACGAACTCCAGCACGACCTGGAGGCCCGGGCGATAGCCCTGCTCGCCCGCCAGCAGCCGGTGGCCACCGATCTGCGCATCGTCGTCACGTCACTGCGCATGTCCGCCGACCTGGAGCGCTCGGGCGACCTCGCCCAGCACGTGGCCAAGCTGGCCCGGCTGCGCTTCCCGGAGCGGGCGGTCCCGCAGTACCTGCACGCCACCATCCTGGAGATGGGCCAGCTCGCCCAGCGCCTCATGGCGAAGGCGGCGGAGGTCATCATCACCAAGGACGTCGACCTCGCGCTCCAACTGGAGCAGGACGACGACGAGATGGACCTCCTCCACCGCACCCTCTTCCAGCACCTGATCGACGACCGCTGGAAGCACGGCATCGAGACGGCGGTCGACGTCACACTCCTCGGCCGCTACTACGAGCGGTACGCGGACCACGCGGTCGCCGTGGCCAAGCGGGTGGTGTACCTGGTGACGGGCGAGCACGCGGACGAGATCCAGCAGCAGCAGGATGTGCCTCCGGCGGTGGGCGGGACGGAACAGGGGTGAGGGTGGCGGGGGTTGCCGGGCTGAGGGGCCGGGGGTCGCTGGGCTGAGGGGGCTGGGGGTCGCTGGTGGGGCGGCCGAGGCATACGGAACCTCCCCTACGCGACACGGGAGTTGTGCACGGGCCGGGCGAGACACGGTGAACCGCCTTGCCCGTGCCGTGACTTGCCCGGGGGCGTGCGGACGCCCCCATGCGCCCTGAATGCGCCGTTGATACCCCGTAGGGACGGCCCTGGAATTGGGCATGGAACGGTCGGGGCCATCTGGCCCCCGTGTCGAGGAGGACCCATGCCCGAATCCCCCACCACACCCGACCCCACCCAGCCCGAGCCCACCGAACACCCCGCCAACCCCCTCTCCCTCCCCCTGATCGCCGCCTGCGGCTGCGGCTCGGGCTGCGGCTGCGGCTGCCAGTCGGGGGCGCCCTGCCAGTGCGGCTGAGGATGCACGGGCGGTGAGGGGGCCGGCCCCTTCCGGGGGCGGGGCCTTCTCACTTGCCTGTGCGGGGATGCCGGGCGGGTGCGGGGAGGGCGACACCATGGTGCCGGGCCATATGGATGATGGCCCCATGTGGATGATGGCCCCATGGAACGCGCCGAGCTCGAACGGCTCCTGACCAAGGCGGACGACGCTGCCGAGGCCGCACTGTCCTCCCTCCGCGCGGGCGCCTCGTACGTCATCTGGGAGGGCACCACTCCCGCCCAGCCGCTCGCCCGCACCTACGCCCGGCGCCTCCGTCTGACCCACCGCCGCGGCACGGAGACCTTCGGCCTGGAACGCGCCGTACGACTCCTCGCCGGACATGGCGGGCCGGTGCGCCTGGGTCGGATCGATTCCGTGGACGGGGCGTGGATCTACATGGTCTTCATCACCGAGGTCGACAAAGAACTGCTGGCATGCACGGGCGTACGGCGAAAACAGCCGTAAGCACTTCGTCGCTTGCCCCAAAAGCCCTGCCCCCACAACAATGCCGACGTGCGCGACGCTGAAGAAGCGGATGAACTGGACCAGTTGGTCCGTCAGTACGTCACCCCCGGACGCCGGTATCTCAAACTCGGCGGCAGCCTTCTCCGTATGAGCGGGCCGGAGCGGGCCGAGTTCGCGCGGAGTCTCGGTGAGGACGCCGGGAAGATCAGCGATGCCGGACTGGGTGTCCTGCTGGGCGGTAGCTGGCGGGAGCGCAAGACGGCGGCGTGGCTCATCGCCGTCGCGGGGAGGACGGAGTTCCGGGAACGGCTCGGGGAACTCCTGCTGGCCAGCGAAGGCCCGTACGCGGGGCGGGCGTACTGCGTCGCCCTGGCCGGCTTCGGCACCGCTGCCGACGCCGGTCTCCTGGTCGCGTACCTCGACCGCTACCTGGGCCGCCCCGATCTCCCCTACGACCAGCCGGCCGCCCTCGGCGCACTCCTGCTGCTCGACGCCCGCCTCCGGAGCGACCGGGCAGCCCGCTTCCTCACCCCGGACGGCCTCTGGGAGCGGTGGCTCGACGGCATGCCCGGCACGGACCTCGGAAGTCCCGCCCACCAGCGCGACTTCATCGAGCAGCTCTGCGACTTCGCCGCCGAGAGCGGACGGGGAATAAGCACGTGACGGAGGACGCCGACACCCTCACCATGACCGTCGAGCTGCACGGAGTGCTGCGCCGACACCCCTGGATCTCCCAGGTCAGCGCCGACCACGACCTGGACGAGGATGTGTACAGCCTGGTCGTGAAGCGGGCGGCGGCGTACGGCTGGAGCTCCACGCACCTGAGCCCGGGGCAGGCGCTCGGCGGCCGACGCTGGGAGCACGCGGACGCCGGAGGCGACTGGTCCCAGGACGGCGCGGTCCGCCAACTGGCCCGGCTGACGGTCCACCCCGCCACGGATCTCCCGGCCCAGCACCTCCCGGTACTCCCGATGACCCAGGTCCTGATGGACGCCCTGCACCGGATCGGCGAGGTCCGCCTCACCTCCCTGCGGTCGCACGTCCCCATAGCCCTGGCCCCCGACACAGGCTTCGACCTACGGGGCGACGCGGACTGGTTCGCCCTCTCCGACCCAGCGGCCAGAACGGACATCACGTTGTGCGTCTCCCCGCCCCCGCCCGTCGCCGCCGAGCAACTCGCCGTCCAAGTCGCGCGGTTGTCCCAAGGACACGTACGCCTCAGCCCATCGCCCTCCTCACTGCCCCTTCAGGGCACCGCCCCGGAGTGGACGCCGCAGGCGGCGGCCTGGATCACGGAGATCGTGATCGACGTCCTCCGGGCGAGCGGCGTTCATACTGACGCGGATATCACGGTCGCAGGGTGAACGGCGTCAGCCCGCGGAGACGGCTCGCCATCGCGCGGTGATGCAGCCCTCCTCCATGTCCCACCACTCCTTGGCGACACCGTGACGCAGCAGCCGCTGCACTTTGGCGAGGTCGGCGGTGGGCGGGATGTCCAGGGCGACCATCCCGAACCGCTCGATGCCCTCCCCGTCGACGCCGAGCTCCCGAAACGCGCTGAGCACGCTCTGCCGAGCGGCCCCCGAGCCGCCGTCGCGGAGCACGATGAGGCGGACGGTGCAGTTCTCCGAACGCCGGACCACCTCACCGCCCCACCGCACGCCCTCCTCATCGGACTCGGTGGCCACGACGTCTCCGCAGGCAACGCCCCGCACGAACCAGGGCACGTTGTCGAGCCGCACGGTGTCGTCCCCCAGGTCGACAGCCCACAGGCTCTCCACGGAGACCGGAGGCCAGGCATCCTCGACCTCCATCCGGAAGTGGACCTTCGCATAAGGGATTTCGGGCTTGGTCATGCCGCTCTCTCCACACCAGGATGCCGCCATGCCAGACGCAGAAGGCGAGACCCCCGAGTACTTCCCGCCGAACCTCTGGCCGTCGCCCAGACCGTACGCCGCCTGACGGTCCTGAGTCTCTGGCACAGCAAGCTCCTTGTGACCCGGCCGACCGCCATGATCCTCAAGGGGGTACCCCCAGAAGCCGCCGAGTCGGCCGCCATGGCACTCCGCGAGGCGGGAGCGCGAGTGGAAGTACAGAAAAGCTGAAGGCGCTGCTCGGGGCGCTGGTCCTGGGCGCCTGAGAGAGCGCCATCGGTCGTCGTTGGCTGCTGTCTAGCGGCCTCGGGCGCCCCAGGGACGGCCCGGGTTGAGGCGTTGAAACGTAGGCAAATGCCTGACTGCATACTGGCGTCATGCTCTCGCCACAGCGGTTCCGGGACGCCCAGCACACGAAGTACGACTTCATTGATCATGTGCTCGTGAGCTGTCCGAGGTGCGCTGGGATCGCACACGTCGCCCTGATGGCGCCTGCGGCTGAGAACACGGTTCCCTCGGTGTTCGCGCGCCGTCGTCTCGTCTGCAGGACGTGCGGTCTGTCGCGAGAGGCCGCCGGGGAGGGGTTCCGCCTCTTCCGAGGGCGAGGCGAAGCGACAGATCCTTATTTCGGTCTGCCGTTGTGGTTGCAGACAGAGGTGCGACACGGCCGGGTGTGGGCCTACAACCCGGAACACCTGGAGCTGATCCGGAAGTTCGTACAGGCACCGTTGCGCGAGCGAGCCCCATGGGATGCGCGAGTGAAAAGGATGACGCTCGTCGCGCGGCTACCGACCTGGATCAAGAGTGCGAAGAACAGAGACGAGGTGCTGCGCGCCATCGACCGGATCCGGTCGTCCCTCGCCTGACCAGTCCGACGGGCTCACTATCGGCGACGGGCGCCTCGTGACCTCAGGCCCGCCCGTCGCCCTCCGGCTCACCATCGTCAAGGGTGGCCTCCGGGGCCGAGGCGCTTGGGTCGGGGGCGGAGGTTGTGCTGATCCCTAGGCACCCGTCCGTGCCGAACATGTCGATCACCGAGGACCAGTGGCAGCGGGCCGCGCTGATCTGGGACTACCACCAGCTGCACCACGCGCTACGGCCCGTCGACGTTGCCATCGGCCTGGGCAGTCACGACCTCGGCGTCGCCACCCACTCCGCCGAGCTGTACCGCGCCGGACTGTTCCCCACCCTCGTCTTCACCGGCGGCAACAGCCCCACCACCGCCAAGGTCTTCCCCCGCGGCGAGGCCGTCCACTTCCGCGAGCACGCCATCGACCTCGGCGTCCCCACCAAGGCGATCCTCCTGGAACCGCACGCCGGAAACACCGGCCAGAACATCACCCTCTCCCGCGAGGTCCTCGCCAGCGCGGGCATCACCCCGGCCACGGTGCTGCTCGTCTCCAAGCCCTGCATGGAACGCCGCTCGTACGCGACCGCCCGCAAGCTGTGGCCCGACGTCGAGATCCTCTGCGCGTCGGAGCCGTTGGAACTCGACGACTACGTGAAGTCCATCGGCGACGAGAAACTCGTCCTGGACATGCTCGTAGGCGACCTCCAGCGGGTCATCGAGTACCCGAAGCACGGATTCGCCATCGCGCAGGAGGTCCCGGAGGACGTGCGCGGAGCGTACGAGTCCCTCATCCGCGACGGCTTCACCAGCCGCCTCGTCGCGTCCTGATCTGCGCCGGGCGGTCTGTGTGGAGCAGCTGGCGGCCCGGAGACGGCCCCACCAAAAAGCCCCCGCCTTGCCGAGAAGCAGCAGGTCGGGGGCTCTGTGGCGGCGCGTTACTTCTTCTTGCCCTGGTTCTTCACAGCCTCGATCGCGGCCGCAGCCGCCTCCGGGTCCAGGTACTTCCCGCCACGCGTGACCGGCTTGAAGTCCGCGTCCAGCTCGTAGTAGAGCGGGATGCCGGTCGGGATGTTGAGGGAAGCGATGTCCTCGTCGGAGATGCCGTCCAGGTGCTTGACCAGGGCGCGGAGGCTGTTGCCGTGGGCGGCGACCAGGACCGTGTTGCCGTCGAGGAGGTCGGGGACGATGTTGTCGTACCAGTAGGGGAGCATCCGGACGACGACGTCCTTGAGGCACTCCGTCTGGGGGCGCAGCTCGGGGGGGAGGTCGGCGTAGCGGGCGTCGTTGAACTGGGAGTACTCCGCGTCGCGCGGGAGCGGCGGCGGCGGGGTGTCGTAGGAGCGGCGCCAGAGCATGAACTGGTCCTCGCCGAACTCGGCCAGCGTCTCCGCCTTGTTCTTGCCCTGGAGCGCGCCGTAGTGGCGCTCGTTCAGGCGCCAGCTGCGGTGGACCGGGATCCAGTGGCGGTCCGCGGCCTCCAGCGACAGCTGGGCCGTGCGGATCGCGCGCTTCTGGAGCGACGTGTGGACCACGTCGGGCAGCAGGCCGGCGTCCGTCAGCAGCTCACCGCCGCGGACCGCCTCCTTCTCGCCCTTCTCGTTGAGGTTGACGTCCACCCAGCCGGTGAACAGGTTCTTCGCGTTCCACTCGCTCTCGCCGTGGCGGAGGAGGATCAGCTTGTACGGTGCGTCGGCCATGGGTCAGAGCGTAATCCACCTCCCGGACGACCGTCCCAGCCGCCCACGGGAGCCGAAAGGCACCCACAGTTGACGGCATCTGTTAATTGAGTGGCCCCCGACAACGCGCCCGGAGTAAGTTGCGCACACCGATAGCACCACTTACCGGGGGGTCTCGTCCACATGTCCGCGCTCGCCGCGCCCGTCGGCCGTCTCACATCAGCCGCCCGCGCCTCCGTCTCCGGCATGCCCCGCGCCTTCTGGTGGCTGTGGACCAGCACCCTGATCAACCGGCTCGGCGCCTTCGTCGCCACCTTCATGGCGCTCTATCTGACCCTCGACCGCGGCTACTCCGCCTCGTACGCCGGTCTCGTCGCCTCCCTGCACGGGCTCGGCGGCGTCGTCTCCTCGCTGGGCGGCGGCGTGATGGCGGACCGGTTCGGCAGGCGGCCCACCCTGCTCGTCGCGCAGCTCGCCACCGCCGCCTCGGTCGCCCTGCTCGGCTTCATGCGCGACCCGGTCGCCATCGCGGGCGTCGCCTTCCTGGTCGGCGCCGCCTCCAACGCCTCGCGGCCCGCCGTGCAGGCGATGATGGCCGACATCGTGCGCCCCGAGGACCGGGTCCGCGCCTTCTCGCTCAACTACTGGGCGATCAACCTCGGCTTCGCCGTCTCCTCCATGGGCGCCGGTTTCATCGCCCGCTACAGCTACCGCGCCGGGTTCCTCATCGAGGCCGGGATGACGCTGATCTGCGCGATCGTCGTCTTCCTCAAGCTGCCCGAGTCCCGCCCCGCGCCCACCGCCAAGGAGACCGGGAGCGAGGTCGGCCTCGGCACCGTGCTGCGCGACCGGCGGTACATGGCGGTCGTCGGGCTGTCCTTCCTCATCGCCCTGGTCTTCCAGCAGGGCTCGGTCGGTCTGCCGGTGGCCATGGGCCGCGCCGGGTTCTCCCCCGCCGACTACGGCATGGCCATCGCCGTCAACGGCATCCTCATCGTCGTCCTCCAGATCCCGGTCACCCGCTTCATCGAGCACCGCGACGCCCGCATGCTGCTGGTCGTCTCCTCGCTCCTCGCGGGCTACGGCTTCGGGCTCACCGCCTTCGCCGGGTCGGTCGGGCTCTTCGCGCTGACGGTCGTGGTGTGGACCCTCGCCGAGATCGTGAACGCGCCGACCCAGACCGGGCTCGTCGTACGCCTCTCCCCCGTCCACGGGCGCGGCCGCTACCAGGGCGTCTACGGCCTGTCCTGGTCCGCCGCCGCGCTGGTCGCCCCGCTGGTGTCCGGCACGGTGATCGACCGGTTCGGGGCGGCGTGGCTGTGGGCCGGGTGCGCGGCGGTCGGCACGGTGGCGGGGCTCGGGTACGGGGTGCTGATGCGGAGGCTGCCGAAGGAGGAGACGGTCGCGCTCCAGGCCGACGCGGCTCCGGCGGTCACCGCCCCGGCGGGCCCGGCCCCGGCGGACGCCGTCGGCAAGGACGCCGACACCGACACCAACACCGATGCCCCTGCCGGGCTGCGTACCGCCTGACCCTCCGGGGCGCCCCCTACGGATGCATCCGCGCCCCCTTCGTCACCTTGTCCACCCCGTTCCTCGGGCCGTACACCGCGAGACCGACCAGGTCGAGTTCCGCCGTGGGTACGGCCCGTACGGCTGCCCGGTTGTCGTGGTCGTTGCCGGTGGCGAAGAGGTCGGCGGTGAAGAGGGCGCGGGGCAGGGCGCGGGCGAGCGCACGTGTGTGGGCCGCACACAGGGTCTCCTTGGAGCCCTCGAAGACCAGGACGGGCTGGCGGAACATGGGGAGGTAACCCACACCGTCGGCGTCTTCGTAGGGCGCGCCCACCACCTCGGGGACCTGGCTGCCCAGGCCGCTGACCAGGAACGCGGTGACGTTCAGGCGCTGCCAGGGTTCCAGGTCGTCCCGGAGCAGTACGGCGATCTTGGTGTCGAACCGGGAGACGGGGCCGTCGGCGGGGAGGGGCTGGGAGAGGGGCTGTTCGTTCATGCCCCGAGACTGCCGACCGGTTCCCGGCCCCGTCTTGTACGTTGTTTGCGTGCCCGCCGACCAGCGTGACGTCTCCGCCTGGCGCCCGCGTGTACCGGGTGTCGTGGAGGTCTTCCACGCCCGTTTCACGGAGTACGCGTATCCGATGCACGTCCACGACGCCTGGACGCTGCTGATCGTGGACGACGGCGCGGTGCGGTACGACCTCGGGCGGCACGAGCACGGCACCCCGCGCGACACGGTCACCCTGCTGCCCCCGCATGTGCCGCACAACGGCGCCGCCGCCACCCCGGACGGCTTCCGCAAGCGGGTGCTGTACCTCGACGAGAGCCTGCTCGGCGCGGAGTTGATCGGCGCCGCCGTCGACGGCCCCGACCTCGCGGACGCCCTGCTGCGCGAACGGGTCGGACGGCTGCACGGGGCGCTGCGGCGGGCCGGGGACGAACTGGAGGCGGAGAGCAGGCTCGCACTGGTCGGCGAGCGCCTGCGGGACCATCTCCGGCGCCGGGAACGGCCGTCCGCCCGGCCCGACCCCGTACTGGCCCGTCGCCTACGGGAGTTGCTGGACGAACAGGTCGCCGCCCGCCTCACCCTCGCGGACGCCGCCCGCCTCCTGCACGCCCATCCCGCCCACCTGGTACGGACGTTCAGCACCGCCTACGGCATCCCCCCGCACCAGTACCTGACCTCCCGTCGCGTCGGCCGGGCCCGCCACCTCCTGCTCGACGGCCTGCCCCCGAGCGAGGTCGCGACGGCGACCGGCTTCTGCGACCAGGCCCATCTCACGCGGCACTTCAAGCGGTTGGTGGGGGTGACCCCGGGGCGCTACCGGGATCGCGGCTGATGCCGCATCAGCCCTCTTCGCGGCGGATCAGGTGCGCGAACGCGTCCAGGTTGCGGGTGGACTCGCCGCGGGCGACGCGCCAGGCGTGTTCCTTGCGGATCGCGGAGGCGAAGCCCAGTTCCAGGAGGGTGTTGAAGGCGCCGTCGGCCGCTTCGAGGACCTGGCCGAGGAGGCGGTCGATCTCGTCGGGGGTGACGGCGGCGAGGGGGAGGCGGGCGGTGACGTAGATGTCGCCGAGGTGGTCGACGGCGTAACTCACGCCGTACAACTTGAGGTTGCGCTCCAGGAGCCAGCGGTGGACGCCGGCCTCGTTCTCGTCGGGGTGCCGGATGACGAAGGCGTTCACGGAGAGGGTGTGGCGGCCGACGAGGAACGACACGGTGGTGGAGAGCTTGCGGGTGCCGGGCAGCTTGACGACGTAGGAGCCGTTTTCGGGGTTCTCCCACTCCAGCTCGGCGTCCTTGAGGGCGTCCTCGACGACTCGTGCGGCGCTGGCGGCGTCAGCCATGTGCGCGTCGCCCGTGTGCGCTTCACCCATGTCCGCCCCGGTACCCATGTCCGCCTCACCCATGTGGCGAGCGTACGCGACGTCGGTGTGCCGCCATCGCGGCCGTGTAGACGTCCGCCGTCGCCGCTGCCGAGGCGTCCCAGCCGAAGGCGAGGGCGTGGTGGGCGGCGGCGGTGCCCATGCGGTCGGAGAGGGTGGGGTCGTCGGCGAAGCGGCGGAGCACGTGGGCGTAGGCGGCCGGGTCGTGGCCGTCGACCAGGAAGCCGGTCTCGCCGTCGCGCACGGCGACCGGGAGGCCGCCGACCGAGGCGGCGATCACCGGCGTACCGGTGGCCTGCGCCTCGATGGCGACGAGGCCGAAGGACTCGCTGTGGGACGGCATGACCAGGACGGACGCGGCCCGGAACCAGTCCGCGAGCTGTTCCTGCCCGACCGGCGGCCGGAACCGTACGACGTCCGTGATGCCGAGCCGCGCGGCGAGTTTCTGCAGCCCCTCGGGCTTGGCGAGGCCGCTTCCGCTGGGCCCGCCCACGACGGGTACGACGATCCTCGGCCGCAGCTCGGGGCGCTCGTCCAGGAGATGGGCGACGGCGCGGAGCAGCACGTCGGGGGCCTTGAGGGGCTGTATCCGGCCGGCGAAGAGGGGGATCAGGGCGTCCTGCGGCAGCCCGAGCCGGGCGCGGGCGGCGGCGCGGCCCGTCGCCACGCGGAATCGGGCGAGGTTCACGCCGGGGTGGACGACGGCGACCTTGGCGGGGTCGGCCTCGTAGTGGCGGACGAGTTCGGCGGCTTCCTCGGCGGTGTTGGCGATGAGCCGCCCGGCGGCGTGCACGATCTGGGTCTCGCCGATCACGCGCGCTGCGGGCTCGGGAGTGTCACCGACCGCCAGGCTGGCGTTCTTGACCTTGGCCATGGTGTGCATGGCGTGGACCAGCGGGACGCCCCAGCGCTGGGCGGCGAGCCAGCCGACGTGGCCGGAGAGCCAGTAGTGGGAGTGGACGAGGTCGTAGTGGCCGGGGCGGTGCCCGGCCCAGGCCTGCATCACGCCGTGGGTGAAGGCGCACAGCTGGGCGGGCAGGTCCTCCTTGGCCAGGCCCTCGTAGGGGCCCGCGTCCACGTGCCGGACCAGGACGCCGGGGGCGAGCTGGACGGTGGGGGCGAGGTCGCCGGAGGTGGCCCGGGTGAAGATCTCGACCTCGATGTTGATCGCGGCGAGGCGCTGGGCCAGCTCCACGATGTAGACGTTCATGCCGCCCGCGTCGCCGGTGCCGGGCTGGTGGAGCGGCGAGGTGTGCACGGAGAGCATGGCGACCCGGCGGGGCTTGCGGTGCAGCCTCAGCCGGGGCGGAGCCGCCGGGGAGCGCCGCCCGAGCCTGCTGACGTACTGGCTCACGTGGCGTTCCTCCTCCTCGGCGCGGCCATGACGACCGGAGGACCGACCCAGCCCTCCCGGACGTGCAACACCGGACGGGTGTCCGGCCATTTCCCGTTGACGGCCCCGATCAAGCGGCTTTACCGAATCATGACCATGATTCGCTCAACCGTTCGGGCTCGGCGTGAGTCCGGGCCCGGTACGAGTCCGACCGAAAGGGCATCCGCTCCCGCTTACCCTCGTATCCATGGCAACCCGCGCGACCTCCCGACCCGTAGGCACGGTGACGCGCGGCACCACCAACCCCAACCGGCTGCGCCGCATGGACCGCTGGATCGCGGCCACGCACGGCGCCGAGCTGCGCCGCGCGGACGCGCCGGTGGCCGTCGACCTCGGGTACGGCGCCGCGCCCTGGACCGCCGTCGAGCTGCTCGGGCGACTGCGGACCGTCGCGCCCCGCACCCGGGTGGTCGGCGTCGAGATCGAGCCGGAGCGGGTCGCGGCGGCGCGGCCGTACGAGCGCGAGGGGCTCACCTTCCGGCACGGCGGCTTCGAGATCCCGGTGCCCGGGCGGCCGGAGCTGATCCGGGCGGCGAACGTGCTGCGGCAGTACGACGAGGAGCAGGTCGCGGCCGTGTGGCAGCGGCTGTGCGCGCGGCTCGCCCCGGCGGATGGGGTTTCGCGCGGCGGGCTCCTTGTCGAGGGGACGTGCGACGAGATCGGGCGGCGGCATGTGTGGGTCGCGCTCGGCCCCGAGGGCCCGCGCACGGTGACCTTCGCGACCCGGCTCGGCTCCCTGGAGCGCCCCTCCGACCTCGCCGAGCGGCTGCCGAAGGCGCTGATCCACCGCAATGTGCCCGGCGAACCGGTGCACGCCTTCCTGCGCGACTTCGACCGCGCGTGGGCCGCCGCCGCGCCCTTCGCCTCCTACGGCGCCCGCCAGCGCTGGCTGCGTACGGTCCGGGACCTGACGGCCGACTGGCCGGTGACGGACGGCCCCGCGCGCTGGCGCCAGGGCGAAGTCACCGTGGACTGGGCTGCCTTGGCGCCCCGCACGCACTGAGTCGTCGACTCCCCGCCCACACTGAGCCGTCGGCTCCCCCCGGAATCGCAGGGGAACGATCTCCACGCGTCGTACGTCACACCGGCGGAAGATCGTCGTCAACCGCCCGTGCCGGGGGAAGTACGGGAGGGGCGGGAGTCGCAAAGGTCCGAAAGAGGCAACAGGGAGTGCGACTTCGTACCACCTCTGTCACTTCGAGCCCATTCGTGACACGATCCCTCGGGCAGCACACATTACTGACGGTAAATCAGCTTGGGGGAATGTATGGGTTCGGGCAAGCGCGGCCTGCTCGCCGCCGCCGTGACCGTGGTGTGTGCGGTGACCGTGCTGGCGGGTGCCGGTACGGCGTTCGCGTCGGTGCCGCCCGAACCGTCCGTGGCGACCGCCTCCGGCTCGCCCGCACCCACAGGCAGCCCGGCACCGGGTACGACGCCCGCCCCCGCGCCCACCCCCGACAAGGATCTGGAGAAGATCCGCGAGCAGCTCGACCGGCTCTACCACGACGCCGCCGTCGCCACCGACGCCTACAACGCGGCGGAGGAGAAGGCCGAGAAGCAGTCCGCCGAGCTCGACGACCTCAACGAGCGGATCGCGGAGGGCAAGCGGAAGCTGCAGCGGCTCAAGGACCAGGCGGGCGCGACCGCGCGGGCCCAGTACCGCGACGGCGGGCTGCCGCCCATGGCGCGGTTCCTGCTCACCGACGACCCGCAGCGGTTCGCGGACTCGGCGGCGACGATCCTCAACGGCGAGCGGGCGACCCGGAAGCTGCTCACCGAAACGGCGCGCACCCAGGACGAGTTGCGGGGGTACGCGGACGACGCCGCCGCCCGCATGAAGAAGCTGGAGGCCGACCGCGCGGCCAAGGACGCGGCGAAGAAGAAGATCGAGAAGCGGATCGCGGACGCCGAACTCCTCGAGTCCCGGCTGGAGAAGAAGGAGAAGGAGCGGCTGGCCGAGCTGGAGCGGCAGGCCGCCCGCGCGGCGCAGACCGCCTGGCTGGACAGCGGCGTCCTCGACGGCATCAGCGACAAGGCATCCGCCGAGGGCAAGAAGGCGGTCGCGTTCGCCACCGCCCAGCTCGGCAAGCCGTACGTGTGGGGCGCCGAGGGCCCCGACTCCTTCGACTGCTCCGGGCTCACCTCCCAGGCATGGGCCGCGGCGGGCCACCCGATCCCGCGCACCTCGCAGGAGCAGTGGCGCCAGCTCCCCCACGTGGCAGTGAAGGACATGCGCCCCGGGGACCTGATCATCTACTTCGGCGACGCCACCCACGTCGCGATGTACGCCGGTGACGGCAAGATCATCCACGCGCCGCGCCCCGGCCGCACGGTGACGGTGACCGGGGCGGGGACGATGCCGATCCTGGGCGTCGTACGACCGCACGCGTGACCGGGGTTCCGGGTGTCGCCGCTCACCCGCGCCCGTAACCCGCGTCGCCGCACGCCCGCGCCGCCGTACGTCCACATGAGTGACCCGCGTCACACCGGGCACCCCCGCACCCATGTGACCGACTCCACCCGCCCCCCGTCCACCGAGTGAGCTTCGTCATCCCGGCACGGCCCCGCACACCCCGAACCCCCTTGCGCGGCACGGCACATGGCGGCCCCTCGCCCCCGAGCGACGCGGCTCACACCATTCCGCCGGAACCGCCGCAACCGCTATGGTCACCCGACGGTGGATCGAGACCCCTCGACACCACCACCCTCGGGGGGAGCGAAGGAACCCAGGAAGATGCCCGTACCCATACCGCGGCAGAGGGCGATCCCGGCCGTGGAAAGTGGTCAGGCGCGGGCCGCCACCGTGTTCGGCGGCCCCCTCGAACAGGAGGCCGGCCGCGACACCACGCCCCATGGCGCCACCGCCGCACCGCTCACCCTGCTGCTGATCGAGGACGACCCGGCGGGGCCGATCGTGCCCGAGCTGCTGGACTCCTCCGGCAAGCCCATCCGCGTCCGCACCGCCCGCAACCTCACCGAGGCGGAGCGGCTGCTCACCGACGACGTGCACTGCATCCTGCTGGACCTCGCGCTGCCCGCCGCGGGCCGTCCGGAGGACCCCGACGAGCTGGCCGTACTGCGCCAGGTCCTTGAGCTGGCCCCCCGGCAGGCGGTGATCGCGCTGACCGCCTCCGGCGACGCCGAGCGCGGCGCCGAGGCCGTACGCGTGGGCGCCCAGGACTATCTCTTCCGCGACGAGCTGGACAGCCGGCTGCTCAACCGCGCCATCCGCTACGCCGTCGAGCGCAAGCGCTCCGACACCGCCGAGCGGCGCCTGGCCGAGGGCAGGCTGCGCGCGCAGGAGAACCGGCGCCTGGAGCGCGGCCTGCTGCCGACCCCGCTCCTTGAGGGCTCCGGGCTGCGCTTCGCCGCGCGCTACCGCCCCGGCCGCTCCCGCGCGCTGCTCGGCGGCGACTTCTACGACGCGGTGCGCACCCCCGACGGCACCGTGCACGCCATGATCGGCGACGTCTGCGGCCACGGCCCGGACGAGGCCGCGCTCGGCGTGGAGCTGCGCATCGCCTGGCGGGCGCTGACCCTGGCCGGGCTGTGCGGGGACCAGCTCCTGGACACCCTCCAGGAGGTACTGATCCACGAGCGCGCCCACGAGGAGATCTTCGCGACCCTCTGCACGGTGGACATCGCCCCGGACGGCCGCCGCGCGGGCCTGTGCCTGGCCGGCCACCCCTCCCCGCTGCTGGTACGCCCCGGCGGCACCGCCCCCGTGCCGCGCCTGCTGCCGTACGAGAACAACGGCCCCGCCCTCGGCCTGCTGCCCGGCGCCCGCTGGCCCCGGATGCAGGTCGAGCTGGGTGCCGAGTGGAGCCTGATGCTCTACACGGACGGCCTGATCGAGGGCCGCGTCGGCACCGACGGCGACCGCCTCGGCCAGGACGGCATGACGGCGATGATCCACCGCCAGCTCTGCGAGGGCCTGCGCGGCGAGGAACTGCTGCGCGCGGCCGTCAACGAGGCACGGAACCTCAACGGGGGCGACCTCACCGACGACGTGGCGGTGGTGTTGCTGGAGCGGCAGCGGTAACGCTGCCGCCGGGGCGCGCTGCCTGCGGTCAACGGCCGCCGTTGTACGGGCCGTACGGGCCGTCGCTGTTGCCGCCGCCGCGGCGGCGGTTCCGGCTCCAGACGCGGCCGCCGGAGACGCGGGTGAGGGCGGGGCGGACGTCCACGAAGAAGACGATCGTGGCGACCAGGCCCGCGAGCTGCAGGAACAGCATCGGGACGAGCAGGTTCACCGCGACGGCGACGCCCAGGATGATCAGCCAGAAGCCCTTGTTCTGCTTGTCGGCCGCGCGGTAGGCGTCCTCGCGGAACACCAGTGCCAGGGCGAAGGCCACCACGGCCAGGACGAGCATGGCGGTGTAGATCAGCCACATCACGTCGCCGAACGCCGTCATCAGCACAATGCCACCACCCGGTTCGAATCGTCGGTAAAGCCACCGTACCCAGAGAACGGGCCGGACACCCCGAAGGTGCCCGGCCCGTTCTCACGCGGTGTCCGGCGGTGTCACTTGGCCGGCGGCGTGGTCTTCTTCGCGGTCGGCGGCGTCTTGCGGGCGGCCGCCGGGGACTTCTTCGGGGCGACCGGCTTCTTCGCGGCGGCGGCCGACTCGGGGGTGGTGACCGGCGTGGGCTGCGCCGTGAGCGGGGTCGCGGCGGGGCCGGGCTCGGGCGCTCCCTCGACGGCGATGGCGAAGTCCTCGATCTCCTCGGCCGCGTCGCCGCGCCAGGTCTTCACGGCCTGCTCGCCGTGCTCGGCGACCTTCTCGTAGGTCTCGCGGGCCTTGACGGCGTACTCGGCGGCGACGCCGACACCGCGCAGGGCGAGGTCCTGGGCGGACTCGCCGAGCTTCTTGATGTCCACGTCGAGGGTGCCGATGAGCTGGTTGAGCCGGGTCTGCAGGCCCTCCTGCGCCTCCTTGGCGCGCGCGGTGGCCTTCGCCTGGACCTCCTTGGGGTCGGTGGCGCGCACCTTGTCGATCTTCGCCGGGGCCTCGGCGCGGAGCTGCTCGACCAGTGCGGGCACCTTCTTGGCCTGCTGCAGAGCGAGATCGGCGGTTCCGGCGGCGAAGTAGAGCGGAGTCGGGTCGCTGAAGGTCTTGCGCAGGTCGTCGGTGATGGCCATGGTGATGGTCCTCCCGGATTCGATTCGCGTTCGGCTGAGGTTGTTGTTGGTCCGCGTGCGGCGACCGAAGCCCTGGTCCGGCTACTGTCCGGCCGTCCGCCGCGGACCGGCATCACTGCCGCCGGCCGTGCGGGTGCCGCGTGCGGTGGTGTCGCTGGTGTCGCCGTCGTCGTCCTCGGCGCTGCCGGGCCGCTCCTCCCCCTCTGCCCCTGTCTCCCGCTCCGATACGCCGACCCCGAATCCGTTCTCCTTGCGGAAGGACTCGTAGATCTGGAGCAGCACCTGCTTCTGCCGCTCGTTCAGCGAGGGATCGGCGAGGAGGACGGCGCGCGTCTCGACCTCGTCCCGGTCCCGTTCGGCGTCGAGGATTCCGGCGCGGACGTACAGCGTCTCGGCGGAGATGCGCAGGGCCTTGGCGACCTGCTGCAACACCTCCGCGCTCGGCTTGCGCAGCCCGCGCTCGATCTGGCTCAGGTACGGATTGGACACCCCGGCGGCATCGGCGAGCTGCCGCAGCGACAGCTGTGCGTTGCGCCGCTGCTCGCGCAGATACTCACCGAGATTGCCGACGTTGAGCGATGCCATGCCTCCACCATGCCTCACCCTTGCTAACTATTGCAAGCATCCGCTAGCAGGAGTGTGCGTGTCGCCGTCGGGGCGGTGCTCCTCGGAGGGCATCGAGTCCCATTCGGTGTACGCGCCGTCGCGCGGCACCATGAACAACGGACGCGACCGGAGGACCGGCCCGACCGGTTGCCCGCGCATGACGATCCCGGGATCATCCGGTCCCGCGTGGCCCTCGGGCATCCTCCAGGACGTATCCGCACGCCGACAGGTCCGCCGCCACCTCTGCCCGCTCGCGGAAGCGGAGGGTGGAGTCCGAAGTCAGTACGGCGCCGTCCGCCGCGAAGACGTACGTCCACCGGTCACCTCCACGCCCCGCTGCGCCAGCAACAACGCGAACACCCCCGTACCGCAGCCGACGTCCAGCACCCGGCGCGCCCCGAACTCCTCCGCCATCCGCACGTACGCGTCGAGATCGCTCCGGTCGGGATCGAGGGCGTCGTGGATCGCGGCGAGTCGAGGGCGTGTGAAGCATTCGTCGGCCATGAGGAAGGACCGTAACCAGACTGGCCTACAAGGGACTTGAGCCCGCTACTCCCTCGTCCACAGCGTCAGGTCCGCGCTCGTCGCCACCGCGAGTGTGCGGCCGGAAGGGGAGAAGCCGACGGCGCGGAGTTCGGCGTAGGTGGAGTGGAGGATGTGCCACCAGGTGGTGCCGGGCTCGCCCTGGTGGAAGCCGTCGGCGGTGGAGAGGATGACGCGGTCGTGGGGCCAGTCGGGGCTGACCGCGGTCACGGTCCAGCCGTCGCCGGAGCCGCTGTGCAGGCCGCCGCCGAACAGACCGGCGATGGACACCGGTTGACCCGCGACGGGGCCGAGGCCGGGGTGGGTGAGGTCGTCCGGGGCGTCGGGATCGCGGTCGCGGGCGATCTTCTCGCCGGTGACCGCGTCGAAGAGGCCGTGGCCGTCCACGGACACCACCATGACGAGGTCCCGGCCGCTGTCGGGGTGCACGGCGAAGCCGATGCCGAGCAGGCCGCCGATGGGGGTGCGCCGGTCCAGCACCGGCCGCCAGGGCGCGGGGGCGGGCACGACGGGGGCGGCGAGAAGGCGCTCGCGCAGCTTCTGCTGGTACTCGGTGATCACGACGGCTCCTCGACACGGATCGGCCCGCCGACGGTACCGCCCGCCGCCCGGACCCCGTTGTCGGTGGCATGGGGCACGATCACCGTCATGACAGTGAGCGCCGCCGATTACGCCTGGTTCGAGGACCGCCTGCCCGAACTGGCGGAGGCCTACTGCGTCACGCTCGTGCGCGGCCTCCCGCCCGCCGAGGTGCTCCGGCGGCTCGACGGCCGCGAGGAATCCGCGCTGACGGGCGTCGATGCCGCCGTCGAGGCGGCCTTCGCGTTGCTCGACCGGCCGGACGGCGCACGCCAGTTCGTCGCCATGACCACCGTCGGCGACTGGACGCTGCTGATCGAGCCCAACGGGTACGTGGGCGTCACCGAGGACGTGGCGCGGCCCGCCTCCGCCGGTACGGCCTGGGTGTCGCACTTCGTCAACATCAACGGCCTCGACTACTTCCTCTGGGCCGAGGACGGCGTGGTCCGGGTCGGATTCGAGCCCATGTTCCCCGAGGAGCGCGTGGGCAGCACACCCGACGAACTCCTCCCCGCCATGGGCCCCATGGGGTTCCACTTCGGCGATGACAGCCCCGACCCCGACGTCTCCTCCGCCGCCGCCTTCGCCCTGGCGCAGCACCTGACCGGTGTCGCCGTCACGCCGGAACTGCTGACGGAGACGGTGTTTTGGTGCGGGAGCGTGCCGGTTCCCCGGTAGGGCGCGCCGTTCGGGCCCCGCGCGGTACGGCACGGGCACGTTGGTCCACGGCCCGCGCGCGGTTCGGCTTCCGGCATCTCACCGACGCGCGGCGGCTGGACACGGTCGAGCGGCTGATCGCCCCGGTCCCCTACGGGAGTACTCCCTGGTCCCCCAGCCACCCCCGCACCGCCCCGAAGTCCGCGTCCGTCAGCCCGTACACGTGGTTCACCCGGTGCAGCAGGGCCGGGCCCCGGTGATGTACGGCGACCCACGCGCGGTCCGCCTCCGTCAGTTCGTCGTCCACCCAGACGAACGGCCGCCCCGCCGCCCAGGCCACCAGCGGCCGTGTCTTCCAGTGGAGCAGCCCCGGCGGCTCGTCCTCGTCCGGCCACTCGACGACCGGCAGCGGGGGGAGGCCCAGCCAGGGGGCGAGGATCTCGTTGGCCTCGTCCATCCAGGTGGAGGCCCACACCAGCTCGCAGCCCAGCGCCGTCAGCCGCGCGCCCAGGGCGGGGTCGACCCGCCAGAGCAGCGGATGCGCCTCGGACGGCCCGGCCACCCCGTGCTCGTACACCGGGTACGCGTCGTCGGGCGCCCCGTAGGGGATGAGGGCGCCGTCGATGTCGAGGAAGAGCAGCATGTCCCGCAGGATGTCCTATCCGCGCCGCCACCGTCGCAGCGCCTCGGCGACGGCCGGGACGTCCGGCGGGGTGAGGCCCAGTGGATCCGCGGCCTCGGTCAGGACGGCGACGAGCCGGGCGGCTGCCTCGGTCACGGGGGCCGGGGCGGGCGGCAGCGAGAGGGCCGTACGGATCACGTCGGTGAAGACGGACTGCGCGCGCTTGTAGGCGAGCAGCCGCTCCAGGTCGTACCGCCAGCCGCGCGTGGCCCCGGGCCGCACGGCCTCGGCCACCGCCGCCCACCGCTCGGCCATGTCCCGCGCCTGCGGGGCCGGGTAGCGCATCAGGTGGAGGTGGGTCGCGAGGTCGTAGAGGGGGTCGCCGACCATCGCCAGCTCCCAGTCGATGACCCAGAGGACGCCGTCCGGGTCGACGATCAGGTTCTCCCGGTGCAGGTCCGCGTGGAGCAGCCGGAAGGGACGGCGGGCCAGGCCCGAGACCTGCTTGCGGAGGTGGGTGAACGACTCCTCCTCCAGGCCCAGCTCCGCGAACAGCTCCCCGAACCGGTCGAGGTTGGCCCGGTACACCTGGTGCTCGGTGAAGTGGACGAGCCGTTCCAGGAAGCCGTCGGTGTCGCCGTCGGCCGGGCGGTCCTGCTCCTGGCAGCGCCGCTCGACCGTCAGGCCCCAGGGGTCGACCCGGGCCAGCCTGCCGAACAGCCGGACGATCTGGTGGCCGAGCAGCTCCGGGACCTGGGTGCCGGAGGGGTGGAGCGAGCCGAGCGTACGGCCCTCCACGAACCGCATCAGCCGCAGCCCGCCGACCTCCACGATCTCCGGGGCGCCCCGCACCCGGCCGCCGAGGGCCGCCAGCAGCCGCTCCTCCGAGGCGAAGCAGCGCCGGTCGAACCAGAGCAGCCCCTCCCTCGGCTCGCGGCACTTCCACCGCCCCGCCCGGTCCCCGCCCGGCAGGGGGAACACGTACGTCTCGTGGTGGTAGCCGTGGAGCGGACCTTCGATCACGCTGTCGTCGCCGCTCATCTCGGCAGCGCGCTGCCGAGCGGGGGAAGTCGTTCCGTGGGACATGCGCCCGTATCTCTCGCCGTGCGCGCCCTGCCCGGCGGGCGCGAAGTGGCAGCAAGGTACCGGTTTTCCGGCCGGGTGGAGGCCGTTACGGCCGCGCCGCTCCGTACCCGGTCGCCCTGGCCGACGAGCGGACGTACACACGTACCAGCGGCGCGGCCGCAGGGCCCCGGAAGCCGAGCGTCCGCTAGCTGCGCAGCGCTACGAGGAGGGGCTCCAGGGAGGGCAGGACCGTGCGCGCGCCGGAGTCGCCCAGGAGCTTGGCGCGGCGCTCGTCGCGGGCGTAGCCGACGAAGCGGACGCCCGCCGCGCGGGCGGCGACGACGTCGGCCGGGGAGTCGCCGATCATCAGGGCGGCGGAGGGCTCCGCGCCCAGGGCGTCCAGGGCGCGGTTGAGGCAGTCGGGGTCGGGCTTGAGGCGGTGCAGGTCGGGGGTGCGGCCGTAGACGTGCGGGCCGAAACAGCCGGTCAGGCCCCGGCCCGCCAGATAGGCGTGGACCACGAGCGGGGAGTTGTTGGTGGTGATGGCGAGGCGGGAGCCCACGGCCGTCCAGGTGCGGATCAGCGGGTCGGCGTAGGCGGTGGGCATCGCGGAGGCCGCGGCCCGCAGCTCCTCCTCGGTGAGGAGCCGCTCCAGCTCGTCCACCAGCTCGCTGCCGGGATGGGCGCGGTCCACCGCGCGCAGCACCACCTGGGGGTCCAGGGTGCCACGCTCGGCGGGGGTGAGCAGGCCCGTCAGCCCGCGCTCCGCCAGCCAGTCCACCAGCCCGACGGCCACGCTCTCCGCCGTGTGCCCGGCGAACAGCCGGCAGATCGGCCCGTCGAAGTCCCAGAGCACGATCCGGGTGCCGATCAGTTCCCGTAGCTTCTCGATCTCGTACGCGGTCGGTTTCTCAGCCGATTCGGTCGCCACCGGTTCAGTCTGCGTCGTCGTCTCAGAAGTCACCAGGAGAGTGTCAGGTCCGATGCGATGGTTTCCCAGAGGGCGTCGAACCAGTTCTGCGACTGTTCCACGAACGCGGCGTCCCGTCGGCCCGCCCGCCGGTCGAAGGAGAACAGCAGGGACTCGGAGCCGAGCGTGTCGTACATCTCCAGGGTGCCGCTGTCGGTGGGCTCCTCGCGGCGCGTGACCATGTAGTACGCGTACAGCGCCTCGGTGCCGTTGAGCAGGTAGAGCTTGGCGGGCGGGGTGAACGGCAGGGCGCGGAAGGTCACGTTCACCTCGATGCCGTGGGTGGAACGCAGGGCCTCCAGGTTGTACTGGAGGACCTGGCCCTGGGCGTTGCGCATGGCGAGCCAGCGCCGGTGCACCGGGTCGTCGTCGCGGTGGCGCGCGGGGTGGTCGTCCTGTTTGCGCGGGGCGTCCCGTTCGCGCGGGGCGGTCTGTTCGCGCGGGGCGGCCGAGACCGGGAAGGCGAGGTCGATGTCCCGGGAGGGGAGCAGTATGCGGGCGTCGATCCGCTCGGGGCGGACCTTGCCCTCGTGGATCAGGCGCAGCGGCTCGCCGAGGGCGGGCGTCAGGCTCTGCGCGGTCAGGCACACCGCGTCCACGCGGACGTGGGGCGCGGTGAACGCCTCGACCAGGCGCGGGGCGAGGCCCACCATCGTGGGCTGCGGCTCGTCCAGCGCGGGGGCGGGCTCCGCGATCCTCGGCGGGCTGCCCTTGCTGACCCCGCTGAGCAGACCGGCGCCGTGCAGCACCCGCAGCGCCTGCCGCACGGCCCCGCGCTCCACGCCGAACTCCTCGGCCAACTCGGCCTGAGTGGGCAGGCGTTGGCCGACTCTGAGGTCGCCGCTGCGTATGCGTTCCCGGAGGGTGTCGGCGATCTCCTGCGCGGTACGCCGCCCGCCGTTCACGGCCACGTTCTCCTGGGTCACGACCAAACGGTACAACTTACCGTCATCTTCCGGGAGTTGTTCCGAGAAGGAACCAAGTGACAGCCATGGCCAGAGGAGTTGGCTGCCAACTCGGACTGTCCTCGGATCGACCCGGACCTACGGCGTCAGCACCAGCTCCGAGCTGATCGTCCCCCACAGCGCCTCGAACCACTTCCGGGACTGGTCCACGAACGCGGTGTCGCGCGGCCCGGCCCCCCGCTCGAAGGCGAACAGCATCGCCCGGGTGCCCTCCGCGTCGTACACCACCAGATGCTCGTCGCCGACCTCGCGCTCCAGCCGGGCGAGCGTGTAGTAGGCGAACAGCGCCTCGGAGCCGCCGAGCAGATAGAGCTGGACGGGCGGGGTGAACGGCAGTGCGCGGAACCGGACATGGACGTCCACGCCGTGCGTGGTGCGCAGGGCCATCAGGTTCTCGCGCAGCACCTGCGCCTGGGCGTTGCGCAGCGCCAGCCAGCGTCGGCGCAGCACCGGGGCGCCGTGACCGGCGGCGCGGCCGTCGGCCGGGGCGGGGAAGGCGAGGTCGATGTCCCGGGAGGGCAGCAGCACCCGTACGTCGATCTTGGCCGGTTCGAGCCGCCCGGCATGGATCTGCCGCAGCGGTTCACCGACGGCGAGGGTGAGGGAGACGGAGGTGAGACAGAGCGCGTCGATCTCGACGTGCGGGGCGGCGAAGGCTGCCGCGACGCGCGGCACGAGGGCCGCCATGGTGGGCTGCGGAGGCGCGGGTGCGCCGGGCCCGGTGGCCACGTCGCGCGGTGACCGCCGTGACCTCTTCCGGCCAGTGGTCGAGGTGTGTTCCGGGTCCACGGTAAAACGGTACAACTTCCCGCCATCTTGCGGCAGTTCACCGAAAGATGGTTATGAGTCGCTTCCGGACGGCTATAAGAAGAGTGAGTTGGTAGCCAACTCGGCCAACATGGCCCAGGTTTCGAGTGGTTGGCCGCCGGGCTCCCTTCCGGAGGGGAGCCGGGAGTCCGGACAGGGGACGGCCACCGAAGCGCACAGCCACAACTGAATCGGCACAGCCACAACAGAACACCGCACGCACAGCCACAACCGAAGAACCCGTGGCGGGTCGGGATCAGGTCCCGACCGCGCCCACGCGCACCGTTCGTTCGCTACGGATGTTCAGGCACCGTCACCGGGAAGAAGGGACCACCTCAGAAGACGTCGGGGCACCACGGCCGCCCCGGCGTCCGGAACAGGGCGTCGGCCTCCCGGGCGGCGCCCGTTCGCTCTTCCCGGACCCGGCCGATCCCGGCGAGCCGCGTCAGCGAGCCGTCGCCGAGCCACACGGTGGCCAACTCCGAGGCGGACAGCGTGAGATCGGCGCCCGCACCGGGCGCCCGGGTGCAGGAGGCACCCTCGGGGGACACCTCGAGGCGGTAGCGGCCCCCGGCCGGACCGCCCTCGTCCAGCACGTCCAGGACGACCGCGCCCGTCCGCTTGTACGTCCGCGCCTCCAGGGCCGCCGCCACGTCCAGGAACCGCACCCACAGCCAGTCGGAGTGCCGCTCGATCTGCGCCGCGCGCGGGTCGGGCAGGAGGTGGGGCAGTACGTCGTCCGGGGAGCGGCGGCCGGACTTCACCTTGGTCACCCAGTCGATCGAGCACAGGAACCGCCACAGGGCCGCCTCGGCCGCCGGGGTGGAGCCGAGCAGCCCGTCCACGATCACGGCGTGCTGGGGCTGCTCACCGAGGCGCGAGTCGACCTCGCAGCGGTACGTCACCAGGCCCTCGACCTCGCCGGAGGCGGAGCGCAGCACCGCGTGGTACGGCTCGGTCCAGTCGCGGGCGAAGCGGAGAACGCCGGTACGGGCCTCCCACCACACCTCGCCCCGGTCGACCGAGCCGGGCAGGGCGGGGCGCAGCCGCTCGTAGAAGGCGGGGCCCAGCTTGCGCACCTCGGCGCCGTCCACCAGGTCGATCCTGGCACCGTCGGGCAGGACCGGCGGGCGCGAACCGAGCCCGGAGCGGGTGACGTCCACGGTCCAGGCGGTGGCGTGGGTCGCGGCACCGAAGCCGTAGCGGCCGTAGATCGGGTACTCGGCGGCGATCAGGGTCGCGACGGCGTCCCCGCGCTCCTCGGCCGCCGCGAGGTCGCGGCGCATCATCTCGGTCAGCAGACCGCGGCGGCGGTGGGTGGGGCTGACACTGACATTGGTGACGGCGTTCGACCGGACCGGCGCGCCGCCGACCGCCGTGACCTCCTGGGCGAAGGAGCGGAAGGTGCCCACACAGCGGCCGCCGTCGAAGGCGCCGAGCGAGCGGCTGTTCACGAACTGGCGTCTGTGCGCCTCCAGTTGGTCAGGAGTAGGGACCGGCTCCATCAGGAAGCCGGTGTACATGGCGCGCTGCCATTCCTCGAACTCGTCCTCTTCGACGGGTCGGATCTCGATCATGTGGGTCACGTTAAATGCGGGGACTGTGGCATGTCGCCCGCATTTCCGGTCGCCGCCACGGCCCGGTCGGCCCGGCTCAGGTCAGCAGGTCGTCCACCTGCGCCTCGCCCACCCGGTAACGGCGGGCGATCTCCGCGCTGCAGCCGTCGGCGGTGCGCTGGAGGTGCTGGCGGCGGCGGGAGATCTCCTGCTCGTACCCCGTCAACCGGGCCATGGCGGCGGCGAGTTCGGCGTCCGTGCGGGCGGTGAGGTCGGACAGCTCGACCTCCCCCAGCATCTCGGCGGCCAGCCGCCCGTACTCCTCGTTGTGCGGGGTGCCCAGCGTGACGTGGCGGGCGGAGGAGCGGTGCCGGGCCGGGGCGTCGGTCAGGATCTCCGACAGCCGCTCGACCACGGAGGCGTCCGGCGGCGCGGGCACGGACGACCCCCCGCGCCGGGCCAACTCCGCGCGCAGGATGTCGATTCGGCCCTGCAGCAGGCGCCGTACATAGCTGAGGTCCGCCTCGTCGCGCTGGGCGTCGCGCCACAGGGCGCGCAGCTCCGGCAGGCTGAGCCGGGTCAGGTCGTGCTCCGGCGGCTCCACGGGCAGCGACGGGCCGGGCGGACTGTCCGCGCGCTGCGCGGGCGGCCGGCGCGTCTCCAGCCTGTCGCTGGTGCTCGGTGTGCTCATGTGGTGGTGACCGTCCCCTCGACCGGCGTGTGGGAGCATCGTGCCACCCCGCGTGGCCGCTATGTGACCGACTGCCCCCGAACGGCCCTGGATGGGCGGTAATGACGGGTCCTGGGCACCCGGGCGGCGCATTTTTCTCCACCGGGCATGATGGGGGCATGCGAGCGGTGGTGCAGCGGGTGGACGGGGCGAGTGTCGTCGTGGACGGCTCGACGGTGGGGTCCATTGACGGGGAGGGGTTGTGTGTCCTCGTCGGGGTCACCCACGAGGACACCAAGGAGAAGGCGGCTCAGCTTGCCCGGAAGCTGTGGTCTCTTCGGATGCTGTCCGACGAGAAGTCGTGCAGTGATGTGGACGCGCCGTTGCTGGTGATCAGCCAGTTCACGTTGTACGGGGATGCGCGGAAGGGGCGGCGGCCTACGTGGAACGCGGCGGCGCCGGGGGCGGTTGCCGAGCCGCTGGTCGACGAGGTCGTTGCCCAGCTCCGCGCCCTGGGCGCCACCGTTGCCACGGGGCGGTTTGGGGCGCAGATGCGGGTGTCTTTGACCAACGATGGGCCGTTTACGGTGCTGCTGGAGATGTAGGTGGACCGGGGCTGCGGGCGGGCGGGGGGAGTTCGCTTGCCCGCGCTTGCGGGGTGCCGCGCGCCCACCCGTGCCGCCCCAGCGGCACGACTGCCCGCGCTACGGTCACGGCTCGACGATCGTTTCCTGGGACGCTGCCGTCGTACCGGCCAGGAGGGGGGCGTCCACCGGGGTGTTGCGCTTGATCAATGCCAGGGCCACCGGACCGAGTTCGTGGTGGCGTACCGAGGTGGTCACCGTGCCGAGTTTGCGGCCTTCGGGGCCGTCCGAGGCCAGGCGGAGTTCGGTGCCGGGTGGGGGGAGGTGGACGTCGCTGCCGTCGAGGTGGAGGAAGACGAGGCGGCGGGGGGGCTTGCCGAGGTTCTGGACCCGGGCGACGGTTTCCTGGCCGCGGTAGCAGCCCTTCTGGAGGTGGACGGCGGTGCCGATCCAGCCCAGTTCGTGCGGGATGGTGCGGTGGTCGGTCTCGAAGCCGACGCGGGGGCGGTGCTGTTCGACGCGGAGGGCCTCGTGGGCGAGGAGGCCGGCGGCGGGGCCCGAGCGGGCGGCGAAGTCCTCCAGGTCGGCGCGCGGGAGGAAGAGATCGCGGCCGTAGGGGGTCTCGCGGACGACGGCGCCCTCGGGGAGCTCGGCGATGGAACCGGCGGGGAGGTGGACCACCGCGTAGTCGGCGGTGCGGTCGGCGACCTCGACGCGGTAGAAGAACTTCATCGACTCCAGGTAGGCGATCAGCGCCTCCTGGGTGCCGGGCTCGACGTGCGCCCAGACGGTGGTGCCGTCGTCCACCAGGTACAGCGCGTGCTCGATGTGCCCGTTGGCGGAGAGGATCAGCGCCTCGGTGGCCTCGCCGACGGGGAGGTCGCTGACGTGCTGGGTGAGCAGCAGATGCAGCCAGCTCAGCCGGTCGTCGCCGGTGACCGTGACGACGCCCCGGTGGGAGAGGTCGACGAAACCGGCGCCGTCGGCGAGGGCGCGCTGCTCGCGGAACAGGTCGCCGTAGTGGGCGGCGACGCCTTCGTCCACGCCCTCGGCGGGAACGGCGCCGGGCAGGGACAGCAGGGGGCTCTTCATACGGGCCAGCCTACGACGGGGTGGTTGAACTCTTCAGGGCACAGTCCCGGCAGCGGCCGAAGATCGCGAAGTGCTTCATGTCGGTGTCGAACCCGAACTGCTGCCGCAGCTTGGCGGTGAAGTCGGCGGCCACGTCCACATCGGCCTCGATCACGTTCTCGCAGTCCCGGCACACCAGATGGAGATGGTGATGGCGGTCGGCGAGGTGGTACGTGGGCGCGCCGTGGCCGAGGTGCGCGTGGCTGACCAGGCCCAGCTCCTCCAGCAGCTCCAGCGTGCGGTACACGGTGGAGATGTTGACCCCGGAGGCGGTCTTGCGGACCTCGACGAGGATGTCGTCCGGGGTCGCGTGCTCCAGGGTGTCCACGGCTTCGAGCACGAGTTGCCGCTGCGGCGTCAGCCGGTAGCCGCGCTGCCTGAGGTCGCTCTTCCAGTCGGTGCTCACCACAACTGGAAGTCTAGGGGGTGTCTTGTCGATCAGGCCGGATCAGGGAGCGGCGTCTGGTGCCGTGCATCGCAAGGCGGAGGAGGG
>NZ_WWIR01000205.1 GCF_009863025.1 Streptomyces sp. SID4985 | reverse complement strand
CGGCCGAGCCGCCGTCCCGCCCGTCGTGCGCGCGCAGCGCGGCCTCCAGGCCGGCCCGGCCGATCCAGGCCCCGCCGCCGCAGTCGCCCAGCAGATGCCCCCAGCCGTCCGCCCGCCGCCAGCCGGTCAGGTCCGTACCGACGGCGATCATCCCGGTGCCCGCGGCGAGCACGGCACCGGGACGGGGGCCGAGGGCGCCGACATAGGCGGTCACCGCGTCGGCGGCGAGAGCGACGGTCCGTACCCCCAGCTCCCGGGCGAGCGCACCCGGCAGCTCGGCACGCAGAGCCTCGCCCAGACTCGCGAACCCGGCGGACCCGACGACGGCCCAGGAGATACGGTCCGCCCCGACTTCGGCGGCCAACGTACGGGCCAGGGGCGCGACTTGGGCTATGAGGTGCGCGGGGTCGAGGCCGCGCTCCGTGGTCCGCACGGGCTCCCGGGTCGCCGCCTCGGCCGTACGGCCCGTGCCGGGGAGGCCCACCGCCACCCGGATGCCGGAGCCGCCGGAGTCCACGGCGAGGAAGGCGGACGGCACGGCGGACGCCGGTCCTCGCCCGGCTCCGTCGGCTCGCTCGGCTCGGTCGGCTCCATCGGCTCGGTCGGCTCGCTTGGGCGCACGGCTCACGGGAAGGAAGAGTAGCGGCGCGCATGCCGGGCGTCCCGGCTGTTCCGTGCTTTCCACTCGCCGGAGCGGATTGTCAGTGGGGGCCACTAGAGTGACTTGACGTGGCACGACGACCGTTGAGTGAACTTGTGGAGACCGGCTGGGCCAAGGCCCTGGAGCCGGTGGAGGGCCGTATCGCGGCCATGGGTGACTTCCTGCGTGCCGAGGTGGCGGCGGGGCGGACCTATCTGCCGTCCGGGGCGAACGTCCTGCGCGCCTTCCAGCAGCCCTTCGATGATGTGCGGGTCCTGATCGTGGGCCAGGACCCCTATCCCACGCCGGGCATGGCCATCGGGCTGAGCTTCGCGGTGGCGCCGGAGGTACGGCAGCTGCCGGGCAGCCTGGAGAACATATACCGGGAGCTGCACTCGGACCTGGGCCTGCCCCGGCCGTCCAACGGCGATCTGACCCCCTGGACCCAGCAGGGCGTCCTGTTGCTGAACAGGGCGCTGACCACGGCCCCGCGCAAGCCCGGCGCCCACCGGGGCCAGGGCTGGGAAGAGGTCACCGAGCAGGCGATCCGCGCCCTCGCCGCGCGCGGCAAGCCGCTGGTCTCCATCCTGTGGGGCCGCGACGCCCGCAACGCGCGCCCCCTGCTCGGCGATTACCCGGCCATCGAGTCGGCGCACCCCTCGCCCATGTCGGCCGACCGCGGCTTCTTCGGCTCGCGCCCGTTCAGCCGGGCCAACGAACTTCTGGCGCAGCAGGGCGCGGAGCCGGTGGACTGGCGCCTGCCGTAGCGACGTGCGGGGCGCCGGGGACCGTGACGGTCCGCGGCGCCCCGATGCCTCGTCGCACGGGCGGCCCGCCGGATCAGGCGGTCGGCAGCCATTCCGGCCGCTGGGAGCCGCGCGGCACGAGGATCTGCCGGTAGGCGCCCGGGGTGTCCGACATCCGCACCTGGTCGGTGATGCCCTGGTAGTGGCCGAGCGGCGTCTCGGCGGTGAACAGCTCGGGGTCCGGGTAGGCGTGCAGCTCGCCCGTGCCCGCGATCTCCTTCGCGTAGTCCTGGTCGAAGATGCCCATGGAGAGGATCCACAGGGCCACGCGGGACAGCGAGACGTGGACGCGGTAGCTGCCGCCGTCCACAGCGCGGCGGCGCAGCGCCTCGGCGATGCCTGCCGTCAGGAACCACGAGACGAGATAGTCGTTGACGACGGTGATGGGCGGCAGCGCGGGCCGGTCGCCGTCACCCTCCAGGTGCAGCAGACCGGTGAGCGCGCCCGCGGTCTGGTCGAAGCCGAGGTAGTCCTTCCACGGCCCCTCGTGACCGTTCAACGACACCGTGGCGTAGACGAGTCCGGGGCGCCGGGCGATCGACTCCTCCTCGGACAGGCCGATGGACTCCAGGAAACCGGGGCGCCGGTTGGCGAAGAACACATCGGCCCCGGCCTGGAGTTCATGGATACGGGCCAGACCTTCCGGGGTGTACGGGCTCACCGTGGCAGAGCGCACGCCGACGCTCGTCGTCAGGTAGGTGACGTCGTGCTCCAGCTCGTACGGCCGCCACAGGTTCAGCACGTCCGCGCCGTGCAGGGCGAGAGCGCGCCCGGCTCCTGCCCCGGCGATGATGTGGCCCATGCCGAGCGCGCGTACGCCGTCCAGCGGGGCGGTGGGGTCGGCGGGCAGCGGCTCGGGGTCGCTGTCGCCGACGCGGGTGATCTCTACCAGCGGCAAGTGGGCGAGGATGTCGGCGTACTGACGTTCCGTCAAGATCTCGGCGGGCGTGCGCACCATCGGCATCACGCAACCGGCCTCCGCGCCCGCCCGCTCCAGCTCCCGGGCGTCCCACTGCGCGATCGCGGCGGCGACGTGCTCGGGTACGTCACCCACCCCGAGCAGCCGCTCGGCGGCGACCTTGATGTTGGGATAGATGTTGAACGGCATCATCCAACGGCCGTCCGCGCTGCGGTAGAAGTTGTTGGCGAGGGCCATGTTGATGATCGACGGGGTGCCCCCGGTGTAGCCGTTGAGCAGCTCCCACTTCTGCTCGTAGAACGGGCACAGCCGGTGCGGGCCCACGCGCAGGTCCATGTGGATGTCCTGACCGCGACCGGTGCGGTCCTTCCACAGGGCCGCGATGGCCGCGGACTTGGCGACCAGGGCGATGCCGGAGGCGGCGCCCAGGCGCAGGGTGCTGGGGACGACGGGGTCGGCGCCCTCGAAGGTGATCGTGCCGCCGGTGTCCTCCGGCTTCAGCCCGATGCCCGCGAGGACGTCGGTCATCTCGGCGTGGACGTCGAACGCGTCGTCGGTGGCGGGGGTGTCGATCGCCCGCGTGATCTTCTCGGTGAGGTTCATGGGGGTGCGTTTCTCGCGTGGGGTGCGGTGAAGGCGGTGGTCCGGCGGCGGTGTTCCGGTGCGGGCGGTCCGCCCAGGCCGGTGTCCTGCCGGTGCGGGCGGTCCGCCCAGGTCGGTGTCCTGCCGGTGCGGGTGGTCAGGCCGGGGCGGTGTCCTGCCGGTGTGGGCGGTCAGCCCTGGCCGGTCTCCTGCCGGTGCGGGAGGTCAGGCATGGTCGGCGTCCCGCCGGTCCGGGGTCTCGCCCAGGGCGCGCATGAGCGCGATCTGCGCGCGGTCGCGCGCGGCGGCCAGCTCCGCCACGGTGCCGTCGCCGAAGGTGTCCCGGGCCTGGTCGGCGAGGAGGGTGACCGTGGTGTCGTCGAGCGTGGGGTTGCCCAGGGCGGGCCACATGTGGTCGGCCATGGCGCGGCCCAGGTGCTCGATGAAGTGGGGCAGGCCCTCGGGGCCGCCGCCGAGGTGGAAGGTGCGGAAGGGGCCCGCGACGGCCCAGCGCAGTCCGATGGACGAGGTCACGATCTCGTCCAGCTCCTCCTCCGTCACCACGCCCTCCGCGACCAGATGCACGCACTCGCGGAACAGCGCGGACTGCAGGCGGTTGGCGACGAAGCCCGGGATCTCCTTGTGCAGCACCTGCGGCTTCTTGCCGAGGGCGGTGTAGAAGTCCACGGCCTCGCGGACCACCTCCGGCGAGGTCTTCTCGCCGGGCACGACCTCCACCAGCGGCACGAGGTGCGGCGGGTTGAACGGGTGCCCCACGATGAGTCGTTCGGGCTGCGACAGGCCCGCGGCGATGGCGGTCGCCGGGATGCTGGAGGTCGACGTCGCGAGCAACGCGTGCGCGGGGGCGGCCTCTTCGACGGTACGCCAGATCTCCTGCTTGAGGTCGAGGCGCTCGGGGCCGTTCTCCTGGACGACGTCCGCGTCCGCGACGGCGGTCGCGAGGTCGGCCTCGAAGGCAAGCCGGTCGGTCAAGTGCTCGGTGGGAAGCCCGAGTTCGTCCAGGGTCGGGGTGATCTCGGCGAGACCGGCGCGGACGGTCTCCTCGATGCCGGGCCGGGGGTCGCTGACGACCACCTCCATGCCGTGCGCGAGGAAGAGGGCGGCCCAGGAGACGCCGATGACGCCACCGCCGACGATCGCGGCGCGCTTGCGGGAGTCCGGGGCGGTGCCGGAGAGGCTGGAGGCGGTGGGTTCGGGAACAGAGGGCATGATGTCGCGGCTTTCTCGAAGCTCGAAGAAGGAGGAAGTAAAGAAGAGGGGACGGGGGTTCGCGCCGGACTCGCTCGGGCTCGGGCTCGGCTCAGGCTCAGGCGAGGTAGTCGAAGACCGGCTCGACCGGGTTGAGGGACAGATCCGTGCGGATGTGGCTGGCGCTCACGACCTCCAGCACCGGCAGATCCGCGAGCGGCGCCATCACATGCGCGAAGAGCTGGAGCCGCGCCGGGCCGGTGTACGCGCTCTTCACGGTGATGTCCGTGATCCGGGTGCGCACCAGGTCGCAGATGCGCGGGGTGCCGTCGTAGTTCGGCACCGTCTTGATCATGAACGTCGGCACGCAGATCTCGGCGCGGGCCTCGTCCAGGTCCATCGCGCGCTGCTTGTAGCCCATGGTGGCGTTGGCCACGCGCAGGCTGCCGTAGTCCAGCGTGCCCACCAGCGTGTCGGAGTCGACGTACAGCGCCGGTGAGCCGGACTTCTTCGGGTACGCGCTGTACTCGCGGCCGCTGGAGATCGCGGGGACGCTGTTCACGTACATTGCGAGGTTGAACTCGCCCCGCTCACCCTCGTGTTCGACGGTGATGAGCTGACCGGCCTCGGTGTAGTCGCCCAGCCCTGTGGTGTCGGGCATCCGCATGACCTCGAAGCGGACCAGCGGGTCCGGGACCGTCAGCGGCTCGGGGACCAGGCGGCGCAGCGCCTCGGGGTCGGTGCGGTAGGTGATGTTGAGGTACTCGCGGTCGGTGAAGCGGTACCGCGTGGGCGCGTACGCCGGGGAGTCCACCGGGGTGGTGAAGAGCCGGGCGACATCCTGCTTGCGCATGGGGGGCCTCCAGGGAGAGGGGGCCGCCGTGCGCGCCCGGGCCTCTCCCGCGTGGGATTGCTGGAACCGGTAGTGCCGGGGAGCCGCCGCCGTTTCGCGGGGCATCCCCTGGTATCCAGTGGACGCCGCCCGCGCAGGTCTGTCCAATATATGATTGGCTAGCATTCGATATGGCTGACGATATCAACCTGACAAAGCGCCTCCTCGAACAGTTTCTGGTGGTGGCCGACGAGCGGCATTTCGGCCGGGCGGCGGAGCGGCTCTTCATGAGCCAGCCCCCGCTCAGCCAGTCGATCCAGCGCCTGGAGCGCGGGCTCGGGGTGCGGCTGTTCGACCGGGGTCCCGGCGGGGTCTCGCTGACCCCGGCGGGCGAGGCGTTCGCCGTGGACGCCCGGCGCCTCCTCGACGCCCAGTCCGCCGCGATCGAGCGGGTGCGACGGGTGGCGGCGGGTCTGGAGGGCGTCGTGCGCGTCGGGTACGTGAGCGTCCTCAGCCACCTCTACCTGCCCGGATTCCTGCGCGCGGTGGCCGAGGAACTGCCGGGCCTGCGCGTGCATCTGCACCACGACTCCTCGGCCGCCGTGGCCGAGCTGGTCCGCTCGGGCGCCCTGGACCTCGGGTTCCTCCGCGACCCCGCGTCCGTCTCGGAGGACCTCGTCAGCACGCGGTTCGCGGTGGAGCGCATCGCCGCCGCCCTGCCGGACGGCCACCCGCTCGCCGGGGCGGACGAGATCGACCTCGCCGACCTGTGCGACGAGGACTTCGTCCTGCCCGATCCGGTGGCCCTGCCGACCCTGGCCCGGCAGGTCCAACTCGCCTGTCACGACGTGGGGTTCACACCCCGGGGCCGCGCGGTCGCCGACGACCTCTCCGGGCTGTACAGCTATGTGGCCTCCGGCCTGTGCGTCGGACTGCTGCCCGGGCGGCTGGACGGCTTTCCCGTCCCCGGGGTCGTCTTCGTCCCGGTGCGGGGCGCGTCGTCGTACCTGGAGACGAGCGTGGTCGCCGTCCGCCGCCCGGAGGCCGACGCGGCCGTACTGCGCCTGCTGGAGCTGATCGACCGCCGCGCGGGGGAGTGAGCCGCCGTGCGGAGGCGTAAGCCGTCCCGAGGCGGCGTGAGCCGTCGCGCCGGGAAGTGAGCCGTCGCATCTCGGCCACTCCGCCGGGTGACCTGGATCTCCAGCCGCCAAGTCCGCGCAGGTCAGTGGGGGTTGGTCCGGCCGGTGACCGGGGTCGTCCGGGCGGTCTGCCGGATGTTCCTGCGCGCGGGGTGTCTCCCGTGCGACCGTCGGGAAGGCGGTCCGTCCTGAGCAACGGGGCGGAGCCGCCCGTATGGGAGGACGGTACGGCCGGTCGGCGCGTTCGGTGAGGAGGATGCCCTTGATGGCGTTCCGTGGTCCGCAGGTGTGGCTCTGGCGCTGGCGGCGCAACCCGCTCAAACGCCGTGTCGACGTGGTGGAGGCGTGGGTGGTGCTCGGCGCCTGGGCGCTGACGGTGCTCGTCGGGGTGCTGTCCGGGCTCACGGCGGCCCGGTCGGTGGACAGCGGGCTCGCCCGCGACCGCGCCACCTGGCACCAGGCCGTCGCCCGTGTCGTCTCGCGCGTCCCCGGGAAGTCCGCCGCGGGGAAGCCGGAGTCCGACGGCGAGCGGGTGTGGGGCGAGGTCCGCTGGACCGTGGGCGACGGCTCCGCCCACACCGGTCAGGTCCGGATCGCGCCCGGCAGCCCGGCCGGTACCCCGGTCACCGTCTGGACCGACCCGCAGGGCCACCTCGTCACCCGCCCCGCGACCGCCGCCGAGGCCACCTTCCGCGCCACGCTCCTCGGCGCCCTGGTGGGTACGGCCGCGGGCGCCGTCCCCTTCCTCTGCGGCCGTGTCGTCCGCACCGCCCTGGAGCGCCGCCGCCTGGCCCACTGGGACGCGGAGTGGGCCAGACTCGGGCCGCAGTGGGGGCACACGACGGGGTGAGGCCCTTTCCCGAGAAGCCTTCGTCTTCCTGAGAAGCCCTCGTCCGTCGTCAGCCCCGTTCCGGCAGCGCCCGCTCCAGGATCGTGTCCAGGTCCGTCCCCGCCGGAAGCGTGCCGAACGCGTGCCCCCAGTCGCCGGCCAGGCGGGTCGCGCAGAAGGCGTCCGCGACGGCGGGCGGGGCGTGCCGGACCAGCAGGGACGCCTGGAGGGCGAGGGCCATGCGTTCGACCAGACGCCGCGCGGTGACCTGGTCGGCCTCGGCCAGTTGCCGCTTCAGATCGGTGACGGTCGAGTCCAGGCGGGCGTCCGCGCCCCGGGCCAGGGCGAGTTCGGCGAACAGCGCCTCCGCGCTCTCCGGCTCGCGGACCAGCGCCCGCAGCACGTCGAGCGCGTTGACGTTTCCCGAGCCCTCCCAGATCGACAGCAGCGGGGCCTCCCGGTAGTGCCGGGGCATCCCGGAGTCCTCGACGTACCCGTTGCCGCCCAGGCACTCCAGCGCCTCGGCGGTGAAGGCCGGACCCCGCTTGGTCACCCAGTACTTGCCGACGGCCGTGGCGATCCGGCGGAAGGCCCGCTCCCCGGCGTCCCCGCGTACCGCCCGGTCCGCCGCCCCGGCAAGGCGCAGGGTGAGCGTCGTCGCCGCCTCCGATTCCAGGGCCAGGTCGGCCAGGACGTTGCGCATCAGCGGCTGGTCGAGCAGCCGGGCGCCGAACGCGCTGCGGTGGCGGGCATGATGGCCCGCCTCGACCAGCGTCTTGCGCATGAGCGTGGCCGAGGACATCACACAGTCGAGCCGGGTGCAGTTGACCATCTCGATGATGGTCTTCACCCCGCGCCCCTCCGGACCCACCAGCCACGCCACCGTACGGTCGAACTCCGGCTCCGAGGACGCGTTGGAGCGGTTGCCCAGCTTGTCCTTCAGGCGCTGGATGCGGAAGGTGTTGCGGGTGCCGTCCGGCAGCACGCGGGGCACCAGGAAACAGGAGAGTCCGCCCGGCGCCTGGGCCAGCACCAGGAACACGTCGCACATCGGGGCCGAGGTGAACCACTTGTGGCCGCGCAGGGTGTACACCCCGGGTTCGCCGGTCGGCGTGGCCACGGTGGTGTTGGTGCGCACGTCCGAGCCGCCCTGCTTCTCGGTCATGCCCATCCCGGCGAGCAGCCCGGCCTTCTCGGCGGGCACGCGCAGTCCGGGCTCGTACACCCGGCTCGTCAGCAGCGGCTCGTAGACCTTGGCGAGGTCCGGCTCGGCGCGCAGGGCGGGTACGGCGGCGTACGTCATCGACGTGGGGCAGCCGTGGCCCGCCTCCGTGTGCCCCCAGACCAGACCACCCGCCGTACGCGCCACGTGCGCGCCGACCCGCTCGTCCGCCCACGGGGCACCGGCGAGGCCCGCCTCGACGGCGGCGCCCATCAACCGGTGCCAGCTCGGGTGGAAGTCCACCTCGTCGACGCGGTTGCCGTAGCGGTCGTGGGTGCGCAGCTCCGGCTCGTGCCGGTTGGCCAGCTCGCCCCACTCCTGCGCCTCCGCGCCGCCCGCCCGCACACCGAGCCGCCTGATGTCCTCCTCGGCCCAGTCCGCGCCCTCGCGGCGCAGGCCCTCCAGGAGAGCGTGGTCGTCGGCGGCGTCGTACGGGGCCAGCGGCGGGGGCTGGTTGGTGACGTCGTGGGTGGCGGACGACGGCGGGAGCGGCGGCTGCGCGGGCATCGGGTCCATACCGCCATGTTGCACTCTTCGTACGGTCGCAGCAATAGTGCAACAATGATCCGCCCGTACAGTACGTGCCCATGCGCATGAAAGATCCGCCGCACGGGACCGCCCCCGCACCGCGCCCCCTGTCCGCGCGGTCGGTCGTCCTGAGCCTGCTCCTCGGCGCGCACCCGCCCCGGCTCCCCGTGAAGGAACTGCTCCGGCTGGTCGAGCCCTTCGGCGTGGGCGGCTCCACCCTGCGCGCCGCGCTGAGCCGGATGGTCGCGGCGGGCGACCTGCGGCGCACGGACGCGGTGTACGGCCTCAGCGACCGGCTCCTCGCACGACAGCGGCGCCAGGACGAGGCGGTGCGTCCGCTGACCCGGGGCTGGGACGGCGACTGGGAGATGGTCGTCATCACCGCGACCGGCCGCGACCCCGCCGCCCGCGCCGACCTCCGCTCCCGCCTCGGGGAACTCCGCCTGGCCGAACTCCGCGAGGGCGTCTGGCTCCGCCCGGCCAATCTGGAACGTCCCCTGCCGGGGGAACTGCACCACGTCGCCCTGATGTACCGGGGCCGCCCCGACGAGCCCGCCGCACACCTGGTCGCCCGCCTGTGGCCGCTGCCCGCCTGGGCGACGACCGCGCACTCCCTGCTGACCCGGGCGGCGGTGGCCGGTACCCCGGCCACCCGCCTGGCCGCCTACGCCGCGATGGTCCGCCACCTGCTGACCGACCCGGTGCTGCCGCCCGAACTGCTCCCGCCGGACTGGCCGGGCGACCGGCTGCGGGCCGCCTACGCGGGGTATCAGCGGGAGCTGGCGGGGTCGGTGGGGTTGCCGGGGGCGGGCTGAGCGGGCTCGCCCGTGCGGGAGTTCCGCCGACCGACGGGACTTCGCCGCGTATCCCGCCCGGTCCCGGTCGATCCGTCGCGTACTCCGCCCGCCCGGTCGATCCGTCGCGTACTCCGCCCGCCCGGCCGATCCGCCGCGTACCCCGCCCGCCCCGGTCGAGTGGCGGCCGGGCCCCCGCTGGCGTTCCCTGGGAGGAGGGGGTGGACAGCGTGTGCGTGCTCGTGGGGCACGGCAGGCGAACGCACCCGAGGAGAGTCATGGCTGAGCGGAAGTCCTCGTCGGTCCTCACCGCGCCCCTGCGCGGCGCCGCCTCCGTCCTGGGCAGAGTGCCCGGTGCCGCCATGGTCGGCAAGGCGGCGCAGGAGACGCTGGACAAGGTCGGCGTGGTGTCCCCGCGCGGCCGCCGGGTGCTCGTGTACGCGGGGGCGGGGGTGCTGGGGGTCACCGGTGTCGTGGAGTGGCCGGTCGCCCTCGCCGGAGCCGCCGTGGCCTGGCTGACCCAGCCCCGCCCGGCGCAGCAGGCGAACGGCCACGAGAAACCGCGGACCGAGGAGACCCACGAGGCCGCGGAGGAGCCCGCGCACGACCTCGGCAGCGCCGCGCTCCGCTCCGGCACCGAGGCGCACCACCAGGAACCCCCCGGCCCCGTGAAGGCGACTCCGGCGAACCCGGCCCGCACCGGTGCCCACACCAAGGGCAGCACGGGCCCGCTCGGCCCCACCGCCCGCCCCGAACGCACCAGTCTCTGACGGCGCCGCAATGGTGCTCAAGCTGCTGATCTCGCCGGTCACCGCCGTCCGACGGCTGCCCGCCGTACCCGGACTTCTCGCGGGAGCCGCCGCGCCCGCCGTCGGAATGGCGGCGGGCGCGATGGTGGGCACCGCTCGCGCGGGGGTGCGCACCGTCGACACGGCCGCCCGCGTCACGAGGGTCGTGCGGTCCGCCCTGCCCGGCGGCCCCGCCCACTGGCGTTCCGGCGCCCGTGCCCACCTCCCGCTGCGCGCCGCCCACCCGGAGCACGTACGCCACGAGGGCGGCACCGCGCACCTGGCCCGCCGGATCGCCGTCGCCCTCGCGGAGCGGCCCGACGTGATCTTCGCCTACTGGGACGAGGGCCTGGCCCGGCTGGTCGTCAGCGTCACCGAGGACGACGTCCTCGACCGGGTCGTTGACCACGCGGCCGACCTCGCGGAGCGCGAGGGCCTGCTCGTGGCGGGCGGCGACCCCGAGGAGAACACCCACCCCGCCGACCCCGCCGGAGTGCGCGCCGCCGCGACCACGCTCGGCATCGACATCCTCGGCATCTCCGTCGCGGTGACCACCTTCCTGATGCGCACGCCGCCCACCCCCCGCGCGCTCACCGCCCTGGTGACCTTCCTGCGCGAGAACCCCCGCTTCCGCGCCCTGCTGCGCGCCCGCATCGGCGCCACCCGCATGGACCTCCTGCTGGCCACCGCGAACGCCACCGTCCACGCCGCCGGGCAGACCCCCACCTCCCTCGTGCTCGACGGGACCCTGCGCGGCTGCCAGCTCGCCGAGACCGTGGCCCGCGCGGCCGCCTTCGACACCGTCCACGACCAGCTCTGCGCCCCCGGCCGGGTCAGCGTCACCGCCGACGACACCCCGCGCCCGTCCCTGCGCGAGTCCCCGGCGCAGGCGTACGCCGCCCACGCCTCGATCGGCAGCGTGCTCGGCGCGGTGGCCGCCTTCCTGGTCAAGCACGACACGACCTCCGCCGCCGAGGCCGTGCTCGCCGGTTCCCCCAAGGCCGCCCGCTACGCGCCCGCCGCCTTCCACGCCGTGTTCGGCACCTCCCTCGCCCGCGACGGCGTGCTCGTCCGCGACCCGGAGCGGCTGAGACAGCTGGAGACCGCCGGCACCCTCGTCCTCCACCCGAGCGCGCTGCGCACCGAGGAGGGACTCGCCGACCCGTGGACCGAGGCCGTCCTCGACGCGGCCCGCCGCGCCGGACTCCGCGTCGTCCTGGTGGACGACCCCGCCCTGGAGGACTTCACCGGGCTCGCCGACCAGGTGGTGGACGCCCGGCGCCCGCTGGACGACGTGGTGTACGCGCTGCGCGCCGACGCGGGCGGGGAGGACGACGTCGAAGCGGCCGGCGGCCGGGAGGACGTCGTCATCACGGTCGCCCGGCCGCGCACCGCCGAGGAGCGCGAGGTGCTCGCCGGACTGCGCGGCAGCGACATCGCCGTGGTGCTCACCGACCACGGCGGCGCCGTGGTCTGGGGCGCCGACATCCTCGCCCCGCACGGACTGCCCGACGTGTGGCGGCTGCTGACCGCGATCCCCGCCGCCCGCGACGTGAGCCGCCGCGGACAGGTCCTCGCCCGCTCCGGCGCCGCGCTCTCCGGCCTCCTCGTGGCCATCGGCGACGGCCACGACGGCAGACGCCACTCGCTACTGCCCGGACTGCGGCACGCCCCGGTCGACACCGGCGCGCTCACCGCGTTGCTCTCCGGCATCTGGGCCGCCCTCGGCGTGGCCTCCGCCCGCACCCCGCGCCCGCGCGCCCGGGTCCGCTGGCACGAACTCGGCCCCGCCGAGGCCATGGAGCGCCTGGACCGCACCGCCGACGCCCCGCCCACCGCCCTGGAACGCACGCTCGCCACGGCCCGCCACACCCTCCGGCACGTGGTACGGCATCCCGCGCTCATCCCCGCCCGCTTGAGCTGGCAGCTCGGCCAGGCCGTACGCGGCGAGCTGGACGACCCGCTCACCCCGGTCCTCGCCGTCGGCTCCGCCGCCTCCGCCATCCTCGGCTCGGTCGTGGACGCCCTGCTCGTCGTCGGCGCGCTCGACCTGAACGCGCTCGTCGGCGGGGTCCAGCGGCTGCGCGCCGAACGGGCCCTGTCCGGGCTCCAGGCCGAACAGCAGCGCAAGGCCCGCGTGGCACCCCCGCCGGAGGAGGCCCCGGCCGGCGGCACCGTGACCGTCGACGCGGGGAAGCTGCGTCCCGGCGACGTGATCGAGCTGAAGGGCGACGACGTGGTGCCCGCCGACGCCCGGCTGCTCTGGGAGGACGGTCTGGAGGTGGACGAGTCCGCCCTCACCGGCGAGTCGCTGCCCGTACAGAAGCACCCCGACCCCACCCCGCACGCCGCCGTCGCCGAACGCCGCTGCATGGTCTTCGAGGGCACGACCGTGGTGGCGGGCACCGCGCACGCCGTCGTGGTCGACACCGGGGAGCGCACCGAGGCCGCCCGCGCCGTCCACCTCGCGGGCCGTACGCCCCCGGCCGCCGGAGTGCAGGGCCGCCTCCAGGAACTCACCCGCAAGGCACTGCCGTTGACCCTCGCGGGCGGCGCCGCCGTCACCGGACTCGCGCTGCTGCGCGGCACCCCGGTGCGCGAGGCGGTCAGCGGAGGCGTGGCCGTCGCCGTTGCCGCCGTACCCGAGGGACTGCCGCTCGTCGCCACCGTCGCCCAGCTCGCCGCCGCCCGGCGGCTCAGCCGTTTCGGCGTGCTCGTCCGCACCCCGCGCACGCTGGAGGCACTCGGCCGCGTCGACACCATCTGCTTCGACAAGACCGGCACCCTCACCGAGAACCGGCTGCGCCTGGTGCGAGTCTCCGACGCCGAGGGCACGGTCGGCGCCGTCGACGACCCCGGTCCCGCGCGTACCCTGCTGCGCGCCGCCCGCGCCTGCCCCCGCGTGAACGGCGGCTCGGGCCGCCCCGTCCACGCCACCGACGAGGCGGTCCTCGACGGGGCGGGACCGGACCCCGACTGGACCCAGCTCGGCGGCCTGTCCTTCGAGGCCGCCCGGGGCTACGCCGCCGCCGTCGGCCGCGAGGGCGACGGACCCCGCCTGCTGGTGGTCAAGGGCGCCCCCGAGACCGTACTGCCCGCCTGCGAAGGCACCCCCGACCGCGCCTTCGCCACCGCGCACGAGCTGGCCGGGGACGGACTGCGCGTCCTCGCGGTGGCCGCGCGCCGCCTCGCCGACGACGAGGACGAGACCAAGGTCCTCGAAGACCCGCTGCACGACCTGCGGTTCAACGGCCTCCTCGCGCTCTCCGACGTACCCCGCGAGACCTCCCGGGCCCTGGTGCACGGCCTCTACGAGGAGGGCGTACGCCCCGTCATGCTGACCGGCGACCACCCGCAGACCGCCCGCGCCATCGCCCGCGACCTGGGCTGGCCCGAGGGCACCGAGGTCGTCACCGGCGACGAACTGGCCGCCGCCGACCGCAGGACCCGGGCCCGGATGCTCCGCGACGCCGGAGTGGTCGCCCGGGTCGCGCCCGAGCAGAAACTCCAGGTCGTCGAGGCGCTGCGGGACGCGGGCCGGGTGGTCGGCATGGTCGGGGACGGCGCCAACGACGCCGCCGCGATCCGCGCCGCCGACATCGGCGTCGGCATCAGCGCCCGGGGCTCGGCCGCCGCCCGCAACGCCGCCGACATCGTGCTCACCGACGACGACCTGACCGTCCTGATCGACGCCATCGGCGAGGGACGCTCGCTGTGGCACAGCGTCGCCGACGCCATCGCCATCCTCATCGGCGGCAACGCGGGCGAGGTCGCCTTCGGCATCATCGGCACCCTGGTCTCGGGCACCGCACCGCTCTCCACCCGCCAGATGCTGATGGTGAACCTCTTCACCGACCTGTTCCCGGCGATGGCGGTCGCCGTGACACCGAAGGACGGCGACGGGGCGGCGGAGGAGTGGACCACCACCCCGGAGGACGCGGCGGGCGGCGTCCTCGGCGCACCTCTGATCCAGCAGATCAGGCACCGCGCCCTGACCACCGCGCTCGGCGCGACCGTCGCCTGGCTGATCGGCCGCTTCACACCCGGCACGGCCCGCCGATCCAGCACCATGGCGTTGTGCGGAGTGGTCGGCACCCAGCTCGCGCAGACCCTCCTCGACCGCCGCGACAGCACCCTCGTCCGCGTCACCGCCCTGGGCTCGGCCGCCGTCCTCGTCGCCGTCATCCAGACCCCCGGCGTCAGCCGCCTCGTCGGCTGCACTCCCCTCGGCCCCGTCGCCTGGACCGGCGTCACCCTGGCGATCCTCCTCGCGGTGGCGGGCCAGCGGGCCCTGCCGCGTCTGGAGGAGACGGTCGTACGGTTGCTGCCGAAGGAGGAGGACGAGGCGGTGGCCTGAGCCGCCCGGCCTTCAGGGCGTGGCCTCCTGCGCGGGCGTCGCGTCGGCCGGTACGGCGGTGTCGCCGCTCTTCGACGGCAGGTGGTTGAACAGCAGGTTGAGCGCGATCGCGGTCAGACAGCCCGCGCTGATCCCGCTGTTCATCACCGTCTGGAACCAGTCCGGGAACTTCGCGTACACGTCCGGCACGCCCACCGGCAGCATCCCGACCGCCACGGAGACCGCGACGACCGTCAGATTGTGGTTGTCCTTGAAGTCGACCCGGGCCAGCGTCCGCAGCCCGCTCGCCGCGACGGTCCCGAACATCACCAGCCCGGCCCCGCCGAGCACCGGCGCCGGAACCGCCGCCACCAGCGCACCCAGCTTGGGCAGCAGCCCGAGCAGCACGAGGAGCGCCCCGGCCGCGGCGACCACCCAGCGGCTGCGCACCCGGGTCATGCCGACCAGGCCCACGTTCTGCGCGTACGCCGTGTACGGGAAGGTGTTGAACACCCCGCCCAGCACGGTCGACAGCCCGTCCGCGCGCAGCCCGTCGGCCAGCGAGCGCGGCTCCACCGGACGATCCGTCAGTTCACCCACCGCGATCAGATCACCGGTCGTCTCCGTCATCGTCACCAGCGCCACCACCAGCATGGAGGCGATCGCGGACACCCGGAACTCGGGCGCCCCGAAGTGGAACGGAGTGCTGATTCCCACCCAGTCCGCGTCCCCGACCCCGCCGAAGTCCGTGAAGCCGAAGGGCACGGCCACCGCGAGGCCCACCACGATCCCGGTGAGCACGGCGATCCGGGAGAGGAACGCCGGCGCGAACCGCTGTACCCCCAGCACCACCGCGAGGACGAACGCCGCGAGGGCCAGATTCCGGGGCGCCCCGAAGTCCTTCGCGCCCACACCGCCCGCCGCCCAGTTGCCCGCGACCGGCAGCAGCGAGACCCCGATGACCAGGATCACCGTGCCGGTGACCAGTGGCGGGAAGAAGCGCAGCAGCCTGCCGAACACCGGCGCGAGGAGCATGATCGCAAGACCCGCGACGATCACCGCTCCGTAGATCGCGGGCAGCCCACCGCCCGTCGTCCCGATCAGCACCATCGGCGAGACCGCCGCGAACGTGCACCCCTGCATGATCGGCAGCCGTACGCCGAACCGCCAGAACCCGACGCACTGGATCAGCGTCGCCACCCCGCACACCAGCAGATCGGCGGTGATCAGATACGCCAGGTCGGCGGCCGACAGCTTCATCGCGCCGCCCACGATCAACGGCACCGCCACCGCGCCCGCGTACATCGCGAGCACGTGCTGAAGGCCGAAGGCCGCAAGGCCGCGCACCGGTGGTATCTCGTCGACGGGATGGACAACTGCGGTCTCTGCCATGAGGACTCCAGAGCGGCGGTGGGGAGCGGCATCCGAACTGCACGCGACGGTAGGCGGCTTGAACAGATTGTTGATTTCCGCGGTGTTGCCGCCGTGTGTCCTGCCCCACCGGGGCTACAGGGATGCCAACTCCCGTGCGCGCGTTGCCTATACGGCCCGTGCCGCCGCCAACAGTGCGTCCCAGTCGGCCAGTTTGACCACCTTCCGCCCGAGGCGTTCCCCCAGCTCCGCCTCGGCCCGCTCGATGGCCAGCCAGCCCGGCCAGGGCACCGGCTCGATCCCCGACTCCCGCAGCGCGGCGAGCGGTTCGTCCGGCACCTCGCGGGCGGCGAGCGCGGGTGCGTCGGCGAGCAGCGAGGCCACCGTCTCCTTGGCGCACGGCCGGTTGCTGCCGATGACCCCGGTCGGGCCGCGCTTGATCCACCCGGCGACGTACTCACCCGGCGAGGGCGCACCGTCCCGCAGCACCCGGCCCTCCTGATGCGGCACGGTCCCGGTCGCGGGGTCCAACGGCAGTCCCTCGGGCGGCACTCCGCGATAGCCCACCGAGCGCAGCACCAACTGAGCGGGTGCATCCTCGAATTGGCCCGTACCGACGACACCGCCCTGTCCGTCCGGCGCTGTCCGCTCGAAGCGCACCCCGCCCACCCGGCCGTTCTCCTCCAGGAGTTCGACGGGCCGCAGGAAGAACCGCATCCGGATGTTCCGTTCCGCCTCCGGCCCCGGAAGGGCCGCCCAGTCGCGCAGCACCTCGGCGTTGCGCCGCTGTGCGGAGGGCAGCTCGGACAGCTCCGCGAACGCCGGATCGAGCGCCAACTCGGCCGGGTCCACATGGACTTGGGTGCCGGGCAACTGCCCCAGCTCGCGCAGCTCCTTGGTGGTGAACCGGGCCTGCGTCGGTCCGCGCCGCGCCGCCATGTGCACCTCGCCGATGCCGCTCGCGGCCAGCACGTCCAGGGGCGCCTGCGGCATGTCGGTGCCGTGCAGCTGCTCCGCGCCCCGCACCAGCATCCGGGTCACGTCCAGTGCCACGTTGCCCGCGCCGATCACCACCGCCGAGCGCACGTCGCTCAGCGAGCCGAGGCCCGCCGCGTCCGGGTGGGCGCTGTACCAGGACACGAAGTCCGTCGCCGCCCAGCTGCCCGGCAGATCCTCGCCGGGGATGCCCAGACGGCGCCCTGTGGCGGCGCCCACGCAGTAGACCACCGCGTGGTACATCTCCCGCAGCCGCTCCGGCGGGAGTCCGTCCGGACCACCGACCTCGACCCCGCCGAGGAACCGCACCCGCTCGTGCTCCAGCACCGTGCGCAGACTGTCCTGGAGCGACTTGATCTTCTCGTGGTCCGGGGCGACGCCATACCTGACCAGGCCGAACGGCGCCGGCAGCCGGTCCAGCACGTCCACGTGCACGTCCGGGTGCCGCTGGACCAGGTTCTGCGCGGTGTAGCACCCGCTCGGTCCGGAGCCGACGACGGCGAGACGCAGCACGGCGTACTCCTCACCCCGGGGGCATCGGGAGAGTGCCCTGACGGCTCCAGCATGGCACCGGCGGGCGTGCGCGGCAGGGAGTGAGAGGCCACCTGGGCGGTGTCGTCCTCAGGTCTGGGTCGGCTCCGGCCGCTCCCCGGTCGCGAAGAACCGCGACAGATCCTGCTCCGCCCCGGCCGCCGCACTCTCCGGCGGCACTCCCAGCTCCCAGTCCAGGCCATACCGCTCGAACAGCTCCGCGCGCAGCACCGGCACGGGCATCGGCACCCCGGGCACGAGCGCCGCGTACACCGCGCCCATCAGCAGTGCCCGCAGCATGGGGTAGTCGACGGGGACGTCCGCCGAGCCGTACCGGGCGACCGTGTCGCCCAGCAGCTGCGACAGGCGCTGCTGCTCCGGGCACTGCACGAAGCCCTCGGCCTGGAGCAGCCCCGCCATGTGCTGGCGCATGAGCACGGGCCGGTCGCGGGCGAGGCCCAGGATCGCGTCGACGGCGCGGGCCAGCCGCTCGCGGCCGTCCTCGGTGCGCGGCTCCCGCTCCAGCGCTTCCTCCAGCGTGCGGTGCATCAGCCGGTGCACGGCGGACTGCACCAGCTGGCGCTTGCCGGGGAAGTAGTACGACACCAGTCCGCGCGCCGATCCGGCGCGGTCCGCGATGTCTCCGAGGGTGGTCGCGTCGTAGCCGCGTTCGCCGACCAGCTCCACCGTGGCCTGCAGCAGACGCTCCCGGGAACGGCGGCGCAGCTCTTCGTTGACCGAGGCGCTGCGCGGGGACATCGTCGAACTCCTGCGTTGACTGGCTGGCGGCCAACTATACTCGTCGGACCAGGCACCGCTCCGCGCGGGGCCTGTTCAGGGGTGCCGTCCGTCTGGGGCGACGCGGGGGATCGTCTCAGGCGGCCGGCGCACCGGTGGCCGTTTCGCGGTATTCGCCCGCGCCCCCGCCTTCCGTGCCCCCGCCTCCCCGTGCCTCAGCCGCTCAGCTCCAGCACCGGCAGCAGCGCGTCCGGGCGCCGGTCCACCGGCAGATGGTCCACGAAGTGCACCCGGCAGCCGAGCGCGGCCGCGCCGCCGTCCGCGGGCCGGCTGTCCCCGACCATCAGCGTCTCGCGCGGGTCGACCCCCAGCCGCTCGCAGGCCAGGGCGAACAGCCGCGGGTCCGGCTTCTTGATCCCGTGCTCGTACGACAGCACATAGGTGTCCACGTACACGTCGAGCCCGTGCGCGCGGAACACCGGTCGCAGGTCCCAGCCGATGTTGCTGACCACCCCGATCGCGGTCCCGCGCTCCCGCAGCTTGCGCAGCACGTCCGCCGCGTCCGGGTACGGCGTCCACGCGGCCGGTGCCATGTGCCGGTCGTACAGCACGTCGTGCAGCCCCGGATCGGGCAGCGGGACGAGCCGGGACAGGCCGGTGTACGCCGCCCGGTGGGCCTCCGCACTCTGGTCCCGGGTCGCCCACAGCTCCGCCAGCCCGTCCGGTACGCGCACCGGCTCCGCACCGCCCGCGAGCGCCCCCGACTCCTCCAACCGCTGTGCCGCAGCGGTGAGTTCGTCATCATCGAGCCGGGCACCGGTAGCCGCGAGCCCGGCCCGCAGCCACGACTCGGTCGACTCGATACGGAACAGGGTGCCGGAAAAATCGAGCAGGACGGCGTTCATGCGCGCGAACCTACCCCGGCCCGCGCCCCCGTACGCCCCCGCGGCCACTCGTGGACCACGACGGCGACCGCCACCACCAGCGCCCCGAACAGCCAGCCGCCCAGCACGTCCGAGGGCCAGTGCACACCGAGCCACACCCGGGTCACGCCGACGCCGATCACCGCGAGGAGCGCGAGCGCGACGGCCGTCCGCCACAGGGACCGGCGCACGCCACCGCGGTGGAGCAGCCACAGCAGCAGGCCGCAGACCACGGTGGCCGTCATCGCGTGGCCGGAGGGGAAGGCCGCGAAGCGCGCGGAGTCCACCGGGTCCGGCCACGCCGGACGCGGCCTGCCGACGGCGGCCTTCACCGCTTGCTGCACCACCACCGCCACCCCGACGGTCAGCACCAGCCACAGCGCCGTCCACCAGGCTGCCCGGCGCCACAACAGCCACAGCGCGACGGCCGCGCACAACAGACGCATGGTCAGCGGGTCGAGGACCCAGTCCGACAGCACCCGTATGACGGAGGTGGCCGCGCCGTCGCGGACCGCCCAGCGGTGCGTCGTCCGGGAGACCGAGCCGTCCGCCTCGACGAGCGGCCCCCACTCGACCGCCACCAGCGACATCAGCACGGCGCAGCAGGCGGCGAGGGCGGCCACCACGAGGGCGGCGGTTCTGACGGTGGGGGAGGGGTGGCGGGTGGCAGTGGTTCGGTCGGGCTGGTGACGCATGCCGCGATCCTCGTACATGCGGCGGTACATGGGCATCCCACCGTCCTCGGCGCGTCGGCGCTACGGCGCTTCGGCGTTTCTGTGCCGGGAGACTCCCGGCCCGGTGCCCGGAGGGCTAACCCAGCGCCCGCAGTGCCGGAACGAGCGTCACCAGCACCGGAATTACCGGGATCAGCGCGGCCGCCGCCGTCAGTCGGAGGCGTCGCGGGGCCGGAAGCCGTTCCGGGGCGGTCAGCAGACGGTCCACCCGCTGCGGCACATGCGACTCCGGGGTGGGACACGGCCCGAACACGCCCCGGTGATGGTTGAGTTCGACCAGTGCGAGCGCCGTCGTCACTCGGCCGAAGCGGCGGGAAGCGGTGTCGTCGGCGGCCAACTCGACCAGCCGGTGCATCTCGTCGCGGAACGCGGCGAACACCGGCACCCGCGGGAAACCGTCCGCCAGCGCGGCCGAACAGTGCAGCAGCCAGTCGTGCCGGGCACGCGCGTGACCCTGCTCATGGGCCAGCAGAGCGTCGAGTTGACGATCTTTCAGACGACGCAGCGCGGCCGTGGTGACGACGAGCCGGGGTGCCGCGCCGGACAGCCACCAGGCGTCGGGCCGTTCGCCCTCCAGCACCACGAGCCGCCCTTCCGACGGCTGCTCACCGGGCAACAGTGGGGCGCGGAGCAGGAGTTCGGCGCGGTCCCGCCCACGGCACCGTCGGACCCGCACCACCTCGCGGACCAGCATCGCCGCGCTCCACAGGCCGCCGCACGCGAGGGCCACCGCCGTCACGGCCGCCCAGGCCCCGCCCGTGCCGAGGGCGTACGCCTCGACGACCGCGTGCGGTGCCGGGGCGAACACCCGCCCGCGCACCGCCTGCCAGGCCGCCGCCGCGCTGAGCGTCATCGACAGCGCGCAGCACAGCAGCACGGCCGCCACCACGCACTGCCACACCCACAGCGCCACCACCGGCTCCCGGTCCGGCCAGTCCGCGCGCCCGAGCAGCCGGGGAGCGGCGACGGAGGCAAGGATGCCGAGCAGCAACAGCGCCACGGGGACCATCATGGGCAGCACCCTATGGGCGCGACCGACCACCGGGAGCCACGCGGTCCGCCGAAGTGACGCAGACAACGCCCGGACGTGCGGCGGAGGTTGACGATCCCCTCGGTCGCGGTGCCCTCACATCGTCAGCAGCATCGCGACCGTGCCTATCCCCATCGACAGACGGCACGCGCGCGCGAGTTCGGGCCGGTCGCCCCAGCGTGCCGTGGCCGGTCCCGGGCTCGCGGCCGCCGGGACCAGACGGGCGCCGGTCAGCAGCACATAGCCGGTGAAGTACAGCAGCAGCGCGCCCGTCAGCGGGGCCACCCCGGAGCCGCCGGGCATGTGGTGGTGCCCGGCCGGGGCGAGGGCCATCACCACGGACATGTAGACCATCGCCGAGGTGCCCATCAGATGGTGCAGATGATGGGCGTCCCGGCGCGCCGCCCACAGCGCGCGCAGCGCCGCCGCGCCGAACACGGCCGCGTACACCGGCCACATCCAGCGCGGCGGGGCGAACACCGCCGCCGGGACCGCCATCGCGGCCATCCCGAAGCCCATCAGCGCCTCACCGCCCGCCGCGCGGCGCTGCTCCTCGACGCCGCTGCGCATCCGCAGCAGGCAGTAGGCCCCGGTCGCCGCGCACAGCGCGACCAGCAGCCAGGCCGGTGAAGCCGGACCGTGCACGCCCCTCACCCCCGTTCGACGTCGGTCGAGGGATGCGATGCCCACGACACGCGGAGCGCACGCGAGCGCAAGGGAGTACACGGGGAGCACTCGCCGGAGCGCGCACGCCCGAGAGGGGAATCGTTTACAGGTAAAACACATGCTAAGTTCATCGGTGTGAGCAGCCTGCCCCTCCGCCCCCTCCCGCTCGCTCAGCCGCTCCGTCTCGGACGGCCCTCCGCGATCTGGTTCAAAGCCGCCCTCAGCGTCGTGGCCTCGACCCTCCTGCCCAACCTCGTCCTGCTGGCCCTCGGCCGCCTCGACCTCGCCCTCTACACGATGGCCGGGGCGCTGTGCGCGCTCTACGCCCACGACCGCCCCTACGCCGCCCGGGCCCGCGTCCTCGCCCTGGTGGTCCTCGGCATGACCGCCGGTCTGGCCGCCGCCCTCGTCTCCGCGTCGCTCACCTCCGACCCGGTGGTCCTGGTGACCGTCGGCGCCCTGCTGGCCGCCGTGCAGAAGACCGTCTGCGAGGCGACGCGGATCGGACCGCCCGGGAACGTGGTCGTCGCCTTCGTCATGTCCGCCGCGCTCTTCGTCCCGCAGACCCCGGGCCGGCTCCCCGGCCACCTCGCCCTGGCCCTCGGCGCGGGCGCCTGGGCCTGGCTGATCGGCATGGCCCCGGGCCTCCTCCGCCCGCACGGCCCGGAACGCCGCGCCGTCGCGACGGCCCTGCGCGCGGTCGCCGCCCAGGCCGGGGGCGGTGCGGGGGCGTCCCCTACGGCCGCGTACGCCGCCCTGCACGGCGCGTGGTCGGCCCTCCACGCCCCCGGCGTCCGCCCCGACCCCACCCGCCGGGCCCTCGCCGCACTGCTCACCGAGGCCGAGACCGCCCTCACGACCCCGGGCGCCCACGCGGCCGTACTCCGCGCCCACGCCGACGCGCTGCGCGGCAACGGCCCCGTTCCCGGCGTCGTCGTCACGGCAGCGGAACCGCCGTACCCCCGCCCCCACCGCATCCCCCTGACCCACCTGGCCCCGCTCGCCGCCCGCACCGCCCTCGGCTGCGCGCTCGCCGGATACGCCGCCCTCGCGCTCGGTGTCGGCCGCCCCTACTGGGCCCTCGTCACCGCCGCCGCGCTCTACCAGGCCAACGTCACCCGCACCTGGAGCCGCGCCCTCCAGCGGGTCCTCGGCAACCTCCTCGGTGTGCTCCTCTTCGCCGCCCTCGCCCCGCTGACCCACCTCCACCCGGTGGTGCTCGTACTGTGCTGCGCGGCCTGCAACCTCGGTGCCGAGGCGCTGATCGCCCGCAACTACTGGCTCGGCAGCGTGTGCGTGACCCCCATGGCGCTGCTCATCACCGAGTTCGCCCACCTCCAGGACCCGGGCCGGCTGATGACCCAGCGCGTCCTGGACACCCTGGTCGGCGCCCTGACCGGCTTCGCCGCCGCCGTCCTCGTCACCAACCGGCGCGCGGGACGGCACGTGGAGCACGCCCTCACCGCCGCCGAGGAGGCCCGCGCCCACGCGGACGGGCTGCTCGCGCAGCCCCTGCCGACCGCCCTGGTCCCCGCGCGCCGCGCCCTCGCCGTGGCCCTGATCGACCTGCGGGCCACGGCCGACACGGCGCTGGGGGAGTGGTGGCAGCGGCCCCTGCCCGAGGAACGGGTCCTGCGCGCCGAGCAGGCCGGACACCGTACGCTCGCCGAGACGGCGCGGCATGTGCGAGCCGCACACGCACACGCGCAGGCGCAGAACAGCGGGACGACGGAGGCAGTACGGCCATGACGGCGAGGAACGGGCAGCCGGACACCGGGACCGAACGGACGGACGGCCCCGGACCGACGGCCGACGGTGCCGGTGGCACGAGCGACACCGGCACCGGGACCGGCACCGGCCCCGACGCCCCGCCCCGCACCGACACCGTCGCCTCGGTCGTCGGCCAGTGGCGTGCCGTGCACCCCGGGCTCGACACCGGCCCCATGGAGGTCATCGGCCGGATCAACCGCTGTGCCGCCCTCCTCCAGCAGGCCGAGGACGCTCCGCTGCGCCGCGCGGGACTCAGCCGCGCCGAGTTCGACCTGCTCGGCGCGCTGCGCCGTACCGGCCACGAACTCACCCCCGGCGAGCTGGCCCGGGAGACCTTCTCCTCCGGGGCCGCCGTGACCAAGCGCCTCAAGCGGCTCACCGAGACCGGCCTGGTCGAACGGCGCACCGACACCCGCGACCGCCGCGTGGCCCACCTCCGCCTCACCGACGCGGGCCGCGACCTCGTGGACGGCATCCTCCCCGAGCAACTCGCCTACGAGAAGGCGGTGTTGTCCACCCTGGCCGCCGAGGGCCAGGAGGAGCTGTCCGACCTGCTCGCGGTGCTCCTCAACGGGCTGGAGGGCCACTTGGGCGGCCTGCGCGCCTGAGGTCGGAAGGCCGGAGACGTCAGATCCCCGGCCGATACCGCAGCGGATGCTCCGCCGGAACCTCCACCAGCACGATCGGAATACCGTCCGGGTCCGCGATCCACATCTCGTCCAGCCCCCACGGCTCCCGCTCCGGCGGACGGACGATCTCCACGCCCTTCTCCCGCAGCTCCTTGTGCGCGGCCCGCAGATCCGGGACCTGGAGCCATAGCCGCACCTCGGAGGACGGCGGGGTTTCGGAGCGTCCCGAGACCTCAAGGAAACCGCCGCCCAGGAAGTAGACGATCCCGCGCTCGGGACCCGTACCGAACTCGCGGTAGACGGTGAGTCCCAACTGCTCGCCGTAGAAGGCGCGGGAGCGGTCCGGGTCGGTCGGGCGGACGAGCATACGACTGCCGAGTACATGCACCATGCGGGCGAAGCCTAATCGCCCGGTTACCCTCGACCCTGGCCGAGCCGCGCCCGAGAAGTCGGAGAACATTCCATGAACCACCCCACCGGACTGACCTTCCGCGACGCCACCGACGCCGACGTGGACACCCTCGTCGCGCTGGTCGAGTCGGCGTACCGGGGCGAGGCGAGCCGGGTCGGCTGGACCACCGAGGCGGACATCCTGGACGGGCAGCGGACCGACCCCGAGGGTGTGCGGGAGATCATCAAGTCGCCCGACAGCCGGCTGCTCGTCGTCGAGCAGGACGGCCGCACGGTCGCCTGCTGCCAGCTCGAACACCGGGGAGACCACGCCTACTTCGGCATGTTCGCGGTCAGCCCCGCCCTCCAGGGCGCGGGCCTCGGCAAGGTCGTCATGGCGGAGGCGGAGCGCCAGGTCCGCGAGACCTGGGACGTGACCGAGATGCACATGACGGTGATCTCCGTCCGCGAGGATCTGATCGCCTGGTACGAGCGGCGCGGCTACCGCCGTACGGGAAAGACATCGCCCTTCCCGTACGGCGACGAGCGCTTCGGCATACCGCGCCGGGACGACCTGCGCTTCGAGCTGCTGGTCAAGCCGCTGGTGTGACCCGGCAGCCGACTCAGGCGAGTCGGCCGACTTGGTCGACTCGGACGGCTCAGGGCGCTCAGGCCGTGAAGCGGCCCGTGCGCTTGATCTCCGGATAGTCCGTCGTCGCCCCGTCGAGCTGGAGCGCGCGCACCAGCCGCAGGTCGTCCTGGGTGTTGACCACCCAGGCGAAGACGCGCAGGTCGGCCGCGCGCGCCTTCTCCACGACCTCCTGGGTGATCCGGCGGATGTCGAGACAGAGAGCCGTGGCGCCCACCGCCACGGCCCGGTCCACCACGTCCGTGCCGTAGTGGCTCGCGACCAGCGCCGTGCGCACCCCCGGCACCAGCCGGGAGATCTCCGCCAGCGCCTCGTCGTGGAAGGACAGCACCTCCACGCGGGAGACGAGGTCCCGGCGGTGCATGACCTCGGCGAGTGCCCTGGCCGCCGCCACGTCCTTGATCTCCGCCTGGAGGGGCGCGTTCACCGCGTCCAGGACCTCTTCGAAGACCGGCACCTGCTCGCCGAGCCCCGCGTCCAGCGCGCGCAGCTCCGCGAGGGTCTTCTCGGAGATCGCCCCGCTGCCGTCGGTGGTGCGGTCCACCTCGGCGTCGTGCATGACGACCAGCGCGCCGTCCTTGCTGAGGTGCAGGTCGAGTTCGATGACGTCGAGGCCGGCCTGCTGCGCCGCGACGAAGGAACGGAGGGTGTTCTCGGGCTCGATGCCCATGATCCCGCGGTGTCCGATGGTAAGGAAGTTCAAGGTTCAACTCGCTTCCGTCGACGGCGGCCCGGTCCGCGGACCCGACGGACGTCGTCGACCGCGCGGCACGTTCCGCAGCCTAATGGCCCCGCCCCGGGATGGCTCTTCATGTGCGTCCGCCCCGTCACGGACGGTGTGCCGCTGCCCGCGCGCGGGGTGGCTGAAACCCGCAGGTGCCGGTGCGGTCGTATGCGTATGGCGAAAGTGAGCGCCGTCACGGTTTGCCGCAGGAAAAACGCCGGTCGAACGGCGGCTGCGCAGAATAATTTCCCGAGTCCCCTCTTGTTCGGTGAAACCGGGTATGCATACGGTGTCCATACGCGAGGTTCTCCCGTGGAGGATGGGACATGACGGAAATTCTTGTGCAGGCGGGTGTGGAGGAGCGGCTTCCTTCGCTGACCAGGGTGATCGAGCACCCGGCCTGGCCGATGCTCAAGGATGCCGTGGAGCAGATCCGGCCATGGCAGTCCAAGGACGGATCGATCGACTTCGAGGCCGAGGGCGCGCCCACGCGGGCCGACGCCGAGGCGGCCGTCCGCCGGGTGACCGAGGCGGTCGAGGAGCTGGCCCCGCTGCTCCCGCACGACGCCGCCTACCACGAGGCTCTCGTGAAGGACCTGCGCCGCTGGGCCGAGGGCGGCTTCGAGGTGCCGGACTTCCTCGACTCGCTGCTGGCCTTCCAGCCCGCCGCGCGCCGTGAGCACGACCTCCAGCACCTGGTCGTCTTCCCGATGTACACGCAGAACGGCAACCCGGACCGCAATCTGGAGGCGGTCGTCCTGCGCATGGTCTGGCCGGACTGGCTGGCCGAGCTGGAGCGCACGCGGTACGACAACCCGCTGTTCTGCGGCATCACCTTCGAGGACTTCACCTCGGGCTACGACACCAACTCCGCCGTCCTCTTCCCGGAGACCATCGCCGTCCGCGAGGCGCCGGAACGTTTCTCCTGGGGCGGCATCTTCTGCGACCGCGAGGCCGCGCGCTTCCGCAAGGTCACGGACGCCGCCGTCGCCCTCCTCGGCCTGGAGCTGCCCGAGGACATCGCGGAGATGGTCCACGACCAGAAGCGCTGCGAAGAGGCCTTCGTGCTCTGGGACATGGTCCACGACCGCACCCACAGCCACGGCGACCTGCCCTTCGACCCGTTCATGATCAAGCAGCGCCAGCCGTTCTGGATGTACGGCCTGGAGGAGCTGCGCTGCGACCTCACCGCCTTCAAGGAGGCCGTGAAGCTTCAGGCGGACGGCGTCCCGCAGGCCCGTGACGTGCAGTACGCGGTCCTCTTCGACCGCATGTTCCGCTTCCCGGTCACCGGCGACCGCGTGCGCAACTACGACGGCCTGGGCGGCCAGCTGCTCTTCGCCTACCTGCACAAGCACGACGTGGTCCGCTGGACCGACAACAAGCTCTCCATCGACTGGGAGCGCGCCCCCGAGGTCACCAACCGGCTGTGCGCCGAGATCGAGCAGCTCTACCGCGACGGCATCGACCGGCCCAAGCTGGTCCACTGGTTCGCCGGGTACGAGCTCGTCGCGACCTACCTCGCCCCGCACCCCGGCTCCAAGTGGGCCAAGGGCCCCGACGCCCTCGACCTGAGCCTGCCGCCGCGCAAGCTCGTGGACGACGTGCTCCCGGACGAGTTTCCGCTCAGCATGTTCTATGAGGCCCTGTCCAAGAAGCTGAAGAGCGTGATTGCCTCGGCCAAGGGCATCACGGCGGACGGCGCCGGGCGGACCGCCGCGTGAGCGACGGCGGCCACCGGAGCGACGTCCACGAGACCGGCGTACACGAGACTGCTGAGCGGGAGAGGAAGACGATGGGCAACGGGGTTCTGCGGGGTGCGGTGATCGCGGTCGCCGGAGCGGGCGGACCGGCGGGACGTGCGACTCTGGTCCGGCTGGCCGAGGCGGGGGCGACCGTCGTCGGCGCGGACAACGACCCCGCCCGGCTGGCTGAGGCCGTGGACGCGGCCCGCTACGCCAACGGCGGCGCCACGGTCACCGGCGAGACGGTCGACCTGCTCGACCTCGACTCGACCCGGGCCTGGGCCGCGGGCATCGAGAAGGAGCACGGCCGGATCGACGGCCTGGTCCACCTGGTCGGCGGCTGGCGCGGCGGCGCCAAGTTCGACGACACCGACCTGGCCGACTGGGATCTGCTGGAGAAGCTGCTGATCCGCACCGTCCAGAACACCTCCCTGGCCTTCTACGACGCCCTCCAGCGCGGCGGCAACGGCCGCTACCTGCTGATCAGCGCAGCGGGCGCGTCCAAGCCCACGGCGGGCAACGCGGCGTACTCCGCCGCCAAGGCCGCCGCCGAGGCGTGGACGCTCGCCATGGCCGACGGCTTCCGCAAGGCCGGGGGCGAGGAGGGGCCGCGCGCCGCCGCTGCGATCCTGGTGGTGAAGGCGTTGGTGCACGACGCGATGCGCGCCGAGCGCCCCAACGCGAAGTTCGCGGGCTTCACGGACGTCAAGGACCTGGCCGACGCCGTCGCCGGCGTCTGGAACGAGCCCGCCGCCGAAGTGAACGGAACGCGTCTGTGGCTGACCGAGAAGCCGTGAACCCTCCCCGGACCGACGCACGTCGTCGTCACGATCCGAAGGTCCGGGGGTTCGCCAGCGACAACTACGCCGGTGCGCACCCCGAGGTGCTGGCCGCCGTGGCCCTGGCCAACGGCGGCCACCAGGTGGCGTACGGCGGGGACGAGTACACCGAGAACCTCCAGCGGATCATCCGCGGCCACTTCGGCGCGAGCGCCGAGGCGTTCCCGGTGTTCAACGGCACCGGCGCGAACGTCGTCGCGCTCCAGGCGGTCACCGACCGCTGGGGCGCGGTGATCTGCGCCGAGAGCGCGCACATCAACGTGGACGAGGGCGGCGCCCCCGAGCGCATGGGCGGACTCAAGCTGCTCACCGTGCCCACGCCGGACGGCAAGCTCACGCCCGAGCTGATCGACCGGCAGGCATGGGGCTTCGAGGACGAGCACCGGGCCAAGCCGCAGGTCGTCTCGATCACCCAGTCCACCGAACTGGGCACCCTCTACACGCCCGACGAGATCCGCGCGATCTGCGAGCACGCCCACGCGCACGGCATGAAGGTGCACCTGGACGGCTCCCGCATATCGAACGCCGCCGCCTCCCTGAACGTCCCCATGCGGACCTTCACCAACGCGGTCGGCGTGGACATCCTCTCCCTCGGCGGCACGAAGAACGGCGCCCTCTTCGGCGAGGCGGTCGTGGTGATCAACCAGGACGCCGTCTCCCACATGAAGCACCTGCGCAAGCTGTCCATGCAGCTCGCCTCCAAGATGCGCTTCGTGTCGGTGCAGTTGGAGGCCCTGTACGCCAAGGACCTCTGGCTCCGCAACGCCCGCCACGCCAACGAGATGGCCCAGCGCCTGGCCGAGGGCGCCCGCGCGGTGGACGGCGTGGAGATCCTCCACCCGGTGCAGTCCAACGGCGTCTTCGCCCGGCTCCCGCACGACGTGAGCGAACGCCTCCAGAAGCGCTTCCGCTTCTACTTCTGGGACGAGGCGGCCGGCGTCGTCCGCTGGATGTGCTCCTTCGACACCATGGAGGACGACGTCGACCTGTTCGTGTCGGCCCTCAAGGAGGAGATGGCCCGCTAGACGCGTGCATGAATATGCGGCCGCCCGGAAATCCATTGCTTTCCGGGCGGCCGCATTCCTATGCTTCGCGATCATGGAGCCGATCCAGGACGCCGCCAGTCTGTCCGCCCGCCTCGCCGTCGCTGTGGCGGACGCTGCCCGACTCCCTCTGACCGGGGCCGGGACGCGTGCCGTCAGAGCGCCTGGACCGTCCGCAGCTGCTCCGCCGTCGGAGCCGTGCCACCGAGGTGGGCCGGGAGCCACCAGGAGTCCTCGGCGGACTTCGGGCGGGCGGGGTAGGCGCGCTGGGCGGCGTCCAGAAGGTCCTGGACGCGCTCGCGCAGACGGCGGGTGATCGCGCCCGCGTACTGGTCGCGCGGAGCCTCGACCGGCTCGCCCACCCGGACGGTGATGGGGGTGTGGCTGCGCTTGAAGTTGCGCGGGTGGCCCTTGGTCCACAGGCGCTGGGTGCCCCACAGCGCCATCGGGACCAGCGGGACGCCCGCCTCCTGCGCGAGCCGCGCCGCACCCGACTTGAAGCTCTTCAGCGTGAAGGACTCCGAGATGGTGGCCTCCGGGAACACGCCCACGATCTCGCCGGAGCGCAGCGAGTTGAGCGCGTGCGCGTACGCGGCCTCGCCCTGCGACCGGTCCACGGGGATGTGCTTCATCCCGCGCATCAGCGGACCCGACACCTTGTGCCGGAAGACCGCGTCCTTGGCCATGAACCGCACCAGCCGCTTCTGCGGCAGCGCCGCCAGGCCGTTGAAGATGAAGTCCAGGTAGCTGATGTGATTGCTCACCAGCACGGCGCCGCCCGTGCGCGGGATGTTCTCCGACCCCTGGCAGTCGATCTTGAGGTCCCACACCTTGAACAACGTCTTCGCGAAACCGACGACGGGACGGTAGACCAGTTCTGCCATGAGCGGGGTCGGCCCTTTCTGCTCTGCTCGGGAAAGGGGCTCCCGGCGGGAAGTTACGCAGCCGTAGGTTTACGGCGTCTCCAGATCGTGCCCCAAGAACGGACGGGTAGCCAGTCCTGGTGCCCCGTGGCGGCGAGATCCTCGTCACGTCCCTGTAACAGCCCCCTCGGAGGGGCCGCCGCAGGTGTATCACCCGCCCCAGGAGCCCTCTTCGCAGGGGTGCGGGAATCCTTCGCGGCCCCCGCGCGCTTGTGCGGAGGACGACTCGCGCGTGTGCCGAGGACGACTGAGGACGACCAGACCGACCGCGGGACCGCGGCCGGCCGGATGCCGCGCGAGCGGCGGAACGGAGGACGCGCGTGCGCGGGCAGGGCGAGGAACACCGGCTGGGACCGGCCGACCTGGGCGGCGAACTGGGCGAGCGGGCCACCCTCGTTCAGTTCTCCAGCGCCTTCTGCGCCCCCTGCCGGGCCACCCGCCGCACCCTCGGCGAAGTCGCCGCCATGGTCCCCGGCGTGACCCACGTCGACATCGACGCCGAGGCCCAGCTGAGCCTCGTACGCGCTCTCGGCATCGTCCGCACCCCCACTGTCCTGGTCCTCGACGCGACAGGACGCGTGGTGCGCCGCGCCGCCGGACAGCCGCGCAGGGCGGATGTGATCGCCGCGCTCGGGGAGGCCCTGTGAGCGGCGGGAACGGCCCGGCCCGGCCTCTTCCAGATCTCGGAACGTACTTGACTGTGCGCGCCATCCATCGTCAGCCTGACCGTATGCCGACCGAACTCCTTCTCGTCGGACGGGCCCACGTCGACCTGGCCCGCACCGCGAGCGCGCGCTGTCCGGGCTGTTGAGCAGCCACGGCATCCGCTCCGCTCGCCCTCCTCAGCAGAAGGACAACTCCATGACGGCCACGCCCGATCTCGGCACCCACCAGACCGCCTCGCCCGAACTTCTGCGCGCCACCTTCCGCCGCCACGCCGCCGGTGTCGCGGTCATCACCGCTCGCGCCGACCACGGCCCGGTCGGCTTCACCGCCACCTCCCTCACCTCCGTCTCCGCCGAACCCCCGCTCGTGTCCTTCGGCATAGGCACCGGCGCCTCCAGCTGGCCCGCCGTCTCGCGCGCCGAGTACGTCGGCGTCCATCTGCTCGCCGAGCACCAGGGCGGCCTCGCCGCCACCTTCGCCCGCAGCGGTGCCGACCGCTTCGGCGCTCCCACCGCCTGGCGCGAGGGACCGGAGGGCGTGCCCGTCCTGGACGACGTGCTCGCGTGGCTGGTCTGCCGGATCGTCGGCCGCGTCCCGGCCGGGGACCACCGGATCGTGCTCGCCGAGGTCGTGCTCGGCGACCCCTCGGGCACCGGCCGCCCGCTGCTCTACCACCAGGGCCGGTTCAACGCGCTGCGGGACTGACCGGGGACCGGCCCGCCCCCGGGGACGGCGGCCCGCTCCTGCGCCGCCGTCGAGTTCCGGTTACGCTGCGTTGCGAAGGTCACAGTTCAAAGCGCTTGCTCAGCGGGCACGAACTGGATGTACTGACGAGTAATATTTCGGCCGGGAGCGCACCGACGCCCCGACCGGGACCGGCCGCTTGAGGCGCCTATGCTGCCTTCAAGAGGCAGCCCGGAAATGACGATGCAGTAGGAGAGCCGGCGTGAGCTTGAGGATCGTTGTCACTGTGAAGTACGTGCCCGACGCCACTGGCGACCGGCACTTCGCCGATGACCTGACCGTCGACCGCGACGACGTGGACGGTCTGCTCTCCGAGCTGGACGAGTACGCGGTCGAGCAGGCCCTCCAGATCGCGGACGAGGCGGACGACGCCGAGGTCACCGTGCTGACCGTCGGTCCCGAGGACGCCAAGGACGCGCTGCGCAAGGCCCTCTCGATGGGCGCCGACAAGGCGATCCACGTCGAGGACGACGACCTGCACGGCACCGACGCCCTCGGTACCTCCCTGGTGCTGGCCAAGGCGATCGAGAAGGCCGGTTACGACCTGGTGATCTCCGGCATGGCCTCCACCGACGGCACCATGGGCGTCGTACCCGCCCTGGTCGCCGAGCGCCTCGGCGTGCCGCAGGTGACCCTGCTGTCCGAGGTCTCTGTCGAGGACGGCACCGTCAAGGGCCGCCGCGACGGCGACACCGCCTCGGAGCAGCTGGAGGCATCCCTCCCGGCGGTCGTGTCCGTCACCGACCAGTCCGGCGAGGCCCGTTACCCGTCCTTCAAGGGCATCATGGCGGCCAAGAAGAAGCCGGTGCAGTCCTGGGACCTGTCCGACCTCGACATCGAGGCGGAGGAGGTCGGTCTGGACGGCGCGTACACCAAGGTCGAGGTCGTGGCCGAGCGCCCGGCGCGCACCGCGGGCACGATCGTCAAGGACGAGGGCGAGGGCGGCAAGCAGCTCGCCGAGTTCCTCGCGGGCCAGAAGTTCATCTAAGGCCCCGCGCCCAGACCGCCCCTCAACTTCGTTACGCAGGAGAGCAATCCCATGGCTGAAGTCCTCGTCTACGTCGACCACGTGGACGGTGCCGTCCGCAAGCCCACCCTGGAGCTGCTGACGCTCGCCCGCCGCCTCGGCGAGCCCGTCGCGGTCGCGCTGGGCAACGGCGCCGCCGACACCGCCGCCACGCTGGCCGAGCACGGCGCGACCCGCGTCCTGACGCACGACGCGTCCGAGTACGCCGACTACCTGGTCGTCCCGAAGGTCGACGCCCTCCAGGCCGCCGTCGAGGCCGTGTCCCCGGCCGCCGTGCTGGTGCCGTCCTCCGCCGAGGGCAAGGAGATCGCCGCCCGCCTGGCGCTGCGCACCGGCTCCGGCGTCATCACCGACGCCGTCGACATCGAGGCCGGCGACGAGGGCCCGGTGGCCACCCAGTCGGTGTTCGCCGCGTCCTTCACCACCAAGTCCCGCGTCATCAAGGGCACCCCGGTCATCACGGTCAAGCCGAACTCGGCCGCCGTCGAGGCCGCTCCCGCCGCCGGTGCCGTCGAGGCACTGTCGGTCACCTTCTCCGACCAGGCCACCGGAACCAAGGTCACCGGCCGCACCCCGCGCGAGTCGACCGGCCGTCCGGACCTGACCGAGGCCGCGATCGTCGTCTCCGGCGGCCGTGGCGTCAACGGCGCGGAGAACTTCGCGATCATCGAGGCGCTGGCCGACTCCCTCGGCGCGGCCGTGGGCGCCTCCCGCGCCGCCGTGGACGCCGGCTGGTACCCGCACACCAACCAGGTCGGCCAGACCGGCAAGTCCGTCTCGCCGCAGCTCTACATCGCCAACGGCATCTCCGGCGCCATCCAGCACCGCGCCGGTATGCAGACCTCCAAGACGATCGTGGCCGTCAACAAGGACCCCGAGGCCCCGATCTTCGACCTGGTCGACTACGGCGTCGTCGGCGACCTCTTCGAGGTCGTCCCGCAGCTCACCGAGGAGATCAAGACCCGCAAGGGCTGATCCCCGCGAGAGTGCGCCCGTGTGCACCCTTGTCTGCGGAACCCCCGCGACCGGCCCCGGTCGCGGGGGTTCCGCGTTTTCCGCCCCGCCCCGATGGTGTTGCCCCGGGCCGGAGGGTGTTGACCAGCGAGAATCACCCCGGATAGCTTCGGCGCGCGGACCCGTCCGGTTCCGTACCGCGCGAGAGGGAGGGTGTGGATGGACGGGCAGGAGAAGGTCAGGACCAGCCTCGCGGACTCGGTGGCGGAACGCGTCGGCGCCCTCCTCGCCCCCGTAGACGCCGACCTGGCCCGCCGTTACCCCGGTGACCCCGGCACCCGGCAACCCGTCCACACGGTCTACGTCCCCGCCGACGCCTTCGCCGCCGACACCCCGCGCGTCTGGGGCGACAGCGCCCTCGCCGCCCTCGACGAACACGCCCCGGACGCCGAGTCCTTCGCGGGAATCCTGGGGCTGCCCGCACACCTCGCCGACGCCGTGTACTCCCGCGTCCGCGCCAAGCTGGAGCGCGAACCGGTGGAAGACCTCCGGGTCGACTTCGAGGACGGCTACGGCATCCGCCCCTCCGAAGAGGAGGACCAGGCGGCCGCCCGGGCCGCGCGGCTGATCGCCGAGGCGTACGAGAAGGGCACGGCGCCGCCGTACACCGGTATCCGCGTCAAGTGCATGGAGGCCGGGGTGCGCGAGCGGGGCATCCGCACCCTGGACGTCTTCCTCACCGGGCTGCTCGCGGCGGGCGGTCTGCCGGACGGGCTGGTGCTGACGCTGCCCAAGGTGACGTACGCCGAGCAGGTCACCGCGTTCGCACGGCTGCTGGACGCCTTCGAGGAGACCCACGGCCTGGACCGGGGACGCCTCGGCTTCGAGATCCAGATCGAGACCAGCCAGGCCGTCCTCGCCGCCGACGGCACCGCGACCGTCGCCCGCATGATCGAGGCGGGCGAGGACCGCGTCACCGGGCTCCACTACGGCACCTTCGACTACAGCGCCGCCCTCGGCGTCTCCGCCGCCCACCAGGCCGCCGACCACCCCGCCGCCGACCACGCCAAGGCGGTCATGCAGGTCGCCGCCGCGGGCACCGGCGTACGTCTGTCCGACGGCTCCACCAACGTGCTGCCGGTCGGCCCCGCCGAGCGGGTCCACGCGGCCTGGCGGCTGCACCACGACCTCGTCCGCCGGGCCCTCGCCCGTGCCTACTACCAGGGCTGGGACATGCACCCCGGCCATCTGCCGACCCGCTACGCGGCCGTCTTCGCGTTCTACCGCGAGGGATTCGAGCGCGCCGCCGACCGGCTCGCCCGCTACGCCGCCCGCGCGGGCGGCGACGTCATGGACGAGCCCGCCACGGCTCGGGCCCTCAGTGGCTACCTCCTGCGCGGCCTGGACTGCGGTGCCCTCGACACCGCCGAGGTCACCGCCCTGACCGGGCTCGGCCGGGGTGACCTGGAGTTCTACGCGGCCCCCGGCGGCCGCCCGGCCTGAGCAGGGGCGGAAGCCCGATACGGAGGCCCGGTACGGGAGGCCCGGTATCGGAGGCCGAGTGCCGGAAGCTCAGTCCGCCGGGGGCAGTTCGCCCGAGCCCCGCTCGATCAGCCGGGTCGGCAGTTCGATCCGCTCGGGCGCCACGAGCGCGCCGTCCAGCCGCCGGAACAGCCGCTCGGCGGCCGTACGGCCCAGGGCGGCCGAGTCCTGTGCGACGACCGTCACCCCCGGCTGGAGCAGGTCGGCCAGCTCGAAGTCGTCGAACCCGACCAGGGCGACCGGGCGGGCGTGCGCGGCCAGCACCCGGATCACGGTGACGGTCACCCGGTTGTTGCCCGTGAATATGGCGGTCACCGGCGAGGGCCCGGTCAGCATCTCCTCGGCCGCGCGGCGCACCCGCTCCGGGTCGGTCGCACCGAGGGACATCCAGTCGTCCTCGACGGGTATCCCCGCGTCCTCCATGGCGGCCCGGTAGCCGCGCAGCCGCTCCGCCGCGGTGTGGATGTTCGGCATGTCGCCGATGAAGCCGATCCGGCGGTGGCCGTGCGCGATCAGATGGGCCACGCCGTCGCGGGCGCCGCCGAAGTTGTCGGAGAGCACTACGTCCGCGTCGATGCGCGCGGCGGGGCGGTCCACGAACACGGTGGCCACCCCGGCCCGCATCTCCGGCTCGAGATAGCGGTGGTCGTCCCCGGCCGGGATCACCACGAGCCCGTCCACGCGCCGTGCGCACAGCGCGAGCGCCAACTCGCGTTCCCGGTCCGGGTCCTCGGCGCTGGAGCCGTTGATCAGCAGGGCGCCGTGGGCGCGGGCCACCTCCTCGACCGCGCGGCTGAGCGGGCCGTAGAACGGGTCCGCGAGGTCCTCCAGGACCAGGCCGATGCTCGCCGTACGGCCCTTGCGGAGCACGCGCGCGCTGTCGTTGCGCCGGAAGCCCAGGGCGTCGATGGCCTCCTGTACGCGGCGTTCGGTGTCCGGGGTGACGCCGGGCTCGCCGTTGACCACGCGGGAGACCGTTTTCAGCCCCACTCCGGCCCGCGCGGCCACGTCCTTCATGGTGGGCCGGTTGCCGTAACGGCCGGTGCCGTTGGCGCGTTCTGCTCCGCGGGTGGTCTCGGGCACGATGCGCTGTCCTGTCCTGTCGTCCGTGGTCTTCACTGGCCGGTGCCCCGGGTCGGGGCCGGTACGAGCATGTGGCGTCGAGCATAGAGCCTGGACAACGTTGTCAGGTGCGCGAGAGACTGTCCACCGCCGTCCCCGGTCCAGGTCCGTCATGACCGGTCGGGGGCGTTTTCCGGCTTCGCTCCATCTCACGGCTCGACGGGGAGACCTGACACTGATGCACACCGACCTCGTGGCTGCGCTGGACATCGGCGGCACCAAGATCGCGGGCGCGCTGGTGGACGGCGACGGCCGGATCCACACGCGTACGCAGCGCGCCACCCCCGCCCGCGAGGACGGCGAAACGGTTATGCGCGCGGTCGAGGAGGTGCTCGCCGAGCTGGCCGCCTCGCCGCTGTGGTCCCGCGCCGAGGCCATCGGCATCGGCAGCGCCGGACCGGTGGACGCCTCCGCGGGCACCGTCAGCCCCGTCAACGTGCCGGGCTGGCGCGGCTTCCCGCTGGTGGAGCGGGTGCGCGCGGCGACCGGGGGCGGCCTGCCGGTGGAGCTGATCGGCGACGGCGTGGCCATCACGGCGGCCGAGCACTGGCAGGGCGCGGCGCGCGGCCACGACAACGCGCTGTGCATGGTGGTCTCCACGGGCGTCGGCGGCGGCCTGGTCCTGGGCGGCCGACTGCACCCGGGCCCCACCGGCAACGCCGGTCACATCGGCCACATCAGCGTCGACCTGGACGGCGAGCTGTGCCCGTGCGGCTCGCGCGGTTGCGTCGAGGGCCTGTCCAGCGGCCCCAACATCGCCCGCCGCGCCCTGGAACAG
>NZ_WWIR01000204.1 GCF_009863025.1 Streptomyces sp. SID4985 | reverse complement strand
CCAGCGGGTCGCCGGGCCGCTCAACCTGGCCTGGCTGCTCGGCCTGGGCCAGTTCGCCTCGACCTTCCTGCTCACCTGGCTCTACGCCCGCAACGCCCGCACCAAGCGCGACCGAGCCGCCCTCGAACTGCGCTGGGACACCCAGGACCAACTGCGATGACCCCACACCCCAGCCACGGCCTCGCGGTGGCGCTGTTCGC
>NZ_WWIR01000203.1 GCF_009863025.1 Streptomyces sp. SID4985 | reverse complement strand
GCGAGGACCGGGGCGGCGACCACGGTGGCGACCACGGTCGTGGTGACGGCACGCGCGCGGAGCCGGTCGCGGCGGGCCGCGCGGTCCTTGGGATCCATGGGGAAGCCGCGCCGGTCGAAGCGCGGTACGGCGGCGCCCCGCGCGCGGGAGTGGCCCGCGAGCGCCGCGTGCAGGGCGGTGCGGGGCGCCTGGAGGACGGGCAGTTCGGCGGGGGTGACCGTGG
>NZ_WWIR01000202.1 GCF_009863025.1 Streptomyces sp. SID4985 | reverse complement strand
CGGTCGCCGTCCGCCCGCACGGCTCCGGCGCCGCGCGCGGCGAGGACGGCCCGGTCGGCACCGCACGCGTGCGGGTCTCGCTCGAACTCGCCTACCCGGCCGACATCGGCGCCCGCTGCGCCGCCGTACGCCGCCGGGTCACCGAACGGGTGAATTCGCTGGTCAACATGACGGTGCCCGAGGTGGTCGTCCAGGTCGAGCGGCTGCATCCGACGGCCACGCCCGGTGACGCGCACGGGAGGACGTCATGAGTGAGAACACCACCCACCGGCTGCCCGTCCTCGACCCCGGCGAGCAGCCCACACCCCCGCCCGAGCAGGGCAGCGGCCGCTTCTGGTCCGCGCGCCGCGTCCCGGCCGCCCTCGTCGCCCTGTGCCTGCTCGGCGGCGCGGGCCTGCTGCTGTACGACGTGGCCGCCGTGCGCGCCGGGCACCCCGCGATGTACTGGCGCCGCGAACTGGCCCGGCAGCTCGCCGAGCAGCGGGTCGACGCGATTCCCGTG
>NZ_WWIR01000201.1 GCF_009863025.1 Streptomyces sp. SID4985 | reverse complement strand
GGGGCCGGGAGCCGGCGGCGCGGCCGCCGGACCCGTCTGCGAGGCGGTGCTCATCACCGCGTGCCCTTCGCCGCGAACGCCGCGACCCGGTCCACGTTGGACTTGTCCACGAAGGCGGGCCCGGTCAGCACGGGCTGCTCGCCGCCGCCGCTGTAGTTGCCGTTGTTCTTGTACAGCCACAGGGAGTCGACGGCCAGATAGCCCTGGAGGTACGGCTGCTGGTCGACCGCGAACTGGATCGTGCCCTTCTGGATGGCGCCGGTCAGGTCCTTGTTGAGGTCGAAGGTGGCGACCTTGGCCTTGCTGCCCGCGTCGGCGGCGGACTGCACGGCGGTCAGCGCGAAGGGGGCGCCGAGGGTGACGATGTAGTCGAGGGTCTTGTCCTGCTTGAGCTTGACGGTGATCGTCGACTTCACGGACGGCATGTCGGTGCCGGTGACGTACAGCGTCTGGAGCTTGCCGGAGAAGGTCTTCTTCACGCCGTCGCAGCGCTGGGTGAGGCCGACGTTGCCCTGCTCGTGGATCACGCAGACGGCGTTCTTGGCGCCGACCTCGTTCAGCTTCTTGCCGAGGGCCTCGCCCGCGACCGACTCGTCCTGGCCGAAGAACTGGAGGAGGCCGAGCTTCTTCCAGTCGGCGAGGCCGGAGTTGAGGCCGACCACGGGGATCTTGGCCGCGCCGGCCTTGGCTATGACGTCCTTCATGGCGTCGGGCTTGGCCAGGGTGACCGCGATGCCGTCCACCTTGCGGTCGATCGCGTTCTGCACGAAGTTGGCCTGGGTGCCCGCGCTGGGGTCGGCGGAGTAGCTCAGTTCGATGTTGTCCTTGGCCGCGGCGGCCTCGGCGCCCTTGCGGACGATGTCCCAGAAGGTGTCGCCCGGCCCCTGGTGGGTGACGAGCGCGACCTTCATCCGGGGGGTGTCGGCCTTGCCCGCCGAGGTGCCCGTCCCTCCCCCTTCGGCCTTCTTCCCGCCGGAGCTGCTGGAGCAGCCGGCGAGGGTGAGGGCGGCCGCGGCGGCCACCGCGACGACCTGGGCCAGTCCGCGCGAACGCGAGCGAGAAGAGCGGTCCATCTTTCCTGCACCTCACTGTGCTACGGAGGGGAACTGCTGTTGCGTCGGCCGCGATACAAGTCCCTGCGCGGGCCACTGTCAATACTTTGTAAGGACATTTACGGGTTCGACACCGTCGCCCCGGCGATCTCCGCGAGCATCCGCGCCGCCGGTTCTGGGTGGACCAGCCAGCGCAGATGACTGCCGTCGAGGGTGCGGACATCGAAGGGGTGGTCCGGGGTGAGCGCGTCGCCCTCGCGGATCAGCCGGTCCTGGAGGGCGAGCGGCAGACTCGCGTCGCCGGTGAGCCGGACGTACGTCCTCGGGACGCGGCCCCAACTCGCGGCGCGCGCCCGGTCGTCCGGGCCGCCCGCGTCGAGGCTCTCGTCGGGCTGGAACGTGGCGAGGAACGCCAGGAGTTCGTCGTCGGTGCCGTCCGCGAGGAAGGCGGCCTTGAGCCCGGCGAGGGCAGCCTCGTCGGCGGTGCGGAAGTTGCCGCGGATCAGGCCGAGTTCGGCCGGGTTCCCGGCCAGGACGAGGGCGAGCGTGTCGGGGTCGACCGCGGCCATCTCGGGCTCGGCGTAGTAGGCGGCGACCTCGAGGTCGACCGGGCACCAGGCGGCGACGTAGACGAGCCGGTCGATCAGGTCGGGCCGGGTGTTGGCCACGGCGGTGGCGACGACGCCGCCCCGGCTGTGCGCGACGAGCACGACGGGGCCGTTCGCACTGGCCCGCTCCAGGACCGCGATCAGATGGGCGATGTTGTCCGCGTGGGTCGCGCCCTTGAGCGCGCCGGGCGTCGTGGCGAGTCCTTCCGGGTCCTGCGGGGCCTGGTAGGCGCGCGGGTACGTCGCGCCGAAGCCGTGTCCCGGCAGGTCGACGGCGACCGAGCGGTGCCCGAGCAGGCCCAGCTCGGCCTGGAGCGGCGCGAAGGAGAAGGAGTTGGCGAAGGCCCCGTGGACCAGTACGACCGTCGGCTGCACCTGTCTGCCCCGCCTTCCGCCCCGTGGGGCCCGTTGTCCGGGGTGCCACGCTACGCAGCGGAAGATCACCGGCACTAGTGGTAGGAGGCGCTCCGCTTGTGCAGTTCGCCGGTGCGGCGTGGGGGTGCGGCGGTACGACGCCGGGGGTGCGGGCGTACGACAGAGCCCGGCGGCCCCTTTCGGAGACCGCCGGGCTCTGCCCGTGTCCAGGCGCCGACCCGGTGCCGTCAGGCCTCGGCCCGGCGCCGCCGTCCCGCCATCACGGCGTAGACGAGGATGCCGACGAAGAGGAACAGCACGCCCTGGTAGACCGCCGCGTAGCCCGCGCCCGCGACCAGCCAGATCGAGAATCCGGCGGCGACCGAGGCGATCACGGCGTCACGGATGAGGCGGCGCTTGTCGACGGCCTCGCGGCGGCCGGAGGCCAGGTGGTAGAGCTGCGCGGCCGTGGCCAGCAGGTACGGGACGGTCGCCGTGAAGGTGGTGACCAGGACCAGGACCTCGAAGACGTGCGCGGAGCCCGCCATGAAGTTGTAGACGGTGAGCAGCGAGGAGAGGACGACCGTCACGCCGACGCCGACGGTCGGCACGCCCCGGCGACGCCGGGTGAAGGCGGCCGGGAAGAGCCCGTCGCGCGCGGCGGCGTACGGGGTCTGCGCGCTGAGCAGGGTCCAGCCGTTGAGGCAGCCGGTCATCGAGATCAGCGCGGCCAGGGCGACGGCCCAGCCGCCCCAGGTGCCGCCGAACATCGCGTTCACGGCGTCGGAGAACGGCGCGGTCGACTTCACCAGGTTGCTGTGGGAGACGGTGCCGAAGACGGACACCGTGCCGAGGAGGTAGACCAGCGCGGCGCCGACGGTGCCGATGACGGTGGCGCGGCCCACGTTGCGGCGGGCGTCGCGGACCTCGCCCGCGCTGACGGCGGCGGACTCCACGCCCAGGTAGGAGTAGAGCAGCAGGGCGGCGGAGGCGGAGACGGCGCCGATCGCGCTGCCGCCGCCCGCGTTGAACGAGCCGAGGTTGGACGGGTCGAAGAAGAACAGGCCGCCGACCGCGACGAGCAGCAGCGGGAGGAACTTCAGCACGGTGGAGACCAGCTGCACGGCGCCCACCCAGCGGGTGCCCGCGAAGTTGGCGAGGGCCGGGAGCCACTGGATGACCAGCGCGGCCAGGCACGCGGTCCAGCGGTGGTGGCTGACCGGGATCAGTACGTCGAGGTAGCCCACGGCGGCGACGGCGAGCGCGGCGTTGGACACCCAGGTGGTGATCCAGTACGCCCAGGCCGCGAGGAAGCCCGCGAAGTCGCCGAAGGCCTCGCGGGCGTAGACGTAGGGGCCGCCGGTGCGCGGGTCGCGCTCGGCGAGCCGGCCGAAGACCAGGGCGAGGGCGATGGCGCCGACGGTCAGGACGCCGAGGGCGACCAGGCTGACCGTGCCGTAGGGGGCGACGGAGGCGGGGAGCAGGAAGATGCCTCCGCCGATGATGTTGCCCATGACCAGGGCGGTGGCGACGGGCAGCCCGAAGCGGCGGGCGTGCTTACTGGCGCTGCCGCCCGGTTCGCCGGCCGGGGCGCCGGCAGAGGTTCCGGCAGGGGTTCCGGCAGGGTCGGCCGCCGGAGCCGGCGGCGGGACGGTCCCGGTGACGTGCATGGCGGGGTGTTACCTCTCGGGGAACCGGCCGTGACCGGAGCGGGGACGGGTGGTGACCGGGCTCACGGAGCGGACCGGGGGACTGACGTCCTCGGAGCACGGGACCGAGCACAATGGTCGGTGATGCCCCGAGTCGTCGCCAAATCGCCGCTTCTTGTCCCGCTCCGTCAGCATGATCACGCAAAAATCACGCTTACGGGGCGTTGACACCGGCAGATGTTTACGCCCCTCGTCGACCGCTCGTCCGGCACCGGGGCCGCCCCCAGGCCTCGTCCGACCCCCTTCACACCCTCCGACCTCGGCCGATCCGCATCTCCGGCGCCTCCCTCAGGTCGCCGTCGCCGCGGCCGCCGCGCGTCCCGCCTGGCGGCCGGAGAAGAGGCAGCCGCCGAGGAAGGTGCCCTCCAGGGAGCGGTAGCCGTGGACCCCGCCGCCGCCGAAGCCCGCGACCTCGCCGGCCGCGTACAGCCCGGGGACCGGCTCGCCGGAGGCGTTCAGCACCCGCCCGGACAGGTCGGTCTGGAGGCCGCCGAGGGTCTTGCGGGTGAGGATGTTGAGCCGTACGGCGATCAGCGGCCCGGCGGAGGGGTCGAGGATCCTGTGCGCGGAGGCGGTCCGGCTGAGCGAGTCGCCGATGTAGGTGAGGGCGTTGCGGATGCCCATGACCTGGGTGTCCTTGGTGTACGGGTTGTCGATCTCGCGGTCGCGGGCCTCGATCTGCCGTTTCAGGTCCGCGAGGTCGATCAGGTTGTCGCCCGTGAGCTTGTTCATGCCCGCGACCAGCTCCGGCAGGCTGGTGGCGACCACGAAGTCCGCGCCGTTCTTCTTGAACTTCTCGATCGGCTCCGGGGTCTGCCAGATCCGGGAGAGCAGCTGCCAGACGTTCTTGTTGGTGAGGTCCGGGTTCTGCTCGGAGCCGGAGAGCGCGAACTCCTTGGCGATGATCTTCTGTGTGGTGACGAACCACGAGTAGTCGTACCCGCTCGCGGTGATCGACCCGAGGGTGTGCAGGGTGTCGTAGCCGGGGATGTCGGGTGCGCCGAAGCGGCGGCCTGTGGCGTCGAACCACATGGAGGACGGCCCCGGCAGGATGCGGATGCCATGGTCGGGCCAGATGGGGGCGTAGTTGCGCAGTCCCTCGGTGTAGTGCCACATGCGGTCCGGGTTGACGATCCGGCCGCCCGCGCGCTCGGTGATGGCGAGCATCCGGCCGTCCACATGTGCGGGCACACCAGTGATCATGGATTTCGGTGGGGTGCCGAGCCGTGTGGGCCAGTTCTGGCGCACCAGGTCGTGGTTGGCGCCGATGCCGCCGGAGGTGACGATCACGACCGGGGCGCGCAGTTCGAAGTCGCCGACGACGGTACGGGAGCTGGGCGTGCCCCGGGCCGCGCCGCTGGGCTCCAGCAACGCGCCGCGCACCCCGGTCACCGCACCGCCGGTCGTGACGATGCCGTCGACTCTGTGCCGGAACTTGAAGGTGACCTTCCCGGCCGCGACCGCCGCCCGCACCTTCTTCTCGAACGGCTCGACCACGGCCGGGCCGGTTCCCCAGGTGACGTGGAAGCGGGGCACCGAGTTGCCGTGCCCGTCCGCGAGGCCGCCGCCGCGCTCGGCCCAGCCGACGATCGGGAACCACTGGACGCCGAGCCCGGACAGCCACGACCGCTTCTCGCCGGACGCGAAGTCCACATACGCCTGGGCCCACTTGTAGGCCCAGTGGTCCTGGCCCCTGGGGTCGTCCACGTCCCGGTCGAAGCCCGCGGTGCCGAGCCAGTCCTGCCAGGCCAGGTCATGGGTGTCCTTGACGCCCATGAGCCTTTGTTCGTCGGAGTTCACGAAGAACAGTCCGCCGAACGACCAGAACGCCTGGCCGCCGATACTGGCCTCGGGTTCCTGGTCGAGGAGCAGCACCTTGCGTCCGGCGGCGGCGAGTTCGGCCGTCGCGACGAGTCCGGCGAGGCCGTGCCCGACGACGATCGCGTCGGCGTCCTGCGACTCGGCGGCGAAGGCGGGAAACGCGTGCGCGGCCAGCGTGGCGCCCGCGAGCACTCCACCGGTGACGGTGAGGGCGTGGCGGCGGGTGATCCCTGAGGGGGTGCCGGGATCGGTGGAAGCGGTGGGGTGGTCCATGGCTGCCTTTCGTCAGGGGGGTGCTGACGGTGCGGGAGGGCATGGTGGGACGCGGTCGGCACGGCCTGGGGAAGTCCGGCGAGCGCTGCCGACAGGTGTTACCGACGGTAGCTCACGGGGATTCCGGCGAACAGGGTGTTGCACGAGGGTTCCGGTGCGGCGCGTGCGGAACGTCTTCGGGGGCCGCACCGGGACCCCTCGGAAATCCGGGTGCCCGGCGCCACGCGGGCGGTTAGGGTCGCAGACATGCGTCCTCAGATCTACGGCTGAGCGGTTCGGGGCAGCGCCCTGGCCTTCCTCCGGCATGTCCCCGTGTGCGCCCCCACCGAGGCCCGCGCACCGGCCCGCCGTGTCCTCACCCCTCGTAGAAATGAGTGAACTTCCATGTTCCCCACGCCTTCCGCGCCCCGCCGCCCTGCCCACATCTCGATGGTCGGCATCCCTGCCGTCAGCCACATCCTGCCGAGCCTGGAGATCATCCGCGAGCTGGTCACCCGCGGCCACCGGGTGACCTACGCCAACGACCCCGCCGTGGCCGACCTGGTCACCGCCACCGGCGCCGAACTCGTGCCCTGCCCCTCGGTGTTGCCGGTCGCCGACAACAAGTGGCCCGAGGACCCCATCGGCGCGATGAGCCTCTTCCTGGACGACGCGATCCAGGCACTCCCCCGACTCCGCGCCGTCTACGACCCGGACCCGGCCGACCTCTACCTCTACGACATCGGCGCCTACGCCGCGCGCGCCCTCGCCGAGTCGCAGGGCAGGCCCCTCGTCCAGCTCTCCCCCACCTATGTGGCCTGGGACGGCTACGAGGAGGACGTCGCCCCGCAGATCCGGCAGTTGCCCGGCGCCGACGCCTACCAGGCACGGTTCGCGCGGTGGCTCGCCGACTGCGGGGCGTCCACGACCGAGGTGGACACCTTCTCCGGCCGTCCGGAGCGGGCCCTCGCGCTGATCTCCCGGGCGATGCAGCCGCACGCCGAGCGGGTCGACACCGATGCCGTGACGTTCGTCGGCCCCTGCTTCGACCTGAGCACGGACGCGGATCACTGGACCCGCCCCGCAGACGCCGAGAACGTGCTGCTGGTCTCGCTCGGCTCGGCCTTCACCCGTCAGCCCGAGTTCTACCGCCAATGCCTCGTGGCCTACGGCGAGTTGCCCGGCTGGCACGTCGTCCTCCAGATCGGGAAGTACACCGACCCGGCCGAACTGGGCGCCGTCCCGTCCAACGTCGAGGTGCACTCCTGGGTGCCGCAGCGGGCGATCCTGGAGCAGGCGGACGCCTTCGTCACGCACGCGGGCATGGGCGGCTGCGGCGAGGGGCTGATGGCGGGCGTTCCGATGATCGCGGTGCCGCAGGGCGCCGAGCAGTTCATGAACGCCGACCGGCTCGTGGAGCTGGGCGTGGCGCGTCGTATCGACACCGCCGAGGCCACCGGCGAGCGGCTGCGGGCGGCCCTGACCGAGTTGGTCACCGATCCGGAAGTCGCCCGCCGTTCGGCGCAGTTGCGGGCCGAGGCGCGGGCCGAGGGTGGCACCCGGCGCGCCGCCGACCTCATCGAGGACATGCTGCCCTGAGACCGTGTTCCTCCCCTCCCGGCCCGCATCCGGCGCTATGCTTCTACAAGCTTGTAGAAAAAACGGTGGTCACCGCCGGTTCGCGGGTGACTCGCACGTAAAGGAGTGAACGCCGGATGGTGTTCAAGAAGCTGCTCGGTTCGCTCGGTGTGGGAGGGCCCACCGTGGACACGGTGCTGGACCCGGGCCCCGCGCTGCCCGGCGGCGCACTGTCGGGGCAGGTCCATCTCCGGGGCGGGAAGGCCGACTTCGACATCGACCACATCACCCTCGAACTCGTGGCCCGTGTCGAGGCCGAGCACGAGCACGGGGAGAGCGAGGGCGCGGTCGTCTTCGACCGGTTCACGGTGGGCGGCGGCTTCCGGCTGCGCGAGGGCGAGAGCCGGAGCGTGCCGTTCAGCATGACGCTGCCGTGGGAGACACCGGCCACCGAGCTGTATGGCCAGCCACTCGGCATCGTGCTCGGCGTCCGCACCGAACTCGCCGTCGCCGGGGCGAAGGACAAGGGCGATCTCGACCAGCTCGCGGTACGTCCGCTGCCCGTCCAGGAGGCGATTCTGGAGGCACTGGGTCAGCTGGGCTTCGGATTCCGGTCGGCCGACCTGGAGTTGGGACGCATCGGCGGCACCGGGCAGCAACTCCCCTTCTACCAGGAGATCGAGCTGATCTCCGCGCCGCAGTACGCCGACCAGGTGCGGGAGTTCGAGCTGACCTTCCTCGCCGACCCGGGCGGCATGGAGGTCGTCCTGGAGGCCGACAAGCGCGGCGGTTTCCTCTCCGCCGGGCACGACGCGCTCGCCCGGTTCACCGTCTCGCACGACGAGGCGGACCGGCCGGACTGGAACACCGTGGTCGACGGCTGGTTCCGCCAACTCGCGGAGCGGCGCGCGTCGTACGCCGCCCCCGGGCCGTACGGCCACGAGACCTCGTACGGGCACGGCGCTCCGTACGGCCACGAAGCTTCGTACGGGCACGAAGCTTCGTACGGGCATGGCGCCCCGTACGGGCACGACGGCGGCCACCACCGCTCCGGCCCCGGGATGGGCACCGCCGTCGCGGCGGGCGCGGCAGGGCTCGCCGTCGGTGTCGTGGGCGGCATGGTCGCGGCCGAAGTCGTGGACGAGGTGGGCGACTTCTTCGAGGGCGACGAAGAGGACTGAGAAACGCCGTACGACGGGGGACACTTGGGAGCCGGGCACGGCACGGCTCCTCACCTTTCCGAGACTGGAGTGCTCATGGCCCTGTGGGACCGCATCAAGGAATCCGCCGCCACCATGCAGACGCAGCTGGTGGCGAAGAAGAACGATCTGAAGAGCGGCGCCTTCCGTGACGCCTCGATGGCGATGTGCGCGCTGGTGGCCGCCGCCGACGGCACGGTGGACCCGTCCGAGCGGCGCCGGGTGGCGCAACTCATCGCCGGTAACGAGGTGTTGCAGAACTTCGACGCGATGGACCTCCAGCGCCGGTTCGAGGCCAACCTCGACAAGCTGACCGCCGACTTCGACTTCGGCAAGGTCAGCGTGCTCCAGGAGGTCGCCAAGGCGAAGAAGAAGCCCGCCGAGGCGCGTGCCGTCGTCCAGATCGGCATCGTGATCGGCGGCGCGGACGGCAACTTCGACAAGGACGAGCAGGCCGTCGTGCGCGAGGCGTGCTACACCCTCGACCTGCCGCCGCACGAGTTCGACCTCTGACAGCAGGGCGCACGCCACGGGCGGCCATCCCTACAGAGGGGTGGCCGCCTTCAGTACGAGGAACAGCGTCACCGCCGAATTCGCCGAGGACAGCGCGGAGATCGCCGTCCCGGCCGCAGCCGTCCACACCGCCACACCGACGGCCGTGAACAGCGACGGCCACGCGTGCGCGGTGGGGGCCGGGTGCAGCAGCGCCGCCACCCGGCGCGGAACGGGCCCCGGTGCCGCGAACCCGGCCAGCGCGGCGCCCGGTCCGACACCTGGTCCAACGCCCGGTGCGGCGCCCGCGATCAGCGCGGCCCTGCCGATGGCCCGTGCCACCGTCCGGCGGCTGCGCACCACCCCGGCCGCCTCCTCGTCCGCCCACCGCTCCACGGTGTAGGAGACCACCGTACGCAGCGGGCGCAGGAACGGGTTGGCGCGGGCGGCGAGTTGGACGAGCAGCAGGAACCTGTGGTGACGTGCCGTCAGATGAGCCCGTTCATGGGCGAACAGCGCCCGCCGCTCGCCGGAGGTCAGCCGGGACAGCATCCCGGTCGACACCACCACCCGGCCCCGCCCGCGACGCCGTCCACGATCCCGTCCGCGATCCGGCAGGGCGAACGCGTAGGGCACGGTGTCGGGCAGTACGGCGACCGTACGCCGGGGCAGCCCCGCAAGACTCCGCCCGGCCCGTCGCCGTACCCGGTGATGGCGCCACAGCAGGCTCCCGCAGCCGGAGACCACGGCGAGCAGGGCCGGGATGGCGGCCTGGCCCGCGATCTCGTCGTACGGCACCGCCTCGCGCACCTCGTCGTCGGACCAGCCGTCCGGCAGCGGGTTGCCCGGGAGTTGGGCGGTGCCGACCACCATGAGCAGGGCGAGGCACACGGTGCTGCACAGGCCCAGCACCGCGGCCGTCACGGTCAACAGCCAAGTGGCGGTGCGCGGATGGAGCCGCTGCTCGGCCAGTCGCGCCACCGGCCACGCCGTCAGCGGCAGCACCAGCGGCAGGAGGACGAACACTCCCATGGGACCTCAGTCTTCTCCCTCCGGGCCCAGGCGGCCCAGCAGTTGGCGCAGCACGCGTTCGTCGTCGGGTTCGAGCGAGGTGACGAAGCGGGACAGCACGGCCTCGCGGTCGCTCTCGCCGTCCAGCACCTTGCGCATCCGGTGCGCGGCGAGACCGGCCTGGTCCGAGACCGGCGTCCAGACGAAGGAGCGGCCCGCGCGCTCGCGGGTGACCGCGCCCTTGGCCAGCAGCCGGGTCAGGATGGTGATCACGGTCGTATAGGCGAGGTCGTCGCCCAGGCGTTCCTGGACCCAGCCCGCCGACGCGGGGGCGCGCGCCTCACGGAGGGCCGACAGCACCAGCCCCTCCAGCTCGCCCTGTCCCCGCCGCCGGGGACGCCGCTCGTCGCTCACGTCCACTCCCTTCCGCCCGTGCCGGGCCGCCGCCGCTGTCGCTGTCGCTGTCGTAGCCGCCGCCGTCCGGCCCGTCC
>NZ_WWIR01000200.1 GCF_009863025.1 Streptomyces sp. SID4985 | reverse complement strand
AGCTCCGACCTGGTGGACCGGGCCCGCAGGACCGGCGCGCGCGACGCCCGGCTCGCCGCCGTGGGGCTGCCCGGAGGCAGGTACGGCGGCCGCGGCCCCGACCCCGAGCGGCCCGCCGACAAGGTGCGGGCCGAACTCGGCGCCACCGGACGCCCGTTGCTCGTCGCCGTCGCCTCCCTGGACCCGCACCGCGGTCACGAGACACTGCTCGACGCCGCCCGCGCCTGGCGCGACCTCGATCCCCAGCCGCTGGTCGTCGTCGCGGGGGAGGGGCCACTGCGGCCGGAGTTGCAGCGCCGGATCGAGGCCGAGCATCTGCCGGTCCGGCTCCTCGGCGTCCGCGACGACGTGCCGGACCTGCTCGCCGCCGCCGACCTGGCGCTCCTGACCGGCCGTTGGGAATCGCGCTCGGTGTTCGCGCAGGAGGCGCTGTACGCCCGGGTGCCGCTCGTCGCGACCGCCGTCGGCGGTGTCCCGGACCTCGTGGGCGACGCCGCCGACCTCGTCCCCTACGGCGACGGACCCGCCCTCGCCGCCGCCGTCACCGATCTGCTCGACGACCCCGAGCGGCGCGAGCACTTGCGCGAACGGGGTGTCCAACAGGCGGCCACCTGGCCGACCGAGGACGAGACGGTCGCCCAAGTGCTGAGTGTCTACGACGAGTTGACCCTTCCGGTCCCGCTCGCCTGACTCAGACCACGTGGTCCCGCGCGCGCAGCGCCAGGCTCAACGCCAGTACCGTCTGCGGGTCGTCGAGGTCGGTGCCCAGCAACTCGCCTATCCGGGCCAGCCGGTTGTAGAGGGTCTGCCGGTTCAGATGCAGTTCGCGGGCGGTCTCCGCCTTGCGGCCCGCGTGCGCGAGATAGGTCTCCAGGGTCGGCAGCAGCGGCGGGCGCGAGCGCGCGTCGTGCTCCAGGAGCGGACCGAGCGCGCGGTCCACGAACGCCGCCAGGTCCGGGTGGTCGCGCAACCGCCACAGCAACAGGTCGATGTCCAGCCGCCGCGCGTCGTACCAGGGCCGGTCGGCGCGGCCGCGCACCGCCGTCGCCGCCT
>NZ_WWIR01000199.1 GCF_009863025.1 Streptomyces sp. SID4985 | reverse complement strand
GGCGGCCCCGGCCGGGACGGCCGCGGCACCGGCGAGCAGGGTGCCCGTCGCGGCCGCCAGGGCGAGGCCGCGGGTGAGGGCGGAACGCAGGGACATGGAACACCTCCGGAGGCGGGTGCAACTGACTAATCGCCACATTAGGAGCGGCCATCGGCGGCTGCGCGCCGCAGTGGGCCATCGGGGAGGGGGGCTTTCGGGGGTTCCGGGGGCGCGACGGGCGAGCGCTCGGCCGTACGTGTGCCGTACGCGTTCCGTGCGGTCGCCTACTCCCCGTCCGCCCCCAGCCGCAGCGTCGCCACCGCGCCCCCGTCCGCCGCGTTCGTGAACGCCAGCCGCGCGCCGAGCACCTCGGCCTGGCCCAGCGCGATGGTCAGCCCCAGACCGTGCCCCTTCGAGCCGCCCTCGGTGCGGAAGCGCTGCGGGCCGTGGTCCACCAGATACGCCGGATAGCCGTCCCCGTGGTCCCGGACCGTCACCACGGGCCCGTCCACCGTCAGCAGCACCGGCGCCCGCCCGTGCCGGTGCGCGTTGGCGACCAGATTGCCGAGCACCCGCTCCAGGCGCCGCCGGTCGGTCTCCACCCGCGCGTCCCGGACGACCACCACCTCGGTGTCCGTCCCCGAGGCCCGCACCACCCGCCGTACCAGCGCGCCCAGTTCCTCGGTGTCCGCCTCCAGCCGCTCGCGCCCGCTGTCCAGCCGGGAGATCTCCAGGAGGTCCTCGGTCAGCGTGCGCAGCGCGGCCACCCGGTCCCGGACCAGCTCGGTCGGCCGCCCCGGCGGCAGCAGCTCGGCCGCCGCGTGCAGCCCGGTCAGCGGGGTACGCAGCTCGTGCGCCACATCCGCCGTGAACCGCTGCTCGCTCAGCAGCTTGCCCTGGAGGCTCGCCGCCATCGAGTCCAGCGCGGCCGCCACCGCCGCCACCTCGTCCCGCTGCCGCTCCGGGTCCCGGGTAGGGGGATCGTCCACCCGCGCGTCCAGGTCGCCCGCGCTGATCCGCCGGGCCACCCGCGCGGTCGTGTGCAGCCGCCGGGTCACCCGGGTCACCGCGAACGCCCCGACCAGCGCCGTCGTCCCTATGGCCGGCGCCGAGGACCACAGGATCGACCGGTCGAGCCCCGCGATGGTCCGCGCCTGCTGCGAGTGGTCCACCTCCACCGCGATCGCCCGCCCGCCGTCGGCCGGTGCCGCCGCCCACATGGTGGGCCGCCCCTGGTACGCCGCCACCATCGTGCCCCGCCGCCCGGACACCGC
>NZ_WWIR01000198.1 GCF_009863025.1 Streptomyces sp. SID4985 | reverse complement strand
GTGCCGGGCCGCGGCGGCGAGGCCCGCGTAGCGCAGGTCGTCGCCGAGGGCGGACCACTCCTCCGTGTCCTCCTCGTCCTGCTCCTCCGTCTCGCCGTCCGCGACCGTCGTCGGGAGGACCCCGGGCCCGGCCCGGCGTGCCCGTCGGACGCGCCGGGCGCAGAGCAGCGGGTTGACCACCAACGCACCGGTCAGGCCGAGCAGTCCGGGGACGCCTCCGAGCACGGCGACCACCAGCGGGGTGGTCACCGTGTCCACGGCCTCGCCCAGGAAGGGCCAGGGGAGGGCGACGACCGGTACGCGGTCGCCGGGGCGGATGTCCGCCGCGTCGCAGTCCACGCCCGCCTGCTCCACGCCGCCGTCCCAGGCGACGGTGCAGTCGTCCTCGGCGCGGTCCACCCGTACGACCTCGGCATCCGTGTGCTTCCCGAACACCGCGAAGTCCGCGGTGGCCAGCCCCACGAACAGGGCCGCCGCGAGGGCGAACACTGCCCACGACGGCGCGGTCGGCAGCAGCGGCCACCGGGCGGGCGCGGAGACCGGCCCGGCCTCTTCACTCAGCCAGGCGCCGAGCGTTCGCGCGTCGTGCGTGGCCAACCCCAGCCGCACGAGCCGCCCTTGAGGCGTCCGGTAGCGGAGACTGACCTTCTCGAAAGGGGGCTGCCCGACGGTGGAGACCGTCGCACCCAGCGCCTCGCCACCGCGCGGCAGGGCAACAGCGTTCCCGGACCGGTCGATGAATACGGGCCCGTCGAGGCGCGGGTCGATCAACAGCCGCCCCCTGCGCCCGTCGAGCCGACACCGGAAGTGCACGGCCCGCCCCACGGCCAGCGCGTGCCGCCGTCGCGCCGCGGCCCACCGGGCCAGCCCCGCAACGACCAAGGGCATCACCAGGAACCCCACAAAGCCGCCCACCATCGGTTCCGCCGTCTCCTTCACCGTGTTCGATCGGAGAAGCGTACGAGGACGCGGTGAAGCGCCTCGCAACGGGCGGCAGATGTGAAGCCGGGGTGACCTGAGCGAGTGTCAGGGCGGGCCGTTCACGCCCGCACGGGCGTCAGTCCCGTGCCGCGGACAGGATCACGTCCACGAGCCGTTCCGCGGCGTCCGGACGGCCGTGCGCCCTGGCCGCGGCGGCCATCGCGGCCCGGCGCCGGGGGTCGTCGAGGAGCGGGCCGACCGCCTCGCGCAGGTGGCCGCCGGTGACGTCGCCGAGGAGCGCGACCGCCGCCCCGGACTCCTCCAAGTGGCGTGCGTTGTGGGCCTGTTCGTTCCCGGCCGCCGTCGCGAGCGGGATGAAGACCGCGGGCTTGCCCAGGGCGGTCAGCTCGGCCAGCGTGCCCGCGCCGCTGCGCGAGATCACCAGGTCGGCCAGGGCCAGGACGTCCGGCAGCTCCGGTCCGACGAAGGGGGTGAGGTGATACCGGGCGGCGAGGGCGGCGGGCAGCCCGGCGGCACGCGCGGACAGCGCCTCCCGGTGGGCCGGGCCGCACTGGTGCACCACGTTGGCGCGCTCCAGGAGCCACGGCAGCGCGTCGCCGACCACGTCGTTGATCTGCTGCGATCCCTGCGCGCCGCCGGTGACGTACACCGTCGGCAGCCGCCGGTCGAACGCGTGCAGGCCCAGTGCCGTCACGGCCTTGTCCGGGTGGCCGGCCAGGACCTCCGGCCGTACGGGGTTGCCGGTGACCACCGCCAGGGACCGCACGTTCTGCGGCAGGAGCGGCAGCGTGGACTCCGAGGACACGGCGATCCGCGCCGCGGAACCGGCCAGCTTCCGGTTGGCGAGCCCGAGGCGGACGGTCTGCTCGTGCAGGACCAGCGGGACCCGGCACATCCTGGCGGCGAGCCCGGCCGGGACCGCGACGTAACCTCCCGTCGCCAGAACGACGTCGGGCCGGAAGTCGGAGACGGCGCCGCGCGCCTGGGCGACCCCGAGCGGCACGCGCGCCATGTCCCGGACATTGGCCGGTGACACCATCTTCAGCGGGTTCGCGGAACGCCGGATCTTCCCCGTGGCGACCGTGGTGAACGGGATGCCCTCCGCGGCGGTGACCCGTGCTTCCAGGCCCTCGGCCGTGCCGATCCACAGGACTTCGAGGGTGCGGCCGGTGGTCGCGAGGCGCGCCTGCAAGGTGCGGATCGCGGTGAGAGCGGGGTAGGTATGACCGCCGGTGCCGCCGCCCGTGACGATCAGGCGGAAGGCGGACGTCTGTCGGGGCTCGGTGTTCATGCGGCGCACCCTAGTGCCGCAACAGGCAACGTTCGCCCCGTCGCGACGCCCGGCACGCACTCTCGCCGCACCGGACGAAAGCCCGAGTACGCACAGTACGAGAGCTTCCGGCCGGCACGCCGAGAGCACGCACCGGACGCCGCTCCTTGACGGGCAAACGTTGCCTGCCGCGGCACTAGTGGGCGCGGACCGGGGGGCGTTGGGGCGACGGCCGAGGCCGCCACCCCCCACAGGAGAGGCCCCGGCCGTCGCGTGTGGCGGGTCTGGGTGCGGCCCGCATCTCGTACAGCGTCGGGAGTGCGGCTTGTGTCACACCGGAATGGATCACGAGTCAGTTGCATCTTCTACAGACATGGACGGGGCACTGTTTCAGGCCGTAACGTGCCTTTCGCGCCGACCACCAGACAGGCGTAAGGGAGTGCGGTGCAGGGGGACGACGCGGAGCTGACCGCCGCGGTGCGCGCGGCCCAGGGCGGTGACGAGGAGGCCTTCCGCACGGTGTACCGCGCGGTGCATCCACGGCTGCTCGGCTATGTGCGCACGCTGGTGGGGGAGCCGGACGCGGAGGACGTCACGTCCGAGGCCTGGCTCCAGATCGCCCGCGACCTCGACCGGTTCAGCGGGGACGCGGACCGCTTTCGCGGCTGGGCCGCGCGGATAGCCCGCAACCGCGCCCTGGACCACATACGGATGCGCGGCCGCCGCCCGCTGATAGGCGGCGACGAGAGCGAACTGACCGGCCACGCCGCCGAGTCGGACACCGCCGGTGAGGCGATGGAGGCACTCGCCACCGACGGCACCCTCTCCCTCATCGCACGTCTTCCGCAGGACCAGGCCGAGGCGGTGGTGCTGCGCGTGGTGGTCGGCCTGGACGCCAAGTCCGCCGCCGAGACGCTCGGTAAGCGCGCGGGAGCGGTACGCACCGCCGCGCACCGCGGCCTGAAGCGTCTGGCCGAACTCCTCGGCCCCGACCAGGAGTCGGCCGGTGGACTCGACGCGCTCCCGCCCCAGCGAGGACCCCGCGGCCATGCGGTCGGGCCCGCGGGTGTGACGCCTGCGCGCGCCCGGACGCAGAGGGACATGTGATGGCCGACGAGCACGACGAGTGGCTGGACCTCGAGACGTCGGAACGTCTGCTGAACGGCGAGCCGCCGCGATCTTCCGCCGACCGGGTCCCCGACGAGGCGACCCGGGTGACGTCCCTCCTGGCGGCCCTCGCCGCCTCCGCGGCCCCGGCGAAGGACGAACTCCCGGGCGAGGAAGCGGCGTTGGCCGCGTTCCGGGCGGCGAAGGCGGGGCGTGCGGCCGCCGTGCGCGATGCGGACGTTCCCGGCGGCGCCGTACCTATGTCCGAGGGGGCGGCGGGCGATGTCGTCCGTGACGCCGAAGCGTTCCAACAGACTTCTGTCGTAGGGGAGTTCCACGGTCTCGACGTGGGCGTCGTCCGCATCGGCACTCGGCCGGGGTGCCCCGTGGGCGAGCGGCGTGCGCGGTGGCGGCGGCCCGTGCGGATGGCGTTGGCCGCCGCCGTGGCCGTCGGGACGCTCGGCGGGGTGGC
>NZ_WWIR01000197.1 GCF_009863025.1 Streptomyces sp. SID4985 | reverse complement strand
GGCCGTCGCCGCCGCCGTCGTACGCCACGCGCTGCGCCGACTGCCCCTGCGCGTCAGGCTCGCCGGGGGAGAGACCCTCGGCCTGGGCGGCCCGCTGATCGAGATCCGCGACCCCGACGCCTTCCACGCCCGCGTCGGCACCGGCGGGCTCATCGGCTTCGGCGAGTCGTACATGGCGGGGGAGTGGGAGGCCCCCGACCTGGTCGGCGCCCTCACCGTGCTCGCGGCGCACGCGGCCGAGCTGGTCCCGGCCCCGCTGCAACGCCTGCGCGGACTGTGGGCCCCGAGGCAGCCGGCCGCCCGCCGCAACACCGCCGACGGCGCCCGCGACAACATCAGCCACCACTACGACCTGTCCAACGACCTCTTCGCCCTCTTCCTGGACGCCACCCTCACCTACTCCGCCGCCGTCTTCCGGGGCTTCCCCGCCGAGTGGTCCCTGCTCGCCGCCGCCCAGCACCGCAAGATCGACCGGCTGCTCGACCTGGCCGCCGTGGGCGAGGGCACCCGGCTCCTGGAGATCGGCACCGGCTGGGGCGAACTCGCCCTGCGCGCCGCCGCCCGGGGCGCCCACGTCACCTCCCTCACCCTCTCCCGCGAACAGCGCGACCTCGCCCTGCGCCGCGTGCGCGAGGCGGGCCTCGGCGACCGCGTCACCGTCGAACTGCGCGACTACCGCGAGGCCCACGGCACCTATGACGCGATCGTCAGCGTCGAGATGATCGAAGCCGTCGGTGCCGAGTTCTGGCCCGTCTACTTCCGGACCCTCGAAGCGCGCCTCGCCCCCGGCGGCCGGGCCGCCCTCCAGGCCATCACCATGCCCCACGACCGGATGCTGGCCGCCCGGGACACCCACACCTGGATCCAGAAGTACGTCTTCCCCGGCGGCCTCCTGCCCTCCGCGGAGGCCGTCGAGCAGACCGTGCGCGAGCACACCGGACTGGCCGTCGCCCGCCGCGACTCCTTCGGCGTGCACTACGCCGAGACCCTGCGGCTGTGGCGCGAACGGTTCACCGACCGCGCCGACGAGGTCGCCGCCCTCGGCTTCGACGCGGTCTTCCGGCGCCTGTGGACCTTCTACCTCGCCTACTCCGAGGCCGGTTTCCGCTCCGGCTACCTCGACGTCCAGCAGTACCTGCTCACCAAGGAGAACCCGGCCCCATGAGCACGACATCCCCGAAGCGGCCCGGTGCCGCCCACCGGATCGCGGACCTCGCCGAGGAGGCCGTCGGCGCCCGGCTGCCGGTCCGGCTGCGCGCCTGGGACGGCAGCGAGACCGGTCCGCCCGGCACCCCCGTGGTCGTCGTACGCTCCCGGCGCGCGCTGCGCCGACTGCTGTGGCAGCCCGGCGAACTCGGCCTCGCCCAGGCGTACGTCACCGGCGAGATCGACGTCGAGGGCGACCTCGCCGAGGGGCTGCGCGCCGTAGGGGCCGCCGCCCGCGCCCGGGGCACGCGGGCCCCGCGCCTCAC
>NZ_WWIR01000196.1 GCF_009863025.1 Streptomyces sp. SID4985 | reverse complement strand
GCCGAGCGCACTGCCGCCGGGCGCCCTGCGGGTGACGGCGGACTTCGCGGCGACCGGCGAGCGGCCGCTGCCGGAGACTGCGGCGCTGCTGCGGACGGCCCTGGCGGACACCGCGACCCGGCTCCTCGGGCTCGCGGTCACGGAGGTGGACCTGCGGGTGACGGACCTGCTGGGCCCGGCCGACGACACCCCCGAGCCGCGCCGCGCCCCAGGACCGCCGTCGGCCACCGAGGCCACGGACCCGGACGGCTATCTGGTGGCCACAGCCGCGCGGGCGGTCCCCGGGGTGACCCGGCTGACCGCCGCGCTCGGGGACCGCTGTGGGGTCGTGCGTACGGAACGGCCCGCCGTGCCCGCGTCCCTCCCCCGCCGCCATGTGTGCGTGGAGCTGGCCGCCGACTCCGCCCACCGCACCGTCGACGTGGCCCGCGCGGTCCGCACGGCGGTGCGGGACGCGTTGGAGGACCACCCGACGGTGGCGGTGCTGGTGACGGCGGTGGAGGAGCCGGAGGCGGAGTCCGGGCCTGTCACGTAATCGGGCCGGGTGCTCAGTCGCCGATGCCCGCCAGGTCGCGCAGGCGGCGGGTCTGGGCGGCGCGTTCGGCCGTGCGCTGGTCGTCGTAGGTGCGCTCGGGGGCGCCGCGCAGCAAGGCCTTGGTCTCCACCACGGCGTCGCGGGGCGCGGCCAGGAGCGCGGCGGCCAGGTCGGCGGTCGCGGCTTCGAGTTCGGCGGCCGGGACCGCCGCGTTGGCCAGCCCGGAGACGACCGCCTCCTCGGCGTGCACGAAGCGGCCCGTCACGCAGATCTCCAGGGCGCGGGCGTACCCGACCAGGCCGACCAGCGGGTGGGTGCCCGTCAGGTCGGGCACCAGGCCCAGGCTCGTCTCACGCATAGCGAACTGCACGTCGTCCGCGACGATGCGCAGGTCGCAGGCGAGCGCGAGCTGGAATCCGGCCCCGATCGCATGGCCCTGCACAGCGGCGATGGACACGAGGTCGTTCCGTCGCCACCAGGTGAAAGCCTCCTGGTACTCGGCGATGGTCGCGTCGATCCCGGCGTCGTCACGGCGCGCGAGATCGATGAAGGTCGGCTCGCCCTCGATCCCCTCCGGGGTGAACATGCGTCGGTCGAGCCCGGCGGAGAAGGACTGGCCCTCGCCGCGCAGCACGACGACACGCACGGTGCCCGGCAGCAGCTTCCCCGCCTCGGCCAGCGCCCGCCACATGGCGGGGCTCTGCGCGTTGCGCTTGGCCGGGTTGGTCAGCGTCACCGTGGCGAGCGCGTCGTCGACGGTGAGCCGTACGCCGTCCTTGTCGAGTACAGGAGCGAGGTCCTTGTCGGGCGAAGCCATGGGGCGCCTCCGATGGGTGCGGTCAGCACGCGGTGCCGTACGGCATCGCGAAGTGACTGCACAGTAACCACCCGGGCGATCACACGACCGACCGGGTGGCCACCATCGAAGCCGATGGGCCGCCCGGAGTCAGGACGTCGCGGCCTTCTTGCCCCGGGTCGCTCCGCCACGCCCACGCAGCGTGACGCCCGACTCGCTGAGCATCCGGTGTACGAAGCCATACGAGCGGCCGGTCTCCTCGGCCAGCGCTCGGATGCTCGCACCGGAGTCGTACTTCTTCTTCAGGTCTGCCGCGAGCTTGTCGCGCGCGGCGCCGGTCACCCGGCTGCCCTTCTTCAGAGTCTCGGCCACCCGTGCCTCCTCATGGGAAGTGCGCTCTGGTCTTCTCATGATCACCCCTCCGGCGCGTGATGGCCACCCATTCGGCAAGGTCCGTGAGACAAGGTTGTGACGACAGGAGCACATCCCCACATGCGGAATCCTTGATTCCACGGCCGGGCGCGCGGGCTTTTCGTGTGGTCTTCCGGTGAATCACCAGGTCACGGACACGGAACGGCCGGTCCCCCCGCGCTGGGGGACCGGCCGCGAAATCCGTGTACGACACACCTCGGTACGAGGAGATCTCACACAGATGAGGGATCACCGATAGGCCGAATGATCCATGTCCGTGGATCACGCAAGGGCGACGAGGTCCGCGTAGTCGGAGCCCCAGAGGTCCTCGACGCCGTCCGGGAGCAGGATGATCCGCTCCGGCTGGAGCGCCTCGACGGCGCCCTCGTCGTGGGTGACCAGGACGACGGCGCCCTTGTAGGTGCGCAGGGCGCCGAGGATCTCCTCGCGGCTGGCGGGGTCGAGGTTGTTGGTGGGCTCGTCCAGGAGCAGCACGTTCGCGGAGGAGACGACCAGGGTGGCGAGGGCGAGGCGGGTCTTCTCGCCGCCGGACAGGACCCCGGCGGGCTTGTCGACGTCGTCGCCGGAGAACAGGAACGAGCCGAGCGTCTTGCGGACCTCGACCAGGTCCAGGTCGGGCGCGGCCGAGCGCATGTTCTCCAGGACCGTGCGCTCGGGGTCCAGGGTCTCGTGCTCCTGGGCGTAGTAGCCGAGCTTGAGGCCGTGGCCGGGGACGACCTCGCCGGTGTCGGGCTGCTCCGCGCCGCCGAGGAGGCGCAGCAGGGTGGTCTTGCCCGCGCCGTTGAGGCCGAGGATGACGACGCGGGAGCCCTTGTCGATGGCCAGGTCGACGTCGGTGAAGATCTCCAGCGAGCCGTACGACTTCGACAGGCCCTCCGCCATCAGCGGGGTCTTGCCGCAGGGGGCGGGCTCGGGGAAGCGGAGCTTGGCGACCTTGTCGGACTGGCGGACCGCCTCCAGGCCGGAGAGCAGCTTGTCGGCGCGCTTGGCCATGTTCTGCGCGGCGACCGTCTTGGTGGCCTTGGCGCGCATCTTGTCGGCCTGCGAATGCAGGGCGGCGGCCTTCTTCTCGGCGTTCTGCCGCTCGCGCTTGCGGCGCTTCTCGTCGGCCTCGCGCTGCTGCTGGTAGAGCTTCCAGCCCATGTTGTAGACGTCGATCTGGGCGCGGTTGGCGTCCAGGTAGAACACCTTGTTGACGACCGTCTCGACCAGGTCGACGTCGTGGGAGATCACGATGAAGCCGCCGCGGTAGGTCTTGAGGTAGTCGCGCAGCCAGGCGATCGAGTCGGCGTCGAGGTGGTTGGTGGGCTCGTCGAGGAGCAG
>NZ_WWIR01000195.1 GCF_009863025.1 Streptomyces sp. SID4985 | reverse complement strand
AACGGCGGCGGCCGCGGGCGCCATCGGGCCCGCTTGAGCCGCCGCCGGCACCGGCATCCCGCCGCCGGCCGGCGCTGCGGCGGCGGGGAGCGGCATACCGGTGCCGGCGGCCGGGGCTGTGGGGAGCCCCGGGGAAGGAGCCGCGGCGATCGCCTGCGCGGGCAGTCGCATCCCGGCCCCGTTGGTCTCGTTGATCAGCCGGTCCACGGCCGGGGTGCCCGAGCTGTAGCCGTTCCCGGCGCTCAGTTCGGGGACGGCCGTCTTCTTCCTGGTCTCGTAGAGCACATGCTCCAGACCGGTCACCAGACGGCGTACGTCGGGCTCGGGGCGCACCACGAGCCGTACGAAGCGGCTGGACGAGCCGATCTTGTTGCCGCACTCGCGGACCAGCACCCGGTGCTCGGTGAGCAGCCGGTCGCGGACCACGGTGCCCTCGGCGCCGAGCGGGAGGCGCACGAAGAGGAAGTTGCCCTGCGAGGGGTACACGGTCAGACCGGGCAGCCCCGCCAGCTGGCTCGCCATCTCCAGCCGGTCCCGGCGCACCTGGAGCAGGCTCCGCGCGTACTCGGTGCCGTGCTCCTTCAGCATGAACACCACGTGCTCCGCGAAGGAGTTGAGGTTCCACTTGGGCAGCATCGAGCGGACCTTGCCCGCGAGCGCGGGGTTGGCGACCAGATAGCCGAAGCGGATGCCGTGCAGCCCGAAGTTCTTGCCGAGGCTGCGCAGCACGATCACGTTCGGGCGCAGCATGGCCTCCTGGACGACGCTGGGCTCGGCCTCCGCGTCCGCGAACTCCAGGAACGACTCGTCGATCACCACCAGGTCCAGGTCCGCCATCGCGTCCATGAACTGCACCACCGACTGCCGGGACAGGAAGCCGCCGTCGGGGTTGTTGGGGTTGCAGATCACGGCGACCTTGGTGCCCCGCTTGCGGATGAACTCGCCGTAGGCGGCCAGATCGAGCGCGAAGCCGTTCGCCTCCTGGAGCGGGAACATGTCGACCCGCTTGCCGGTCTCCATCGGCTGGTCGGTCCAGCGGCCGAACGTCGGCACGGGCACGGCCAGCGACTCGCGGACCAGGAGATGGTCGATCCAGGTGATCAGCTCGGTCGATCCGTTGCCCATCGCCACGCACTGCGGGGGGAGTTGGAGCAGCTGGCACAGCTCGGCGGTGATCGTGTCGGCGCTGCTCGGGTAGTACGTGATGATGTCCCGCAGCCGGGCCGCCATGTCCTCGAACATCTCGGGCGTCGGGAAGTACGGATTGCACGGGATGCAGAAGTCCACCGGGCCCGCCCCGTCGCCGCTCCGCCTGAGTGCCGCCATCGAGGGGCTGTGCGCGGCGGTGCCGCGGAACAACGAGGTGACGTTGTCAGGCAAGGAAACCTCCGTCGAAGGGCGACCCGTGGGGACAGGGGCCACTCATGCATACGGAACTGACGGGGGTGGCGTTCAACTCGCCCGCCACGTGAGCCACTTCACTCCGCCGCCGCGACGCCTCCCCCGAATGCCCCCCGATCGAACATGGCGCGCGGGGAGTTGGCAGGTCCCGCACGAAACCTTCACAGTCGCGCCTAGGAACGTGACCCCGCTGGAATCTAGTCTTCCCGCGACATGGACTACTGCCACCCGTGCCGACGGCACCTCAATGGCGCCCTGGCCTGCCCAGGCTGCGGCGCCCCCGCACCCTCCGCCGTCGCGCCCGTGGACGTGACCGTCGCACCGGCCCCGGTGGCGGCGGGCCCCGACCCCTACGGGACGGCACCTCAGGGATATGCCGGTGCGCCTCAGGGGTACGCCGGTGCGGCCGGTGTGCCTCAGGGTTACGCCGCCGCGTCCGGTGTGCCTGGCGCGGCGCCTCAGGCCGCCCAGGGTTACGCCACGCCTCCGGCGCCCCTCCACCCGGAGACACCGGACCGGGCGCGGGTTCCCCGGCAGGCCGACCGCCGCGCCGAGCCCGCCGCCCCGGACGGCCCGGAGGGCTCGGAGGGTCCCGAGCAGCCGTACGCCCCGCACGGCACCCCCGACTCCGGCCCCGACCGCGTCCCCGACGAAGCCCCTGACGAAGCCCTCAGCACCGACCCCGACGACGATGTCGACGCGGACCCCGACTCCGACCTCAGCCGCCGCGACCGCAAGGCCGCCGCGCACCGCCGCCGCAGGCGCCGTACCCTCCTGATCGTCACGGGGTTCGTCCTGGCGGCGGGTGCGCTGAGCCTCGCCGAACTCGGCTCCGACACGCCCTTCTCCACAGACCGCCCCGCCGCCTCCGGTGACGCCTCCCCGGACGGCGGCGCGGGCTCGGCCCGCCCCGACCCCACGGCCGCGACCCCGCAGGACACCGCGGGCGCCGG
>NZ_WWIR01000194.1 GCF_009863025.1 Streptomyces sp. SID4985 | reverse complement strand
GGAACGTCCTCGGGGATCTCCGCACGCGGCACGGCAGGGGCGTCACAGGCGGCGGCCACCACCACGGCCCGCGCGGCAGGCGCGGCAGGCGCGTGCGCGCCCCACCCCGATGCGAAGGCCGCGGTCGGGCCGGTTATGACGAGCGCGGTGGCGGCCGTGAGGGCGCGGGCTGTGCGGTGCATGGGGAGGGCTCCTCGGCAGGGCGGCGATGACGGCCGACGCCTGTCGGCAACCGGTACCGCTCCGGTCGTCGGCCCGTCTGCGGGACACGGCTCTCGTGCCCTCGCCTGCCATCACAGCCCGCCACGCGCCGCACCGCGCGCGGCCGGACCCCATTCGCGGGACGCGAACGCCCACGCGGGTGATCCCGGCCGCCCGAAAGAGGCTCCCCACCGGTCCCGGATCAGGTCCCGGACGCCCCCGGCGCCGCCGCCTCGCCACAGCCCCGCTCGCGGGCCCCCTCGCGGGTGCGCCCCGCGCTGACCAGGCGGCGCGGGTTGCGGCGCAGATACTCGCCCTCCAGCTGCGCCATGCGTTCGTTGTGGGCGCGCAGCGCGTCGTTCGAGCCGTACAGGAGCGTGTCGTGGCGTGTGCGGTGGATGGTCTCCAGCTCCTTCATGAGCTGCTGGTCATCCAGCCGGTTGGGGTCGACTCCGGTCATGGTGGTACCCCGCTCGTCGTGTCCGCGTTCCCGAGGTGTGTCCGCTGTGCCGGGATTGTTCGCGTTCCCTGAGCTCCACTGTACGAACTTCCGGGTCGACGGGCCTGCGGCGCGGCCTCAGCGGGCGCGCTCCACCCGGCGCTCGTCCCAGACCGGCTCCGCGGTCTCCCGTACCCGGCCGTCCTCGCCGAAGACCAGGTAGCGGTCGAAGGAGCGGGCGAACCAGCGGTCGTGTGTGACCGCGAGGACCGTGCCCTCGAACGCCTCCAGGCCCTCCTGGAGTGCCTCGGCGGACTCCAGGTCGAGGTTGTCGGTGGGCTCGTCGAGGAGCAGGGCGGTGACTCCGGCGAGTTCGAGGAGCAGGATCTGGAAGCGGGCCTGCTGGCCGCCGGAGAGCCGGTCGAAGGGCTGCTCGGCCTGGGCGGTCAGCTCGTAGCGCCGCAGCCGGGACATCGCCGCGCCCCGGTCCTGGGCGTGCTCCTTCCAGAGGATGTCGAGGAGGGGGCGGCCCTGCAGCTCGGGGTGGGCGTGGGTCTGCGCGAAGTGGCCGGGTACGACGCGGGCACCGAGCTTGAAGGCACCGGTGTGCGCCACGTCCTCGCCCGCGAGGAGGCGCAGGAAGTGGGACTTGCCGGAGCCGTTGGAGCCGAGCACCGCGACGCGTTCGCCGTAGAACACCTCGAGGTCGAACGGCCGCATCAGACCGGTGAGTTCGAGCTGCTCGCAGGTCACGGCGCGGACGCCGGTACGGCCACCGCGCAGCCGCATGGTGATGTTCTGCTCGCGCGGCGGCTCCGGGGGCGGTCCGACTTCCTCGAACTTGCGCAGCCGGGTCTGCGCGGCCGCGTACCGCGAGGCCATCTCATGGCTGACGGCGGCCGCTTGGCGGAGGTTGAGGACCAACTTCTTGAGCTGGGCGTGCTTCTCGTCCCAGCGGCGGCGCAACTCCTCGAAGCGGGCGAAGCGTTCACGCCGGGCCTCGTGGTAGGTGGCGAAGCCGGCGCCGTGCACCCAGGCGTCGGCCCCGGCGGGTCCTGGCTCCACGGAGACGATCTTCTCGGCGGCGCGGGCGAGGAGTTCGCGGTCGTGGGAGACGAACAGCACGGTCTTGCGGGTCTCCTTGAGCTGCTGCTCCAGCCAGCGCTTGCCGGGCACGTCGAGGTAGTTGTCCGGCTCGTCGAGCAGGAGCACCTCGTCGGGGCCGCGCAGCAGCGCCTCCAGGACGAGCCGCTTCTGCTCACCGCCGGACAGGGTGCGCACGAGGCGCCACTGGGCGGTGTCGTAGGGCATCCCGAGGGCCGCCATGGTGCACATGTCCCACATGGTCTCGGACTCGTACCCGCGCACCTCGGCCCAGTCGGCGAGCGCCTGCGCGTAGGCGAGCTGAGCGGCCTCGTCGTCCACGGTCATGAGGGCGTGCTCGGCCTCGTCCACCGCCTTCGCGGCCGTGCGGATGCCGGGCGGGGCGACGGAGACCAGCAGGTCGCGCACGGTGGTCTCGTCCCGTACGGAGCCGACGAACTGGCGCATCACGCCGAGGCCGCCGCCGACGGTGACCGTGCCGCCGTGCGGCTTCAGCTCGCCGGAGATCAGCCGCAGCAGTGTGGTCTTGCCCGCGCCGTTCGGCCCGACCAGGGCCACCACGGCGCCCTCTCCGACCCGGAAGGAGACGTCGCCGAGCAGCGTCCTCCCGTCGGGGAGGTGGTACTCGAGATGCGCGGCTTCCAGGTGTCCCATGCGGCGCATTCTCCGGTGGCACGACAGCCGTGTGCAAACCCGTTTCCCGTGGCCGCCGACGGGGCCCGCGCCCCCGACGGCCCACATCCCGCACAAGGAACCGCCGCTTCGGGGTAGTCGGACGCCATGAGCCCTGATGTCGACCTGACCGCCGTCCCCCTCCCCGCCCGCTCGGTGCTGCGGCGGCTGCTCGCCGCCGACGCCCGGCTGTTCGAGGTGGCCGCCGAGCGGAACTGGCCCGGCGCCGAACGCGTCCTGCCGAGGCTGAGCCGGAGCGCGAACCACGGAGTGCTGTGGTGCGCCGCGGCCGCCGCCATCGCCGCGACCCGCACCCCGCGCGCCCGCCGGGCGGCGGTGCGCGGCATGGCCTCGCTCG
>NZ_WWIR01000193.1 GCF_009863025.1 Streptomyces sp. SID4985 | reverse complement strand
CGGCCGGACCGCTTCTGCGTGCGGCTCATGGCTCAACTCTCCCCATCACCGGCCCGGTTCGGGCCGCATCTGCGGGAAGCCCTTGACGCGACGGTCCTCCCGCGCGGATTCTGTTGCGCACAGCGCAGGAACATGCGCCATGCGAAACATCATGTTACCGAAGCGTCGGTATCCCGGAAGGGCTCCGACCGCCCGGTGTTGACGGCACGTCACGTCCTCACGTCACCGCTTCCGCAGCACCGTCCCCGCTCCACCGCTTCCCCGGTTCGGCTTCCGCAGCCCGGTTTCCGCAGATCAGTTTGCTCGGCTCGGCGTATCTGCTCGGCTGTTCCAGCTCAGTTGCTCCAGTTCGGCTTCTCCGGCTCAGCTCCGTCTCTCCGCTTCCGTGCTCCGTTGAGGGGGGCCCGTGATTCCCGTCTGCCGCCTCGATGATCTCCCCGAGGGCGAGTCCGTCCGCATCGCGACCACACCGCCGGTCGCCGTGTTCCGCACCGACGACGGCGAGTTGTACGCCATCGACGACACCTGCACCCACCAGGACGCCTCCCTCTCCGAGGGCTGGCTTGAGGGCTGCCTGGTCGAATGCCCGCTGCACGCCGCCTCCTTCGATCTGCGCACGGGCGAGCCGACCTGCCTCCCCGCACGGCGGCCCGTGCGCACCCACCGCGTCACCGTCGAGGACGGCGTCGTCCACGTCCACCTCACCGCGTGGGAGGGCACCGCCGCATGAGGACCGTGACCGTCGTCGGCGCCTCCCTCGCCGGGCTGTACGCCGCCCGGGAACTGCGCGCCCAGGGCTTCGACGGCCGACTGGTGATCGTCGGCGACGAACCCCACCGCCCCTACGACCGCCCGCCCCTGTCCAAGGACTTCCTCACCGGCCGTGCCGACGAGTCCCGTCTCGCCCTCACCGACGCCGAGGACCGCACCGCGCTCGACGCCGAGTGGCTGCTCGGCCTCCGGGCCACCGGACTCGACCCCCGCACCCGTACCGTCCGCCTCCACACCGGACGCACCCTCACCACCGACGGCGTCGTCATCGCCACCGGGGCCCGCGCACGCCGCCTGCCCGGGCCCACGCCCGCGGGCTGCCACACCCTGCGCACCCTGGACGACGCCCGCGCCCTGCGCACCGCTCTCACCGGAGGCCCGCGCCGGGTCGTCGTCATCGGCGGAGGCTTCATCGGCGCCGAGACCGCCTCCTCCTGCGCCGTACTCGGCCACGAGGTCACGGTCGTGGAGGCGGCCCCGCTCCCGCTACTGCCCCAGCTCGGCCCGGAGATGGCCGCCGTCTGCGCGGCACTGCACCGCCGGGCCGGGGTCCGGCTGCTCACCGGCACGGGTGTCGCCGCTCCGCGCGGCCCCCGCACGGTCACCGCCGTGGACCTCGCCGACGGTCGCACGCTCCCCGCCGACCTCGTCGTCACCGGCATCGGCGCGACCCCGAACACCGACTGGCTCGCGGGCTCCGGCCTGCCCCTGCGAGACGGCGTGCTCTGCGACGCGGGCGGTGCGACCCCGCTGCCCCAGGTGGTCGCCGTCGGTGACGTGGCCCGCGTCGACGGGGTCCGCTCCGAGCACTGGGCCGCCGCGACACTCCAGCCCCGTACGGCCGTCGCCAGTCTGCTCGCCGGGCACACCCGCGAGACCGGCCGTCCGGTGCCGTATTTCTGGTCCGAGCAGTACGGCTCCCGGCTGCAGTTCGCGGGCAGCCGCCGCGACGGCGACACCGTCCGCGTCACGGAGGGCACCCTCGCCGACGGCGCGCCCGGCCCGGACGGCTTCCTGGCCCGCTACGAACGCGACGGCCGCACCGTCGCCGTCCTCGCGGTGGACCGGCCGAAGCCGTTCACCCGCGTCCGCCGGGAACTCGGCCGGGAGGAGAAGCGGGAGGAGAAGGAGGCCGAACCGGCCGCGATCTGAAAGCCGTCACGAGTGGGACAGCCGCCCGGCGCCGCCGGATATCCGCTCCTGGTCGCGCCGCGCGGACCGCTCGCGCCGCCGCGCCGCCCGCCGCTCCCGGCGCAGCGAGCGCGCCGTGCTGCTGGGCTCGGAGACCACGCCGTACCGCTGGTTCCAGACCTGGCGCGTCACCCAGACGTCGACCACCGACCAGGTCGCCACCACCGTGCTCGCCACACTGCTGATCATCATGGGGAAGGCCAGCCAGGACCCTGCCATCGTGCACAGGAACGCCACCATCGCCTGGATCAGTGTCACCGAGATCAGCAGCACCGCCCGCACCGCCGACGTACGCACCGGGTCGGGCAGCCGGCGCCGCCGGGCGGGCTCCTCCACCCACAGCGGCCGGTACGCGGCCCGCGCGCCCTCGCCGTACGCCCCCGGACGCTCCCGCGCCGGGTACTCCCGCGTGTGTTCGCGGGTCTGTCCGCGCGTCCCGCCGACCTGACCGGGCACGTTTCTGCCCCGCCCGGGCGCCGGGCGCACCGCCACGCTCTTCTCGGGCGCCTCGCGCCGCTCCGCCGTGCCCATCACCGTGTCACTCCCCACCGCCGGCACACCGCTCGCCCCGGAACCCGAAAGCTCCGACTCCCCAGTGGCTGCCCGGCTTGCGCTGATTTACGCCGCCGGGACGCGGGACGCGGCTCCTGTGGCCGATTCCGTCCCCGTGTCCCCGTCGACTCCCCAAGCCTTCCCCGTGCGTTCCCCATGGACAAGGACGCGTGGGACACCGTGAAGATTCCCGGTCCGGGAAAAATTTCGGCCAACCGCCGTCCGTGCGATTTCGGCCCCGGCACCCCATGGCCGCGCCCCGCTGCGGCGGCAATCTCCCGCAATGCCCCGACAACTCGCCATCTTCCTTTGTTCACAAGGGAGTTCACGCGTCAGACACGTCTTCGAGTTACGCGTGGGGCGGTAGTAGGCTCGCGCCGTTCCGAGTCGGGACATCCACACTCCCGCGCCCGGCGCGGGCCGAGTTGGGGGAGGCCATGCGCTTTCGCGGGAAATCGATCCGCCGGAAGATCGTGGCGCTCCTCCTCGTGCCCCTGGTGTCCCTGACCGCCGTCTGGGGCTTCGCCACAGTGCTGACCGGACGCGAGGTCACGCGGATGCTGCGCGTCTCCCGCACGGTCGACGCCGTCGGCCACCCCACCGAGGACACCGTCAGCCTTCTGCAGAGCGAACGCCGCCAGAGCCTGATCTACCTCGCCGACCCGCGCGCCGCCGACGCCCTCACCGCGCTCCACCGCGCCCGCACCGACACCGACAAGGCCGTCGCCCGGCTGCACGCGAACGCCCGCGACCGCGACACCCGCGCGGCCGTACGCGGCGAGGACGGCGAACGCCTCACCGCCGTCCTGGACGCCCTCGGCGGCCTCGAGTCCCTGCGCCGCGGCGTCGAGGAACGCACCGTCACCCGCGCCGAGGCCCTCGACCTCTACGACCGCCTCGTCGACCCCTGCTACGCCCTGATCGTCGCCGTCGACGGCATCGACGACGTGGAGATGGACAAGCAGGCGGCCGCCCTCGTCAACACCACCCGCGCCCGCGAACTCCTCTCCCGCGAAGACGCCCTGCTCGCCTCCTCGCTGGTCGTCGGCCGCTTCACCCGCGCCGAGACCCGGCAGATCTCCGACCTCGTGGCCCAGCGCGACCTGCTCTACGACATCAGCCTGCCGCTGCTGCCCGCCGCCGAACGCGAGCGCTACGAGCACTTCTGGGGCAACGCCGCCACCGCCCCGCTGCGCGTGGCCGAACGCAACATCGTCGCCACCGACTCCGGCACCCCGCGCGGAGTCACCGCCACCAACTGGAACGCCACCGCGAGCGGCGTCCTCTACGAACTCGGCAAGCTGGACCAGCAGGCGGGCGACCGCCTCCGCGACCGGATACAGCCCGTCGCCATCGGCGTCATCGCCCAGGCCGCCGTGGTCGGCGTCCTCGGCCTCGTCGCCCTCCTCGTCTCCCTCGTCCTCTCCGTACGCGTCGGCCGCCGCCTCATCCGCGACCTGCGGCAGCTGAGCCGCGAGGCGCACGAGGCGTCCGGCACCCGGCTGCCCAACCTGATGCGGCGCCTCACCACCGGCGAACAGGTCGACGTGGAGAGCGAGGTGCCCCGGCGCGAGTACGACAAGACCGAGATCGGCGAGGTCGGCCAGGCCCTCAACACCCTCCAGCGCGCCGCCGTCGAGGCCGCCGTCAAGCAGGCCGAGCTGCGCGCCGGTGTCTCCGAGGTCTTCGTCAACCTCGCCCGCCGCAGCCAGGTACTGCTCCACAAGCAGCTCACCCTCCTCGACACCATGGAGCGCCGCACCGAGGACACCACCGAACTCGCGGACCTCTTCCGCCTGGACCACCTCACCACCCGGATGCGCCGGCACGCCGAGGGCCTGGTGATCCTCTCCGGCGCCGTGCCCTCCCGGCAGTGGCGCCGCCCCATCCGCCTGATGGACGTCGTACGCGCCGCCATCGCGGAGGTGGAGGACTACGAGCGCATCGAGGTACGACGGCTGCCCAGCCTCGCCGTCACCGGGCCCGCCGTCTCCGACCTCACCCATCTCGTGGCCGAACTCCTCGAGAACGCCACGGTGTTCTCCCCGCCGCACACCGCCGTCCAGGTCGTCGGCGAACGCGTCGGCAGCGGCTTCACGCTGGAGATCCACGACCGGGGCCTCGGCATGACCGCCGACACGCTCCTCGACGCCAACCTCCGGCTCGCCGAGACTCCCGAGTTCGAACTCTCCGACACCGACCGGCTCGGCCTCTTCGTGGTCAGCCGCCTCGCCCGCCGCCAGAAGGTCCGCGTCTCCCTCCAGCCGTCCCCCTACGGCGGCACCACGGCCGTCGTCTTCATCCCCGACGCCCTTCTCAGCGAGGACGACCCGGGCACCAACGGCCTCGGCATCCGCCTGGACCCGGTCCGCCTGACGAAGACCCCGGCGGCCCCGCTCTCGGCACCCCCCACTCCCGAGCCGTCCGACCCCGACGACTTCCCCGGCGCCATCGGAGACACCGAGACGGAACGCGGCGCCATCTTCCGCCCCCGCGGCTACGTCCCCACCCCGGACCCGGACCTGGACCCCGAACCCGCCCTGCCCTCACACACCCCGCCCCCGCTCCCGACCCGCCACCGCAAGCCCCGGGACACCGAGGAGGACGTGCCCACGGGGCCGGCGGACACCGCCGACGCGTCCGGCTCCGCGAGCCCGTCCGGCCCTTCGCGCCGCACGGACCGGGACGATACGGCGGGGAGTGCCGGTCGCCCGGGCCGCGAGGATCCGGTGGACGCGGTGGGATCCGCGGGTCTCGCGGACCTGCTCGATTCGCTCCGCTCCGCCGACCTCTCGGGCCGTACGGGTCTGACGGACCGGGACGGCTCGACTGGTCCCTCGGGCCGTACGGGTCTGACGGACCGGGACGGCTCGACCGGCCCCTCGGGCCGCGCGGGCCTGACCGGCCAGGCGGGCCCCGCCGACCCCTCCGGCTCCACCCACGTCTCCGGCGACACCGAGCCTTTCGGCTCCGGCCGCTTCCATGGCCCGGCGGGCCTGTCCGGCCCCGTCGCCCCGACCGGCTTCACCGACCCGATGGGTGTGCTCGGCCCCGACGACGCGACGTACTCCGCCGACTCCACCCCCTTCATGGGCCGGACGGATTTCACCGACGCCTGGGACATGCCCGGCCCCGACGGCCCGGCCCACCCCACCGGCCCGACGGGCTTCACCGACCCGATGGGCGTCCTCGGCCCCACACCCGCCACCGGCTCGGCCTGGTCGCGGGACACCGTCGGGCGCGGCGACCCGGCCGACATCGACGGCCCGACCATTCCGCCGGGCCAGGCCGACACCCCCGTGCCACCCCGGCCGGTGACCCCCTGGACCTCTCCGTCCGAGGACCAGGACCTCCCCCGGCGCCCCCGCACCGCGACGGGCACCCACGAGGACACCCCGAGCCCCGGCCCCACACCCGCCGGGGGATCGATCACCCCCCTCCCCAGGCGGGTCCGCCAGGCCAACCTGGCACCGCAGTTGAAGCAGGACTCCCGCCGGAAGCCGACCGCGCGACCGGCGGAACCCACCCCGCGGGACGCCGACGAGGTCCGCACCCGCATGGCCGCGCTGCAGCGCGGCTGGGAGCGCGGCCGCGAGGAGAACGCGGCGGGCGACGACGCCCGCCACGGCACAGCACCAGGAACGACCAAGGGAGACGGTCGATGACCGCACCGAAGACGATCGGCCACTCGGAGACCGTGAAGAAGGAGCTGAACTGGCTCCTGGACGAACTCGTCGACCGCGTCGCCAGCATCCGCAAGGCCGTCGTGCTCTCCGGCGACGGCCTCGCCACCGGCGTGTCCAAGGACCTCACCCGGGAGGACGGCGAGCACCTGGCCGCCGTGGCCTCCGGCTTCCACAGCCTCGCCAAGGGAGTCGGCCGCCACTTCGACGCGGGCAGCGTCCGCCAGACCGTGGTCGAACTGGACGACGCCTTCCTGTTCGTCACCGCCGCGGGCGACGGCAGCTGCCTCGCCGTCCTGGCCGACTCCGACTCCGACGTCGGCCAGGTCGCCTACGAGATGACGCTGCTCGTCAAGCGGGTCGGCGTCCACCTGAGCAGCGCCCCGCGCGCGGGCGGGTAGTCGCAGCGCATGAGCCGTAAGGGCCAGGGGAGCCGTCACTGGTTCGACGACGAGGCCGGTCCCGTCGTCCGTCCGTACGCCATGACGCGCGGCCGCACCACGAGCGGCACCGAGGAGTTCCTCGACCTGATCGCGGTCGTCGTGACAGAGCTCGACGCGGCCGACCCGGAGACGGACCCGGAACTGGCCCCCGAGCACGTGGAGATCGTCGGACTCTGCCGCGACACCCCGCAGTCGGTCGCCGAACTCGCCGCCGGGCTCGACCTGCCCGTCGGCGTGGTCCGCGTGTTCATCGGCGACCTTGTGCACGCGCGATTCGTCCATGTGACGCGTCCGGTACCCCCGGCGGAACTGCCGGACGAAGGTATCCTGCGCGACGTGATCGACGGCCTCCGGGCCCTGTGACCGGCGCGACAGCGGGGTGGTGACATGGCAGGAACGGGCTGGCAGTTCTGGATCGACCGGGGCGGCACCTTCACCGACATCGTGGCGCGCCGCCCCGACGGCACCCTGGTCACCCGCAAACTGCTCTCGGACAACCCGGCGCGGTACGCCGACGCGGCCGTCGCCGGGGTCCGCGAGCTGCTCGGCGACTCCATGGAGCCCGTCGACTCCGTGCGCATGGGCACCACCGTGGCCACCAACGCCCTGCTGGAACGCAAGGGGGAACGCACCCTCCTGGTGATCACGCGCGGCTTCGGCGACGCCCTGCGCATCGCCTACCAGGACCGCCCCCGCATCTTCGCCCGCCGCATCGAACTGCCCGAGCAGCTCTACGCGCGCGTACTGGAGGTGGACGAGCGGATCGCCGCCGACGGCACGGTGCTGCGCGCACCCGACCTGGACGCGCTCGAACGGGAGCTGCGCCGCGCCCACGACGACGGCATCCGCGCCGTCGCCGTCGTCTGCCTCCACAGCCATCTGCACCCCGGCCACGAGCAGGCCGTCGGTGAACTCGCCGCGCGCATCGGCTTCCCGCAGATCTCGCTGTCCAGCGAGGTCAGCCCGCTCATGAAGCTCGTCCCGCGCGGCGACACCGCCGTGGTCGACGCCTACCTCTCGCCCGTGCTGCACCGCTACGTCCGCCATGTCGCGGACGAACTGCGCGACGTACGGCTGATGTTCATGCAGTCCAACGGCGGCCTCACCGAGGCGCACCGGTTCCGCGGCAAGGACGCGATCCTGTCCGGCCCGGCCGGCGGCATCGTCGGCATGGCGCGGATGTCGCGCCTCGCCGGGTTCGACCGTGTCATCGGCTTCGACATGGGCGGCACCTCCACCGACGTCTCGCACTACGCGGGGGAGTACGAACGGGTCCTCACCACCCGGATCGCGGGCGTCCGGCTGCGCGCCCCCATGCTCGACATCCACACCGTGGCGGCGGGCGGCGGCTCGGTGCTGCACTTCGACGGCTCCCGCTACCGCGTCGGCCCCGACTCGGCCGGCGCCGAACCCGGCCCCGCCTCCTACCGCGCGGGCGGCCCCCTCACCGTCACCGACGCCAACGTCATGCTCGGCCGCGTCCAGCCCGCCCACTTCCCGGCGGTCTTCGGCCCCGACGGCGACCAGCCCCTGGACGCGGACCTGGTCCGCGACCGCTTCACCGGACTCGCCGCCGAGATCCGCGAGCGCACCGGCGACGACCGCACCCCGGAGGACGTGGCCGAGGGCTATCTGCGGATCGCCGTCGCGAACATCGCCAACGCCGTGAAGCGGATCTCCGTCCAGCAGGGCCACGACGTCACCCGCTACGCGCTGACCACCTTCGGCGGCGCGGGCGGGCAGCACGCCTGCCGGGTCGCGGACGCCCTCGGCATCCGCACCGTCCTCGTGCCGCCCATGGCGGGCCTCCTCTCCGCGCTCGGCATCGGTCTGGCCGACACCACGGCCATGCGCGAACAGTCCGTCGAGACACCCCTGACGGACGAGGCGATGCCCGAAGTGCTCCGGACGGCAGACGAGTTGGAGCAAGCCGCCCGCGCCGAACTGCGCGCCGAGCACGTCCCGGACGACCGCGTCGAGACCATCCGCCGCGCCCAGTTGCGCTACGACGGCACCGACACCGCCCTGACCGTCGAGCTGACCGACCCCGACACGATGCGGCACGCCTTCGAGGAACGTCATCGCGCCACGTACTCCTTCACCCTGGACCGCCCCGTCGTCGTCGAATCCCTCTCCGTCGAAGCCACCGGCCTCACCCCGCCCCCCGATCTCTCCGCCCTCGCTCCCTACGAGGGCCACCCCGCCGCACCCGCCACCGCCCGCCTCCACACCGGCGGAACCTGGCGCGACGTACCCCTGCACCGCCGCGAGGCCCTTCCTCCCGGCGAGACCGTCACCGGCCCAGCGGTCATCACCGAGGCCGGGTCCACCACCGTGGTCGACGACGGCTGGCGGGCCGCGGCGAACGACGACGGACATCTGGTCATGGAACGGACGGCCGTCACACAGAGTTCCCGACCGGACACAGAAGTTGATCCCGTGTTGCTGGAGGTCTTCAACAACCTCTTCATGTCGATCGCGGAACAGATGGGCGCCCGGCTCGAATCCACGGCCCAGTCGGTCAACATCAAGGAACGCCTGGACTTCTCCTGCGCCCTGTTCGACCCGGACGGAAACCTGGTGGCCAACGCCCCTCACATCCCCGTCCACCTGGGCTCCATGGGCACCGCCGTCAAGGAGGTCGTCCGCCGCCGGGGCCCCGCCATGCGCCCGGGCGACACCTACGCCGTCAACGACCCGTACCACGGCGGCACCCACCTCCCCGACGTCACCGTGATCACCCCGGTCTTCGGCACGGACGGCGCGACCGCCACGCGGGGTGAGCCCACCGTCCTCTTCTACGTCGCCTCACGCGGCCACCACGCCGAGATCGGCGGCATCGCCCCCGGCTCCATGCCCGCCCACAGCCGCACCATCGACGAGGAGGGCGTCCTCTTCGACAACTGGCCCCTCACCGCGAACGGCCGCCTGCGCGAGGAGGAGACCCGCCGCCTGCTCACCGAGGCGCCGTACCCCAGCCGCAACGTCCGCACCAACCTCGCCGACCTGCGCGCCCAGATCGCCGCCAACCAGAAGGGCGTCGACGAAGTCCGCCGGATGATCGAGGAGTTCGGCCTCGACGTCGTCCAGGCGTACATGCGGCACGTCCAGGACAACGCCGAGGAAGCGGTCCGCCGCGTCATCGACGCCCTGGACGACGGCGAGTACGCCTACGAGACCGACTCGGGCGCCGTCATCCGCGTACGTGTGCGCGTGGACCGCGCCGAGCGCCGCGCCACCATCGACTTCACCGGCACCTCACCCCAGCTCGGCACCAACTTCAACGCCCCCACCTCGGTCGTGCACGCCGCCGTCCTCTACGTCTTCCGCACCCTGGTCGCGGACGACATCCCGCTCAACGACGGCTGTCTGCGCCCCCTGGACATCGTCGTACCGCCCGGCTCGATGCTCGCGCCCGAGCCGCCCGCCGCCGTCGTCGCCGGGAACGTCGAGACCTCCCAGGCCATCACCGGCGCCCTCTACGCCGCGCTCGGCGTCCAGGCCGAGGGCTCGGGCACCATGAACAACGTCACCTTCGGCAACGAACGCCACCAGTACTACGAGACGATCGCCTCGGGCTCCGGCGCCGGACCCGGCTACCCGGGCGCCGACGCCGTACAGACCCACATGACCAACTCGCGGCTCACCGACCCCGAGATCCTGGAGTGGCGCCTCCCGGTCCGCCTGGAGGAGTTCGCCGTACGGCGGGGGAGCGGCGGCGCGGGCCGGGAGCGCGGCGGTGACGGCGTGGTGCGCCGTGTCCGCTTCCTGGAGCCCATGACCGTCTCCACGCTCTCCCAGCACCGCCGCGTCCCGCCCTACGGCATGGCGGGCGGCGCCCCCGGCGCGCTCGGCGCCAACCGGGTGGAGCACACCGACGGCACCGTGACCGACCTGGGCGGCAGCGGCTCGGCCGAGGTCGGACCCGGCGACGTCCTCGTCATCGAAACCCCCGGTGGCGGCGGCTACGGCCCGCCGTCCCCCGACCACCACCGAGCAGGAGAAGAGACCGATGGTCTTCAGACGACCTGAACGCGCCAAGCCCCCGGTCGAGCCCGTCACGCTCAAGATCCTGGTGGCGGGCGGCTTCGGCGTCGGCAAGACCACCCTGGTCGGCGCGGTCAGCGAGATACGCCCGCTGCGCACCGAGGAGCTCCTCACCGAGGCGGGGCGTCCCGTGGACGACCTCAGCGGGATCGAGGGCAAGCACACCACCACGGTCGCCATGGACTTCGGCCGCATCACCCTGCGGGCCGATCTGGTGCTCTACCTGTTTGGCACGCCGGGCCAGGAGCGGTTCTGGTTCATGTGGGACGAGCTGTCCGAGGGCGCGCTCGGCGCGGTCGTCCTCGCCGACACCCGCCGCCTGGAGGACTGCTTCGCCGCCGTCGACTACTTCGAGCGGCGCGCGATCCCCTTCGTCGTCGCCGTCAACTGCTTCGAGGGCGCCGACCGTTACCCGGCGGAGACGGTCCGCCAGGCCCTCGACCTCGACCCCCATGTGCCGCTGCTGCTGTGCGACGCCCGCGACCGGGAGTCGGTCAAGGATGTCCTCATCGGGGTCGTACGGCACGCCATGGACCGGGCCGCCGAACGCCGCCGCACCGTCACCGGCTGACCGCGCTCAGGCGCCCACCATGAACCCCCGACGACAGAGGACGCGCCACCCCTGATCGGATACAGTCCGCGCGTGTCCGAATCCCAGCACTCACCTGTCAACTCCGCGCCGGGCTCGCACTGTTCGAGCTGCGGAGCCCCCTACGGGGAGAGCATCACCGGCTGGCCGCGCACCTGCCCGGCCTGCGGCACCGTCGCCTACCGCAACCCGCTGCCCGTGGCCGTCGCGCTCCAGCCCGTCTACGACACCCAGGGCACCGCCCTGGTCGTCATCACCCGCACCGTCGGCCCCCGGCGCGGCGGCATCGCCCTGCCCGGCGGCTACGTCGACGACCGCGAGGACTGGAAGCACGCCCTCGTCCGCGAGCTCAGGGAGGAGACCGGCATCGAGGCGGAGGCCCGCGACGTGCGGCTCATGGACGCCATGAGCGCACCCGACGGCCACCTCCTCCTCTTCGGTCTCCTGCCGGAACGCCCCACCGAAGAACTCCCCGCCTCCGCCGCGACCGACGAGACCGAGGGCTGGCACCTGCTGCGCACCCCCGACGAACTCGCCTTCCCGCTGCACACCCTCGCCGCACGGGCCTGGTTCGAGGGCCGCTACATCTGACCCGCGAGGCTCATCGCAGGTCTTGTCACCGGCTCACCCCAGGCCCCGTATCCGCACCGGGCAGGACGGTTCCGCCGAGCCGTCCTCCCCCTCCAGCGTGACGACCACCTCCGCACCCCGACGGCGCACCGCGTACCGCTCGATCGCGGGCTCCTCCCACCCGTCACCCGCGTCCCGCACCACGAGACCGCCACCCGTACGCCCCTCGGCGGGCGCCCACACCTCCAGCTCCGTCCCCCCGTCCGCGCCCCGCACCGGCAGCACCGCGCCCGCGCGCGCGAGCACGGGTATCCGGGACAGCGGCGCGTCCACCAGGACCTGCGCCGGGCCCTCGTACACCCGCTCCGTCGCCGTGTCGTACCACCGCCCGCGCGGCAGCCGCACCGCCCGCCGGTCCGCCCCCGGAGCCAGCACCGGCGCCACCAGAAGCGCGTCGCCGAGCAGGAACGCGTCCCCACAGTCCCGCAGCGCCCGGTCCTCCGGCGACCCCCACCACACCGGCCGCGCGTACGGCGCCCCGGTCCGCCGCGCCAACCGCGCCAGCGTCACGAAGTACGGCCGCAGCCGCCGCCGCTCCACCAGCGCCCCGCGCACATGCTCCAGCACCGCCGGACCGAACTCCCACGGCTCCCCGGCCCCACCGCGCCCACGCGCGCGCGTACGGAACAGCGGCAGATACGCGCCCAGTTGCAGCGACCGCAGATACAGCTCCGGCGACATGCCCCCGTCGCCCCCGTCCACGTCGACCCCCGCGAACGGCACCCCGCACAGCCCGAGCCCCAGCACCTCCGACAACGACGCCCGCAGCCCCGGCCAGTCCGCGACCGCGCCCCCCGCCGACACACCGCCATAGCGCTGCACCCCCGCCCACCCGGCCCCGGACATCACGAAGGGCCGCTCCCCGGGCGCCAGTTCACGCAGCCCCTCGTACGCGGCACGCGCCATGGAGAGGCCGTACACGTTGTGCGCCTCCCGGTGATCACCCCCGCGCCCCTCCAGCGCGTGCCGTGCCGAACGCGGCAACGTCGGCTCACCGAAGGCGCTCAGCACCGTCGGCGCGTCCATGGTGTGCCAGACACCCGCGAACCCCTGCTCGCGCCGCTCCCGGTGCAGACCGCCCCACCACGCGCGTACGCGCGCGTGCGTGAAGTCCGGGAAGACCGACTCCCCGCACCACACCTCACCCCGCACCGGCCGCCCCGAGCCGTCCCGCACGAACGCGTCCATCACGCGCCCCGCCTCGAACACCGCCCCACCCGGCACCGCCCGCACCGCCGGACCGCTCTCCGCCACCACCCGCACCCCGTCCCGGCCCAGCTCCTCCGCCACCACCGCGAGCTTCGGAAACCGCTCCTCGTCCACGCCGAACACCTCGCGGCCCTCGTACTGCCCAACCCCCAGCTGCACCGCGTCCAGCGGCAGTTCCCGTTCCCGGTACCCCGCGACGAGCCGCCGCAGCTCCTCCTCACCGCTCAAGCGGCCCGGCACATGATGGTGCCCCAGCGCCCACGCGGGCGGCAGCGCGGCCGCACCCGTCAGCGACGCCCACGTGCCCAGCACGCGCGCGGGAGTGCCCACCACGACCCAGCAGCGCAGCGGACCCCCGTCCATCCGCACCTCGCAGCGCCCCGCCCGGTCGTGCCCCGACCCGGCGCCCTCCGCGCCCTCCCGCAGGATCACCGTGCCGTCCCACGTCGTGTCGTGGAACACCAGATGCGCCCCCGCGTCCGCCACCACCAGCTGCACCGGCATGGCCGTACGCGGCTCGCCCCCCTGCCCGGGACCGGAGTTCCACAGCCGGTGCGCGCCGTCCCCGAGCCGCGGCCCCGCCGCCCGGCCGCCGAGTCCGAAGAACCGCGCGTCCGCCGCCACCTCCGACCGCAGCGTCCACCGCGCCACGCCCCCGTCCACCGGCTCCCACCAGCGCGGCGGCAGCTCCCGCCGCAGCACCACCCCGCCCGGCGTGCACACCTCCACCGCCCCGTGCCGGGAGACCACCACCGTCGCCCGCTCGGCCACCACCCGCCAGCCGCCGTCCTTGTCCGGCTCGAGCACCACCCGGGGATCGGCCTCGGGACAGCCCCCGGCCAGCGCGTACGACGGCTCGGGCCCGGCGCCGTCCCAGCCGCAGAAGACCGCCCCGCCCGCCGTCACCACGATCCGCAGCTCCGAGCGCTCGAACCGCAGCACCCCACCGCCCGGCTCCGGCACCGCCTCCCGCACCTGCCCCGGCACCCGTGCCCGCTCCGCCCCGCGCGGCGGCAGCCCCACGGCGTCGGCACGCCGCCTGCGCCAGGCGGCCCGCCACGTCCGCACCGTCCGGGCCGCCCGCCCAGAACCGACCTCACTCATCGAACGCACCAGGTCACGACCGTCCATGCTGCTCACCCTGTCACCGAGCGCCCCGCCCACGCGGGCCGTTCAACTGCCGTTCACCCAGGCCCGGGCCACATATAACCGGCCCCGACTGTGTGGGGAGTGCCCTGGTGCTGAAGTCGATCACATGGCATCGTCCCTGTCAGCCGTCCCGCACACACCTCGGCGCGGACGCAGGAGACGCAACGACGCGTACAGCCCGGGAGCCGCCCCATGTCCACCGCGAACCCCCAGCCGCTCTGGCAGCCCGATCCCGAACGGATCGAACGGGCCCGCATCACCCGGTTCCAGACCTGGGCCGCCGACCACCACGGAGCCCCCGCCGACGGCGGCTACCCCGCCCTGCACCAGTGGTCCGTCACCGAACCGGAATCCTTCTGGCAGGCCGTCACCGAATGGTTCGACGTCCGCTTCGGCACGCCCTACGCGCGCGTGCTCGGCGACCGCTCCATGCCCGGCGCCCAGTGGTTCCCCGGCGCCACCCTCAACTACGCCGAACACGCCCTGCGCGCCGCCGCCGACCGCCCGGACGACGCGGCCCTGCTCTGCGTGGACGAGACCCATGAACCGAGCCCCGTCACCTGGTCCGAGCTGCGCCGCCAGGTCGGCTCCCTCGCGGCTCACCTCCGCGACCTCGGCGTACGCCCCGGCGACCGCGTCAGCGGCTACCTCCCCAACATCCCCGAGGCCGTCGTCGCCCTGCTCGCCACCGCCGCCGTCGGCGCCGTATGGACCTCCTGCGCCCCCGACTTCGGCGCCCGCAGCGTCCTCGACCGCTTCCAGCAGGTCGAACCCGTCGTCCTGTTCACCGTCGACGGCTACCGCTACGGCGGCAAGGAGCACGACCGCCGCGACACCGTCGCCGAACTCCGTCGCGAACTGCCCACCCTGCGCGCGGTCGTCCACATCCCGCTCCTCGGCACCGACACCCCCGAGGGCGCCCTCGACTGGTCGGCACTGACCGCCACCGACACCGAGCCCGTCTTCGAACAGGTCCCCTTCGACCACCCCCTGTGGGTGCTCTACTCCTCCGGCACCACCGGCCTGCCCAAGGCCATCGTCCAGTCCCAGGGCGGCATCCTCGTCGAGCACCTCAAGCAGCTCGGCCTGCACTGCGACCTCGGCCCCGAGGACCGTTTCTTCTGGTACACCTCGACCGGCTGGATGATGTGGAACTTCCTCGTCTCCGGCCTGCTCACGGGCACCACGATCGTCCTGTACGACGGCAGCCCCGGCTACCCCGACACCGGCGCCCAGTGGCGCGTCGCCGAACGCACCGGCACCACCCTCTACGGCACCTCGGCGGCGTACGTCATGGCGTGCCGCAAGGCCGGCGTGCACCCGGCGCGCGACTTCGACCTCTCCACGGTCCAGTGCGTCGCCACCACCGGCTCGCCGCTGCCCCCCGACGGCTTCCGCTGGCTGCACGACGAGGTCCGCGACGACCTCTGGATCGCCTCCGTCAGCGGCGGCACCGACGTCTGCTCCTGCTTCGCCGGAGCCGTCCCCACCCTGCCCGTGTACACCGGCGAACTCCAGGCGCCCAGCCTCGGCACCGACCTCCAGTCCTGGGACGCGAGCGGCAAGCCCCTGGTGGACGAGGTCGGCGAACTGGTCGTCACCAACCCCATGCCCTCCATGCCGATCCGCTTCTGGAACGACCCCGACGGCAGCCGCTACCGCGAGAGCTACTTCGAGACCTACCCCGGCGTCTGGCGCCACGGCGACTGGATCACCCTCACCTCACGCGGCTCGGTGATCATCCACGGCCGCTCGGACTCCACCCTCAACCGCCAGGGCGTCCGCATGGGCTCCGCCGACATCTACGAGGTGGTCGAGCGCCTCCCCGAGATCAAGGAATCCCTGGTCATCGGCGTCGAACAGCCCGACGGTGGCTACTGGATGCCCCTCTTCGTCCACCTCGCCCCCGACACCGTCCTGGACGACTCCCTCCGCGACCGGATCAAGAAGGCCATCCGCGAACAGCTCTCGCCCCGCCACGTCCCCGACGAGATCATCGAAGTCCCCGGCGTCCCCCACACCCTCACCGGCAAGCGCATCGAGGTCCCCGTCAAACGCCTCCTCCAGGGCACCCCGCTGGAGAAGGCGGTCAACCCCGGCTCCATCGACGACCTCACCCTCCTCCACTTCTACGAGGAACTGGCCCGCAAGCGCCCCTGACCTGCGTGGATCCGCTGGTCGGCCCCCATTGTCAGTGCCCCCGGCTACGGTGAGTGAGCATTGATCCACCGAGCATCACGGGGGCACCACATGACACACACCGACCAGCGGACCCAGCGCCGCGCCCTGCACCGCGAGATCGCCGGCACCGTCGGCCTGCTCACCGACGCCCACGACTTCCACACCATGCGGCGCCACGCCACCTTCCCCTTCGACGACCACCCGTCCTACCTCCGGAACCTGGAAGCCGTCCTCAAGTCCCGCACCGCACAAGGCAGCCACACCACACTCGCCCTCTTCGACCCCGAGGAGTACGCCGAGTACTGCACGGCCAACGGCCTCGATCCCGGAGCCCCGGCCAGCCGGGGCCGCTTCACCGCCGAACTCGCGGCCCTCGGCCCCACCCTCGCCTACGAGGGCCAGCCCCTCACCACCCTCCTGCCCGCCCTCGTCGACGCGGCGGTCCGCCAGGCCACCTGGGAGTACGCCACCACCCTGCTCACCCGGCTGGGACCCTGCCCCACCTGCGGCGAGGACATCGGCCGCGCCGCCTTCATCCGTGCCGCCGCACTCCTCGCCCGCGTCCTCGAAGCCGCGCCACCCGGTGACCAGCACCTCGTGTGCAGCGTCTCCGGCCCACCCGAAACCCTGATCGCCGTACTCCACGCCGACCAGCAGGACACCGGCCCCGCCGAACCCGACCAGGCCGAGGCCATCGAATTCACCAGCGTCCTCGCCCTCGGCCTCGCCACCCGCAGCCCCGGCGGCCTCGTCATGCGCACCACCGCCCCCGACCGCCCCGACCGCGTCCACGGTTGGCGCATCCGCGCGGGCGCACTCGAACCCCTCACCGCGGCCGAGGTCTTCGACGCCTACTGCACCGACGCCGAATCCGGCGACCTCGTCGCCCCAGAATCCGGCGTCGACTACTGCGCGGCCCCCGATCTGGGAGAGGAGAACCCCGACCACCGGCACTGATCAACGTGTTCGGGAAACACCGAGGGGCGCCCCACCCGAAGGCGGGACGCCCCTGCGCCGGAGAACCGGTCCGTACTACTCGCCGGACAGCACGGCCTGCGCCGCGGCACGCGCCTCGTCGGCACTGTCCGTCGCCCGCGCGGCGGCCGCGGCACGCTCGCACTGCTCCAGCGTGTACTGCGCCAGCGTCGCCCGCACATAAGGAATGGACGCCGCACCCATCGAGAGAGAGGTGACACCCAGACCCGTCAGCACACACGCCAGCAGCGGATCGGACGCGGCCTCACCGCACACACCGCAGCTCTTGCCCTCGGCCTTCGCCGCCTCCGCGGACAGCGCGACCAGGTCGAGCAGCGCGGGCTGCCACGGGTCCTGGAGCCGCGACACCGCGCCCACCTGCCGGTCGGCGGCGAACGTGTACTGCGCCAGGTCGTTCGTGCCCAGCGACAGGAACTCGACCTCCGCGAGGATCGAGCGCGCCCGCAGCGCGGCCGAGGGGATCTCCACCATCGCGCCGTACTTCGCGTTCAGCCCCGCCTCACGGCAGGCGTCCGCGAACGCCTTGGCGTCCGCCCGGTCCGCCACCATCGGCGCCATGACCTCGAGCCGCACCGGCAGCCCCTCGGCGGCCTTCGCCAGCGCGGTCAGCTGCGTGCGCAGGATCTCGGGGTGGTCGAGGAGCGTGCGCAGACCACGCACGCCGAGCGCCGGGTTGGGCTCGTCGGCGGGGGTGAGGAAGTCCAACGGCTTGTCCGCACCCGCGTCCAGTACGCGCACGACGACACGGCCCTCGGGGAACGCCTCAAGCACCTGGCGGTACGCCTCGACCTGCTTCTTCTCGGTCGGTGCGTTCTTGCTGTCGTCCAGGAACAGGAACTCGGTGCGGAACAGACCCACACCCTCGGCCCCGGCCTCCACGGCCGCGGGCACGTCCGCCGGACCGCCGACGTTCGCGAGCAGCGGCACCTTGTGCCCGTCGGCCGTGGCACCCGGGCCACTGACGGAGGACAGCGCGGCCACGCGCGCGGCCGCGGCGGCCTTCAGCCGCGTCTTCGTCTCCTCACCCGGGTTCACGAACACGTCACCCGTGCTGCCGTCCACCGCGACCAGCGCGCCCTCGGCCAGGTCGCCCGCGCCCGGCAGCGCCACCACGGCAGGCACACCGAGCGCCCGGGCCAGGATCGCGCTGTGGCTGGTCGGCCCGCCCTCCTCGGTCACGAAACCGAGCACCAGCGCGGGGTCGAGCAGCGCCGTGTCCGCCGGAGCCAGATCCCGGGCCACCAGTACATAGGGCTCGTCGCTGTCCGGCACACCCGGCATCGGCACACCGAGCAGCCGCGCCACGATCCGGTTGCGCACGTCGTCGAGGTCGGCCACCCGCCCGGCCAGATACTCCCCGGCGGCGGCCAGCAGCTCGCGGTACGCGGCGAACGCGTCGTACACCGCGCGCTCGGCCGTGCTGCCCCCGTTGATCCGCCGGTCCACGTCCGCCATCAGCTCGGGGTCCTGTGCCATGAGGGACTGAGCCTCAAGCACGGCCTGGGCCTCGCCCCCGGCCAGATTGCCGCGTGCCACCAGGTCGGCCGCCACCGCGTCCACGGCCTGGCGCGCGCGAGCCTGCTCGCGCTCCGCCTCCTCGGCCGCGATCTGCTTGGCCGGCGGCTCCAGCACCGCCGTACCCATGTGCCTGACCTCGCCGATCGCCACACCGTGGCTGACACCGACGCCCCGCAGCGTTGTCTCCATCTCACCGTCTCCGCTTAGTACGGCGGCCCCCGCCGCCGAGTTGGTTTACGTGTACGCCGTCAGACGGCAGATGTGGTCAGGACCAGGAGAAGAGGCTGTCGCCCGCCTGCACCTGGCCGCTCTCGACCACCTCGGAGAGGGACTCGGCCGTCGCCTCCAGCGCCACGACCGGGCAGATGGGGGACTTGCCGGCGGCCTCCACGGAGGCGGGGTTCCAGCGCACGACGCTCTGGCCGCGCTTCACCCTGTCCCCCTTGTTCACGAGCAGCTCGAAGCCCTCGCCGTTCAGCTGGACGGTGTCGATACCGAGGTGGACGAGCACGCCGTGCCCCTCGTCGTCCACCACGACGAACGCGTGCGGGTGAAGGGAGACGATGACGCCGTCAACGGGCGAGACGGCCTCGGAGGGCTCCCGCACGGGGTCGATGGCGGTGCCCGGGCCGACCATGGCCCCGGCGAAGACCGGATCGGGCACGTCGGCCAGTCCGATGGCGCGTCCGGCGAGCGGGGACGTCACGGTGGTCATGGGTGGCCTCCCATAGGAGTGGGGGTGCATACGCGCCGTCACCGCCTGTCCCGGACAGCGCACTGAGCAGCAGCGTATGCCAGTTGTAGTCGCAGTTCTGCGGAGAAGCTACCAGGTAGTGGTCTAGACCACCAACAGTGGGGGTTTGCGCTGCCGCCGAGACTTGTGTATTGTCGTCGTCCTGCCCAAGAGGGGGCGGCACGAAAGTGCGCCTCCGGTGGCAGCACCCAAACTCTTCAGATCCTATCCCTGGATCGCCTTTCGCATGTCTGCGAAAACGATGGTTCAGAGGGCCGGGAAAGCCCTGGTAGAGTTTGGATCGCCGGAAAGGGAAACGCGAAAGCGAGAACCTGGAAAGCACCGAGGAAATCGGAACGGAAACGGTCTGATAGAGTCGGAAACACCGAAGGGAAGCCCGGAGGAAAGCCCGAGAGGGTGAGTACAAAGGAAGCGACCGTTCCTTGAGAACTCAACAGCGTGCCAAAAATCAACGCCAGATTTAGTTGATACCCCGTCTCC
>NZ_WWIR01000192.1 GCF_009863025.1 Streptomyces sp. SID4985 | reverse complement strand
TCTGTGGAGCTAAGGAGAATTGAACTCCTGACCTCCTGCATGCCATGCAGGCGCTCTACCAACTGAGCTATAGCCCCTCGCGGTGCCCTTCCGGGTTCCCCCGGAGGCGTCGCCAACCTTACACGGTCCCCGACGGTGAGCACCAAATCGGTTCCCGGTATGACACAGTAAGGAGCCCTATGTCCACTTCGAGGCGTCCGGCTCAGGCCGTGACGAAGGAGTAGAACCGCTTGAGCGTGCAGTGCTCTTCGAGGAGCCGGCCGTAGATCGGCTCGCCCTCCAGCTCACGGTAGGTCTCGATGGGGTCGCCTTTTATGATCAGCGCCCGGGCGCATTCCTCGCACCAGTACTGGTAGTCGGGGTTGATCGGTTCCATGTCGCGGACAATCGGCGTACCGCTGCCGCACCAGTCGCACTTCCGCCTGTGTGCACCCATCGCTCAGCTCCAGCTGTGGCCGCAGGCCGTGCACACGTAGGAGATCCCGCCGTTGTCGCCAAGGACTTGGGCGACATGCGCGGAACCGCAGGAAGGGCAGCTGAGCCGGGTGGCCGTGTCCCGTATCCAGGCCGTCCCGAGGAGGTGGCCGACCTCCCCAAGGATGCTCGCAGGCATCGCCACTCCCTCCCGTGCGGGCCGCGTCCCCTTCCGGCCGTCTGATTCTGCCACGGCCGGGCCGATACGGTCAGCGACGCCTGCGTACCAGTCCGGACACAGCCGCCGGCACGGCTGTCGCGGCAAGCGCCCAGGCAGTCACCCCGAACGCCTCCGCCGATGTATACGCCCCCGGTACCCCGAGTGACTCAAGCCGGTTGAGGAAGAGCGTGCCGAAGGCCGCCACTCCGATCAGCTGTCCGAGCTGGTTGACCGTGGCCAGCAGCCCGGCGGCGTCCGCCGCGTCCTCGGGCCGTACGGTGGCCAGGGCGCCCGTGAAGACCGGGCCGAAGGCGAGCGCGAGCCCGGCTCCCGCGCACACGCAGCCCCCGTACAGCGCCACTCCCCCGCTGTGCCCGCCACGCAGCGCCAGGCCCACCCAGGCCGCTCCGGCGGCCGTGAGCGCGAACCCGGCCGGGGAGAGCGCGGGCCACCAGGAGCGGGGCAGCCTCCGCCAGCCCAGGCCGACCGCCCCGAAGACGGCGGCTGTCGGCGCGAAGGTCAGCCCGGCTCGCAACGCGCTGTCGCCGAGGCCGCCCTGAAGGTGCAGGGTCAGGGTGAAGAGGAAGCCCGCGTTGACGGCCATCACCAGCAGGACCCGCAGGGCGGCCAGTGCCATGCCGGGGTGGCGCAGCACCCTCGGCGCGATCAGCGGGGCGCCGCCGCGCCGGGCCAGCCGGGATTCGTAGCCGCAGAACAGCGCGAAGAGCACGGCGGAGAGGGCCAGGGACAGCCAGGACCACAGCGGCCAGTCCTCCTCCTGACCGAGGACCAGCGGGACGGTCAGCAGCGACACGGCCGCGCCGAGCAGCGCCAGTCCGGGCACGTCGAGGGGGCGGGCGGCCGCGCGGTCGGCCGGACCGGGCGACGGGAGCACCTTGGCGCCCAGGACCAGCAGGGCCGCGCCGACCGGCACGTTGACGAGGAACACCGGGCGCCAGCCGGTGCCGAACAGGTCGGCGGCGACCAGCACCCCGCCGACGATCTGCCCGGCCGCCGCGCCCACCGCCAGGACCGCAGCGTAGGCGCCGAGGGCGCGGGCCCTGGCCTCACCGGTGAAGGCCCGCTGGATCAGGCTCAGCACCTGCGGGATCATCAGCGCCGATCCGGCGCCCTGCACCAGCCGGAACCCGATGAGCCAGCTCACGCCCGGGGCCAGACCGCAGGCGAGCGAGGCGGCGGTGAACAGGGCGAGACCGGCGAGGTGGACCCGCCCGTGGCCCAGCAGGTCGCCGAGGCGGGCACCGGTGATCAGCAGCACGGCGTAGGTGATGGTGTAGCCCGCGATCACCAGCTGCAGATCGGCGCCCGAGGCCCGGAAAGCGGTGCCGATGCTCGGGGCGGCGACGTTCACGATGAAGACGTCGAGGACGGCCATGAAAGTGGCCGTGAGCAGGGCGAACAGCAGCATCCGGGACCGATTGTCAGTGGGCGGTGCTTCACTGTCGGTGCTGGGTGCTTCACGCTTCGCGAGATGCGAGGCGGCCGTGCCGGGCGGCCTGGTGCGCGGTGTCGTCATGACGCCGAGCCTGGGGGCGCGCCGGTACAGGTGCCGAGAGCCCGCCGATGCTGGTAGTGACGGCACCTGGCAGGAACACGGCGGGGAACCGACGATGGCGACGGGGACACGGAGAACGGGGGACACGACGATGAGCAGGACGAGGACGGCGGGTACGACAGGCGCGTTCGGTACGACGACGCACGGGACCACTGCGACCGGTACGGCCGGTACGACCAGGACGGCCGGCACGAGGACACGGCGCCGCAGGACCGAGCTGGCCGCCTTCCTGCGCAGCAGGCGGGCCCGGGTGACACCGGCCGACGTGGGGATGCCACCGGGGCTGCGGCGGCGCACTCCGGGGCTGCGCCGGGAGGAGGTCGCGCAGCTCTCCGGGGTGGGCGTGACCTGGTACACGTGGCTGGAGCAGGGCCGCCCGATCAACGCGTCGGCGCAGGTGCTGGACGCGGTGGCCCGCACCCTGCGGCTGGACGCGCCGGAGCGGGAGCATCTGTACCGCCTCGCGGAGGTGCCGTTCGCCTCGACGCCCGTCGGTCTGACCCGCCGGATAGGCCCGGAGGTGCAGGGCATCATCGACGCGGTCGACCCGCTGCCCGCGGCGGTCTACAACTCGCGCTACGACATCCTGGCCACCAACCCCGCCTACCGCGACCTGTTCCTGGTGCCGCGGACGGTGCGCGCCGCGGTGCCGAACGTGCTGTGGGCTCTGTGCACCCTGCCGGAGGAGCTGTGCCCGGTGGTCCGGCTGGACGTGGAGCTGCCGCTGATGGTGGCGACGCTGCGCTCGGCCTACGGCAGACATGTGGGCGAGCCCGCCTGGGAGGAGTACATACGCGGGCTCGCGGCCGAGAGCGCGCACTTCGCCCGGCTGTGGGCGAGCGGTGAGGTGGCGCCGCCGGGGCCGCGGGTGAAGACGTTCCGTCATCCCGGCCATCCGGGCCTGGGCGAGATACACATGACGACACAGTCCCTGTCCATCGACGGGATGCCCGAGTGCCGGATCGTGGTCTACACGCCGGTGGACGAGGAGGCGCGCGCGAAATCGGCGGTGCTGAGGGAGGAGAGGCAGCCGATGGCGGACGAGCTGGCGGCCGAGATCATTCGCCGCTGGAACACGAAAAATCCCGCCCTGTGAAGGACGGGATCTTCCCTACCGATCTTTGACAACTCAACAGAGTGTCGATCTGTGGAGCTAAGGAGAATTGAACTCCTGACCTCCTGCATGCCATGCAGGCGCTCTACCAACTGAGCTATAGCCCCTCGCG
>NZ_WWIR01000191.1 GCF_009863025.1 Streptomyces sp. SID4985 | reverse complement strand
GTTGACGGTGTTCTTCAGCTCCAGCATCTCGCCGGCCACGTCCACCGTGACCTTCTGCGACAGATCACCGTTCGCCACGGCGGTCGTCACGGCCGCGATGTCCCGCACCTGCGTGGTCAGGTTCCGGAAGACCGTGTTGACCGAGTCCGTCAGGTCCTTCCAGGTACCCGCCGCACCCGGCACGTTGGCCTGGCCGCCGAGCCGTCCCTCGGCACCGACCTCGTTGGCCACACGCGTGACCTCGTCCGCGAAGATCCGCAGCGTCTCGGTCATCTGGTTGATCGTCTCGGCGAGCTGCGCGACCTCACCGCGCGCGGGCACCGTCACCTTCTGCGACAGATCACCGTTCGCGACCGCCGTCGTCACCTGGGAGATCCCGCGCACCTGGGCGGTGAGGTTCCCGGCCATCGTGTTGACGGAGTCGGTCAGCTCCTTCCACACCCCGGCCACCCCGGGCACCTGCGCCTGACCGCCCAGGATGCCCTCGGTGCCCACCTCACGGGCGACACGCGTCACCTCGGAGGAGAAGGACGACAACTGCTCCACCATCGTGTTGACGGTGTTCTTCAGCTCCAGCATCTCGCCGGCCACCTGCACGGTGACCTTGCGCGAGAGATCACCGCTCGCGACCGCCGTCGTCACCAGGGCGATGTCGCGCACCTGGGCGGTCAGCCGGTTCGCCATGGTGTTGACGGACTCCGTCAGGTCCTTCCAGGAACCCGACATGCCCCGCACCTTGGCCTGACCGCCGAGCTTGCCCTCGGTGCCGACCTCGATGGCGACCCGCGTCACCTCGTCGGTGAACGTGGAGAGCTGGTCCACCAGGTTGTTGACGGTCCGGCCCACCTTGAGGAACTCGCCCCGCAGCGGATGCCCGGTCCCGTCCGGCGCCTCGGTGCGCAGATCCATGCGCGGCGACAGATCGCCCTCCGCGACCGCCGTCAGGACCCGGCTGACCTCCGAGACCGGCCACACCAACTCGTCGACCAGCGCGTTGGAGTTCTCCACGGCGGCCGCCCAGGAACCTTCACAGGCGCCCGTCTCCAGCCGCTCCGTCAGCTTGCCCTCACGGCCCACCATGCGCCGTACCCGGGACAGCTCACCGGTCAGATGCAGATTGCGGTCGGCGACCTCGTTGAAGACCGCCGCGATCTCCGACATCACCCCGTCGCCGGACACCGTGAGCCGCTTGCGGAAGTTGCCGTCCCGCATGGCCTCCAGAGCCGACAGCAACCGGTTCAGGGCAGCCGTGTCCACGACGGTGGTGCCCCCGCCCCTCCGCGCGGACGGTCCGCCCTTCGCGCGCGTCTTCGTGCCCCGCGTCGCTGCGCCAGACTCCACTGTGTCCCTCCCGGAGGGGTAGACCGTCACTGCCGTGCCCGGCGGCGCCGGCCCGGTGCGCCGCCGGCCGGCGCACCGGATTGCTTCCGCGTACTCGTCACCGCCCGGCCCGCAGGACCGCCCGGTACTTCTGCCGATACCGCTGTCCGCGAAGTTCCGGCCGCACCAGGGGCTGCTGCCCACCGCTCAGGGAACACACGCGGGGTCCGGCCGGACCTTCATCAAAATCCTGCCCAGTGTTTCACCCCGGCCGAACCAGGCCATAACAGTTCGGCAGCTTCGCACATCGTCCGCACACCCTGGGGGGTAAACACCGGTGACCGGCATCCGCTCGGACGGCGAAGGTAAGTAACCTTGCACCGGGCTGTCCAGCCGCACCGGCCCGGCCGGCCCGAGCGCCGAGACGACGAAGAGCGGTTATCGGAGGGGCGGCCGCGGAGCATGACCGGAGCGATCCCGGGGGAACAGCCCCCCGAGCAACGGCCGACGGGCGAGCCGATGCCGCGACAGCGGCGCGTGCCGGCCGGCCCCATCGCCTTGCACGTAGACGACAGGTCAGGGAGTTCTGTGATCACCGCGCGCGCGGCCGCCAGCTTCGAGCCCGTGGGGCGTTCGGTCGCGACCGCCCGGTCCTTCGTCCGCGACACCCTCCAGGGCTGGGGCTTCGCCGACATCGTCGACGACGCCGTGGTCCTCACCAGCGAACTGGTGACCAACGCCGTCGTCCACGCGGGCACCGAGGCCGAGGTCCTGTGCCTGCGCACCGAACCCGGCGTACGCATCGAGGTCTCCGACCGCTACCCCGAGCGCGAGGTCCCGCTGCAGAACGCGCACGCGGTCATGGGCAGCCCCGACCGCGAGGGCGGCCGCGGCCTCCAGCTCTGCGCGGCCCTCGCCTCCCGCTGGGGCGTGGAGTACACCTCCACCCACAAGAACGTCTGGTTCCAGCTCGACCTGCCCGAACGCGCGCTCGGCACGCGCACCGCCGGTCCCGCCCTGCCCACCGATCTGCTGCCGACCGCCGACGGCCGGGTCCGCGTCGCCGTCCTCCAGATCGACCGCAAGGGCTCGGTCAGCGCCTGGAACGAGGACGCCGAGGAACTCTTCGGCTACGCCGCCGACGAGGTCGTCGGCAAGCCCCTCACCGACCTCGCCGCCTGGCCGCACACCCCGGGCACCGGCACCGGCATCGCCGAGGCGCTCCAGCTCTCCCGCTGGGAGGGCAGCTACGGCGTCCGCCGCGCCGACGGCCGCGTCACCCCCGTCTACGCCTCCCACCTCAGAGTCCGCGACACCGGCGGCGAGCCCTCCACCGTCTGCCTCCTGGTCCGCGACCACGAGCGCGCCGTCCTCCAGACCCCCTCCCGCGTGCCCGCGGGCGACCAGGGCGGCGCCGACGGCCCGAGCGCCGACCCCTTCGAGGTGTTCATCGGCTCCCCCGCCCCGGACGACCTCGACGGCCTCCTCCAGCGCACGGTCGAACGCGCCCGCGACATGCTCGACGGCGACTCCGCCTTCCTGCTGCTCGCCACCGACGACGAGACCGAGCTGGAGGTCCGCGCCTCCACCGGCCTGCCCTCCGCCCGCCAGCGCTTCGCCCGCGTCCCTGTCGAGGCGGGCCCCGGCCGCTACGGCTCGGCACGGATGCCCGCCGTCCACGAGGACCTGACCTCCGTACCCGGCGCGGTTCCCCTCCTCGCGGGCACCGGAATGCGCTCGGTCGTCACCGTGCCGCTCAAGGTCGAGGGCCGCCTCACCGGCTCCCTTGGCGTCGCCGCCGAGGGCCCCGGCCGCTACTCCAACGAGGAGGCGCTGCGCCTGCAGTTCGCCGCCGACCGCATCGCCCTCGCCGTCGAATCGGCCCGCCTCGGCGAACTGGAACGGCTGCGCAGAGGCTCACTGAGCTTCCTGGTCGAGGCCTCCGACCTCCTGGCCGGCACCCTTGACCGCGACCAGACGCTGGCCCTCATGGCCCAGATGACGGTGCCCACCCTGGCCACCTGGTGCGCGGTCTACACGATCGCCGACCCGGCCTCCGACCCGTATCTGTCGTACGTCCTCCACGAGGACGAGGAACTCATCGACGGCATCAAGTCCCTGCTCTCGAAGATCCCCCCGCCCGAGCCGGTCCTGACGCCCGGCGCCCAGGTCTGGCCGCAGCCCGGCGAGGTCGCCCACCAGGCGGCCCTGCGCAGCTCCATGCGCAGCCTCGGCCTGGCCGGCGGTCCCGCCCAGCAACTCACGGCGAGCATCGGCCCCACCCTGGCGACGGCCTCCGCCGTCGGCGGCGAGACCGTGGTCCTCCCGCTGGTCGCCCGCAACCGCGTCATCGGCATGCTGACCCTCGGCAAGCCCACGGACGAACACTTCCGCCAGGAGATCCTGGAGCTGGCCGAGGACCTCTCCCGCCGCGCCGCGCTCGCCCTGGACAACGCCCGCCTGTACTCGGAGCGCACGGCCATCAGCCAGTCCCTCCAGCGCAGCCTGCTCCCCCCGGGCCTGCCGCACATCGACGGCGTCGAGGTCGACGTCATCTACCGCGCGGCCGGCGAGGGCAACGAGGTCGGCGGCGACTTCTACGACCTCTTCCCGATCGGAGACGGCGCCTACGGCTTCGCCATCGGCGACGTCTGCGGCACCGGCCCCAACGCGGCCGCCGTCACCGGCCTCGCCCGCCACGCCCTGCGCCTGCTGGCCCGCGAGGGCCTCAGCGGTCCGGCAGTCCTGCAACGACTGAACTCCGCGATCCTCGACGAGGGCGACCGCAGCCGCTTCCTCACCCTCCTCTACGGCGAGTTGCGCCCTCAGGCCAACGGCGGCGCCGAGATGAAGGTGGTCTGCGCGGGCCACCCGCTCCCACTGCGCCTGCGCCAGGACGGCACGGTCGAGACCGCCGCCGAACCCCAGCCCCTGCTCGGCGTGATCGAGGACCTCGAGCTGTACGAGGAGACAGTCACCCTCGACCCCGGCGACGTGCTCCTGTGCGTCACGGACGGCGTCACCGAACGCCGCGAGGGCACCCGCATGTTGGGCGACGACGGCCTCGCCGACGTCCTCACCACGTGCACGGGCCTCACCGCGGGCGCGGTGGCCGCCCGCATCCTGCGCGCCGTGGAACGCTTCGCCTCCGACGCCCCGTCCGACGACATGGCGATCCTGGCCATGCGGGTTCCGGGCCTTCAGCAGGACTGAGGCCCGGGGCCGACCGCCCCCCGGACATGAAAAAGACCCCGCCCGAATGGGCGGGGTCTTTTCTGCTGAGCCCCCAAACGGAATCGAACCGTTGACCTTCTCCTTACCATGGAGACGCTCTGCCGACTGAGCTATAGGGGCCTTGTCGCTTTCGAGGTTTCCCTCGCCGCAACAAGAAGATCGTACCCCGAACACACACGGGTTCCCAAATCCGTTCGGGCCCGATCATCAAGCGGGCTGAAGAAGTCCCCCAAGTGCGTTGCAGGCGGCGGCGATCCGGTGCATGTCCCGCTTCGTCAGCGCGGCCTCCACGGGCAGCGCCAGCGTCTCGTCGGCCGCCCGCTCGGTCTCCGGCAGCGACACACAGCGCCGGAATCCCGGCAACCGGTGGACGGGCGTCCGCACGGGCACCCGGCAGTCAACTCCCCTGGCCCGCAAGGCACGCGCGAACGCGTCCCGGTCCGGCCTCCCGTTGCCCGGCACCCGCACCACGTACTGCTGATAGGTGTGCCCGTCACCTCCGGCCGGAGTGCGCACCCCCTTGAGCCGCGCGTCCAGATACGCGGCCCGCTCCCGACGGGAGGCCAGCTCGTCGTATGGCGTCTCGGACTCGCCGTGCTCCAGCACGAACAGCCCGTGCCGCGCAGCGACCTCGCCCAACGTCCCCGTGTCCGCCTGCCGTCCGAAGCGATGCACGACAACGAGAGCCGCGGTACGCGGAGTTACCGCCGCCTCCACGGCAGCGGCGTCCAGACAGTAGGTGACGGGGTCTATGTCGGCGAAAGCCGGCACCGCTCCCGCCCGGATCACGGCCTCGGCGATCTCCGCGTTCCCGAAGGCCGGTACGACGACCTCGTGACCGGCGTCCACGCCGGCGGCCCTGAGCATTTCAGCGGTAGCCATGGGCCCCATGCTTCGCGGGCAATGTGAACGTAAAGTTAAGCAAAACAAAAAAGGGCTGGCCCCTGAACCGAAGTTCAGGAGCCAGCCCTATCAAAAGGAGTTCGGCGGCGTCCTACTCTCCCACAGGGTCCCCCCTGCAGTACCATCGGCGCTGTGAGGCTTAGCTTCCGGGTTCGGAATGTAACCGGGCGTTTCCCTCACGCTATGACCACCGAAACACTATGAAACTGTTTCAGCCAGACCATGTGTGGCACATGGCGGTGTTCGTGGTTTCAGAACCAACACAGTGGACGCGAGCAACTGAGGACAAGCCCTCGGCCTATTAGTACCAGTCAACTCCACCCGTTACCGGGCTTCCATATCTGGCCTATCAACCCAGTCGTCTACTGGGAGCCTTACCCTCTCAAGGAGGTGGGAATACTCATCTCGAAGCAGGCTTCCCGCTTAGATGCTTTCAGCGGTTATCCCTCCCGAACGTAGCCAACCAGCCATGCCCTTGGCAGGACAACTGGCACACCAGAGGTTCGTCCGTCCCGGTCCTCTCGTACTAGGGACAGCCCTTCTCAATATTCCTACGCGCACAGCGGATAGGGACCGAACTGTCTCACGACGTTCTAAACCCAGCTCGCGTACCGCTTTAATGGGCGAACAGCCCAACCCTTGGGACCGACTCCAGCCCCAGGATGCGACGAGCCGACATCGAGGTGCCAAACCATCCCGTCGATATGGACTCTTGGGGAAGATCAGCCTGTTATCCCCGGGGTACCTTTTATCCGTTGAGCGACGGCGCTTCCACAAGCCACCGCCGGATCACTAGTCCCGACTTTCGTCCCTGCTCGACCCGTCGGTCTCACAGTCAAGCTCCCTTGTGCACTTACACTCAACACCTGATTGCCAACCAGGCTGAGGGAACCTTTGGGCGCCTCCGTTACTCTTTAGGAGGCAACCGCCCCAGTTAAACTACCCATCAGACACTGTCCCTGATCCGGATCACGGACCGAGGTTAGACATCCAGCACGACCAGACTGGTATTTCAA
>NZ_WWIR01000190.1 GCF_009863025.1 Streptomyces sp. SID4985 | reverse complement strand
AGGACGCGCTGCGGCACTTCGAGGCGGCCCTGCGGCTCGACCCGGCGCAGGGTGCGGCGGCGACGGGCCGGGCACGGACGCTGGCCGCGCTGGGCCGCACCGACCAGGCGCTGACGGCGTACGACCAGGCGCTGGCTGGGCACCCGGACCCCCGGACCGCCCTGGAACTGGGCGAGTTGTACGAGTCGCTGGGCCGCGTGCCGGACGCGGAGAAGCAGTACGCGCGGGCGCGGACGCTGACCGCGCGGGCCGCTTCCGGCGGGGTCGACGAGGAGTTGCTGACCGGCCGCCTGGAGGCGGACCACGGCGACCCGGACGAGGCGGTGACCCGGCTGCGGGCGGAGTGGAAGCGCCAGCCCGGCATCGAGGTGGCCGACGCGCTGGGCTGGGCGCTGCACCGGGCGGGCGACGACGTGGAGGCGCTGAAGTACGCCACCGTCGCGACGGACAAGGCGAAGGGCGGCGGGGTGCGCAGTGCGCTGTACGCCTTCCACCGGGGCATGATCGAGCGGGAGTTGGGCCGTGTGGGGCCCGCCCGGCGGCACCTCTCGGACGCGCTGCTGGTCAACCCGTACTTCTCGCCGGTGTGGGCCCCCGAGGCGCGGCAGGCGGTGGCGGGGCTGGGCGATCCGGAGGACGGGACGCTGCCGGAGGATGCGCTGTAGGCGGGGGCCGACTGCAACAGTCGGCCCCCAACTCGCTTACAGGTTCCCGCGCTTGGCCTGCTCCCGCTCGATCGCCTCGAACAGGGCCTTGAAGTTGCCCTTGCCGAAGCCCATCGAGCCGTGGCGCTCGATGAGTTCGAAGAAGACGGTCGGCTTGTCCTGGACCGGCTTGGTGAAGATCTGCAGCAGATAGCCGTCCTCGTCGCGGTCGGCGAGGATCTTCAGCTCGCGCAGGGTCTCGATCGGCACGCGGGTGTCGCCGACCCACTCGCCGAGGGTGTCGTAGTAGGAGTCCGGGGTGTCGAGGAACTGGACTCCGGCGGCGCGCATGGTGCGTACGGTGCGGACGATGTCGTTGGTGTTCAGCGCGATGTGCTGGACGCCCGCGCCGCCGTAGAACTCCAGGTACTCGTCGATCTGGGACTTCCGCTTGCCGACGGCGGGCTCGTTGATCGGGAACTTGACCTTGAGGGTGCCGTCCGCGACGACCTTGGACATCAGCGCGCTGTACTCGGTGGCGATGTCGTCGCCCACGAACTCCTTCATGTTCGTGAAGCCCATGACCTTGTTGTAGAAGTCCACCCACTCGTTCATGCGGCCGAGTTCGACGTTGCCGACGCAGTGGTCCACGGCCTGGAAGGTGCGCTGGGCGGGCGGCTGGACGATGGGCTCGGCGGCGGTGAAGCCGGGCAGGTAGGGGCCGTCGTAGCCGGTGCGCTCGACCAGGGTGTGGCGGGTCTCGCCGTAGGTGGAGATGGCGGCGAGGACGACGGTGCCGTGCTCGTCCTTCACCTCGTACGGCTCGGCCAGCGGGCGCGCGCCGTGCTCGACGGCGTAGGCGAAGGCGGCGCGGGCGTCCGGGACCTCGATGGCGAGGTCGACGACGCCGTCCCCGTGCTCGGCGACGTGCCGGGCGAGGAACTCGCCCCAGGGGGTGCTGGGCTTGATGACCGAGGTGAGCACGAAGCGGGCGGAGCCGTTCTCCAGGACGTAGCTCGCGGTCTCCCGGCTGCCGTTCTCCGGTCCGGAGTAGGCGACCAGGGTCATGCCGAAGGCGGTGGAGTAGTAGTGCGCGGCCTGCTTGGCGTTGCCCACGGCGAAGACGACCGCGTCCATTCCCTTGACCGGGAAGGGGTCGGCCTGCCGGGCGGTGTCGGGAGTGTGGTGTGTGGTCTGCGTCATAGCCGAAGGGTGGCTCCGGTCCGCAAGGTGCGCAATAGTTCGCGTATCGACTGGGCAGTCTGTTCAGTCGTACGGCCGTATCGGCGGACTTTCTGCACAAGATGACCATCCCGGAGGATGCCGTGGCGATCGATCAGCTGGACGGCCGGATCATCGTGCTCCTCGCCGAGGAGCCGCGCATGGGCGTGCTGGAGATGTCCCGCCGCCTCGGGGTGGCCCGGGGCACGGCCCAGGCGCGTCTGGACCGGCTGCGGGCGGGCGGGGTGATCCGCGGCTTCGGCCCCCAGGTGGACCCGGCGGCCCTCGGCTACCCGGTCACCGCCTTCGCGACCCTCCAGATCCGCCAGGGCCGGGGCCCGGACGTACGGGCCCATCTGGCGGGCGTCCCCGAGGTCCTGGAGCTGCTCACCACGACGGGCACCGGCGACATGCTCTGCCGCCTGGTCGCCCGCTCCAACGCCGATCTGCAACGGGTGATCGACCGGGTGGTGGGGTTCGAGGGGATCGAGCGGGCGTCGACGACGATCGTGATGGAGACGCCGGTGCCGCTGCGGATCATCCCGCTGGTGGAACAGGCGGCGGGGGAATCCCCGGACTAGCGGGGTTCAGCCCGCGTCCTTAGCGGGGTTCAGCAGCTGGGGATCTTCCCCTTGCCCTTCTCCAGGGCGACCAGGGAGTTCACGGCGCTCTTGAGGTCGGTGACCGGGACGAGCCGCAGCCCCTTGGGCAGCTCGGCCTTGGCGTCGGCGCACTCGGCCCTCGGCACCAGGAAGACGGTGGCGCCGTCGCGCCGGGCGGCCCGGGTCTTCAGGGGCACTCCGCCGACCGCGCCGACCTTGCCGTCGGCGTCGATGGTGCCGGTGCCCGCGACGGTACGGCCGCCGGTGAGGTCCCCGCCGCTGCCGTCACCGTCCAGCTTGTCCACGATGCCGAGGGTGAAGAGCAGCCCGGCGCTCGGTCCGCCGACATTGGCGAGCCGCAGATCGACCTTCACCTTGCCGGCGTCCAGGTGCAGATAGTTCAGCGCGGCGTCGGTGGCCGCGTTCTGGGACTCCTTCATCTGCGCGGAGTTGTGCTTCTCGATCTCCTTGACGGTGTTCCCGGTGGGGTAGACCGAGCCGTGCGGCATGACGGCACGGTCGGTACGGAACCAGTTGTCCACGACGTCCCCGAGGGTGACCCGCGCGTCCGGCGAGGTCGCCTCGATGGTCGTCATCCGCAGCTCACCGCTGGTCTTCCTGACGGGCGCCCCGGACACCGTGATCACCGGCGTCCCCCGGTTCTCCCCCAGCACGTTCGCCGTCATCCCCGGCTGCGCCACCGCGAACGGCAACGGCGCGACGGCCACCGTGACGATCAGCCCGACCACGGGCACAGCACAGACGGCGACGGCCTGAAGACGCGAGAGACGAGAAAACACGCCCACAATCTAACGCGACGGGTGTGGTGGGGGTGGAGTAGGGCGCTCTACCCGTCCCCTCCCCTCCTCTCCCCTCCCCTTCAGCGGAGCGCCTCGGAGATTTCCTGGGCCGCTTCCAGGACCCGGGGGCCGACGCGATCGGGGATGGCGTCGGTGAGCATGACCACACCCACGCTGCCTTCGAGGCCGGTGACACCCACCAGGGGAGCGGCCGCGCCGCTGGCCCCGGCTTCCAGTTCGCCGTGGGTGAGGGTGTAGCCGGGGTGGGCGGTGCGGGAGTGGCGGGCGGCGAGGATGGCCTTGCCGGCGGCACCCCGGTCCAGGGAGTGACGGAAGCCCGCGCGGTAGGCGACGTGGTAGTCGGTCCAGGTGGGCTCCACCACGGCGACGGCCAGCGCCTCGGTGCCGTCCACGAGGGTCAGATGGGCCGTCGCCCCGATGTCCTCGGCCAGCGAGCGCAGCGCGGGGAGCGCGGCCTCCCGTACGAGGGGGTGCACCTGGCGGCCCAGCCGCAGCACCCCGAGCCCGACCCGGGCGCGGCCGCCGAGGTCGCGGCGGACCAGGGCGTGCTGTTCGAGCGTGGCGAGCAGGCGGTACACCACCGTCCGGTTGACTCCCAGCCGCGTGGACAGCTCGGTGACGGTCAGCCCGTGGTCCGTGTCGGCCAGCAGCTTGAGGACGCGCAGTCCACGGTCCAGCGTCTGGGAGGTCTCCGCGGTCACGACGCCCACTCCTTCGGCGGTGAGGTCGACACCCTCCGCGCAGCGGCCCGCGCCGGGCGGGACCCCGTCGACGACGCGCTGGTGAGGGCGCCGATCGGCAGGACGGCCCGGCGGCCCCGGACCCTGTCGCTTCACGGCTGCGCTCCGCGGCGGCGCTGCCACGGGGCGTATGCGTAGCGGGACAGTAGCGAAGCGGGTTCGCTCAGCGGAAGGCTTCGTCCACAAT
>NZ_WWIR01000189.1 GCF_009863025.1 Streptomyces sp. SID4985 | reverse complement strand
GGGGGCAAGCCCGCGGGCCGACGGGTGGGCCCGCGTGTGATGTCGGGTGCCGGTTCCGGTGCCAGGGCAGGCGCTCGGGCCGCGGTCTCATGCGCGCCCGCGTATGCCGATGCGTGAACCGGTGTCGTCGTGGGCAGAACCCTGGCACGTCCCACCGCACCGCCCGGCCTCACGGCCACCGCCGGACACCGCGTTTTCGCCCTGCCCAGAACGGATCAATCCGCGTAGACTCCGCGCGTGGCGAAGGTGACTCGGGATGATGTGGCACGGCTGGCGGGGACCTCGACGGCCGTCGTCAGTTATGTCATCAACAACGGACCCCGGCCGGTCGCCCCGGCCACGCGCGAGCGTGTCCTCGCGGCGATCAAGGAGCTGGGGTACCGCCCCGACCGGGTCGCCCAGGCGATGGCCTCGCGCCGTACCGACCTCATAGGACTGATCATCCCGGACGCCCGCCAGCCCTTCTTCGGGGAGATGGCGCACGCGGTCGAACAGGCCGCCTCCGAGCGCGGAAAGATGGTCCTGGTCGGCAACACCGACTACATCGCCGAGCGCGAGGTCCACTATCTGCGGGCCTTCCTCGGGATGCGGGTCTCCGGCCTGATCCTGGTCTCCCACGCGCTGAACGACCAGGCGGCGGCCGAGATCGACGCCTGGGACGCCCGCGTGGTCCTGCTGCACGAGCGCCCCGAGGCCATCGACGACGTGGCCGTGGTGACGGACGACCTCGGCGGCGCCCAGCTCGCCGTGCGCCACCTCCTGGAGCACGGGTACGAGTACGTGGCCTGCATGGGCGGCACCGCCGACACCCCGGCGGTCGGTGACCCGGTCTCCGACCACGTCGAGGGCTGGAAGCGCGCCATGGACGAGGCGGGCCTGCCCACCGAGGGCCGCCTCTTCGAGGCGCCGTACAACCGCTACGACGCCTACCGCGTGGCCCTCGGCATCCTCTCCGGGCCCGAGCGGCCGCCCGCGATCTTCTGCTCCACCGACGACCAGGCCATCGGCGTGCTGCGCGCCGCGCGCGAGCTGCGGCTCGACGTGCCCGGCGAGCTGGCGGTGGCCGGGTTCGACGACATCAAGGAGGCGGCGCTCGCCGACCCGCCCCTGACCACCGTCGCCTCCGACCGGCCCGCGATGGCCCGCATGGCCGTCGACCTGGTCCTGGACGACGGGCTGCGCCTGGCCGGTTCGCGCCGCGAGCGCCTGAAGACCTTCCCCTCACGCCTCCAGATCCGCCAGAGCTGCGGCTGCGCGCGCCAGGACGGCTGACCGCTCCCCCGCGGTCCGGCCGCTCCCACCAGCACTCTCATCCGGCTCTCATCGGCAGCCGAGCGGGCCTCTCATGAAGGAGGCCCCAGCTTCTGCCCGGGTTCTCAGGGAGGGCTCAGGAAGCTCTCATGGTGGCGGGACATGCTCTTCGTATGACCGACGAGAGCACGCGCCGCAGCGGCGCCGACGGGTACGGAGACCCCGAGGGGTACGCGCACCCTCACGGGTACGGGAACCACCCCTACGGGTCCGACACCCCGCCGGCCGCCGCCCACGCCGCTCCCGCCCCGTGGCCGTCCCCGCCGCCGTACGCGCCGGGTCCGGCTCCGGAGGGGAAGCGGGCGCGGGGCCCGATAGCGCTCCTCGCGGCGGTCGCGCTGGTCGCGGCCGCGGTCGGCGGCGGCACCGCCTACGCCTTCCAGGAGCTGGCGGGCCACTCCGACACCGCCGCCGCGGAGTCGGGCACCCCCGTGGTGGCCGCGGGCAAGAAGGGCACGGTGGCCGCCGTGGCGGCGGCCGTCAGCACCAGCGTGGTCCAGGTGGACGCCACCCTCCAGGACGGCTCCTCCACCGGCTCCGGCGTCGTCGTCACCGACGGCGGCGAGATCATCACCAACAACCACGTGGTCTCCGGCGCCTCTTCGGTCACGGTCCGCACCGACGACGGCAAGAGCTACGCCGCCGAACTGGTCGGCACCGACAGCTCCAAGGACCTGGCACTCCTGAAGGTCTCCGGCGCCTTGGGCCTCAAGGCCGCGACGCTGGGCGACTCCTCCGGCGTCCGGGTCGGCGACACGGTCGTCGCCATCGGCTCCCCCGAGGGGCTGAGCGGCACCGTGACCAGCGGCATCGTCTCGGCACTCGACCGCGACGTGACCGTTCCGACCGACGAGTCACAGAGCCAGGGCCAGGGACAGGACGGGCAGCAGGGCGGGGACGGCGACTGGCCGTTCCGGTTCGGCGGCCGTGAGTTCAACGGCGACACCGGCTCGTCCACGACCACCTACAAGGCGATCCAGACGGACGCCTCGCTCAACCCCGGCAACTCCGGCGGCGCCCTCTTCGACGCCTCCGGCCGCGTCATCGGCATCAACTCCGCGATGTACTCCTCGGGTTCGCAGGCTTCCTCGTCCTCGGACGCGGGCAGCATCGGCCTCGGCTTCGCGATCCCGGTGAACACCGTCAAGTCCGACCTCGCCAAGCTGCGGGCGGGCTCGACGGACTAGGACCCCCGGAGACTCTCCGGTACGGCCCTGGGCAAGCGCACCACCGAACAGCAGGGAGCACGTCATGATCACGTACACCATGCACCAGACCCGTGTCACCGGCCCCGCCGACGTCACCCTGGCCCTGGAGGTGGCGCACGAGCTGCACGCCCCCGCCCCGGCTCCCCGCCTCCCCGAGCTGCCCTCCCCCGCGCCCCAGCTGATGGGCCTGCGCACCTCCGCCGACCGCCCGCACCGCCGCAAGGTGCCGCTGAACCGGCTCACCGCCCTCAACCGGCTGACCCCGGCCGGCGTCTGACCCCGGCAACCACGCCGGAGGCCCGAAACGTGCGAGGCTGAGAAACGCCCCGACCCGACCACACCATCCCGAGGAACCGCGAGCGATGAGCGCCGAAGGCGACCGTGACCCCCAGCGCATCCTGATCGTCGACGACGAACCGGCCGTACGCGAGGCCCTCCAGCGCAGCCTCGCCTTCGAGGGGTACGACACGGAGGTCGCGGTGGACGGCGCCGACGCGCTGGAGAAGGCCGCCGCCTGCCGCCCGGACCTGCTCGTGCTGGACATCCAGATGCCCCGCATGGACGGTCTGACGGCGGCCCGGCGCATCCGGGGCACCGGGGACACCACCCCGATACTGATGCTCACCGCCCGCGACACGGTCGGCGACCGGGTGACCGGCCTCGACGCCGGGGCCGACGACTACCTGGTCAAGCCGTTCGAACTGGACGAGCTGTTCGCCCGCATCAGGGCCCTGCTGCGGCGCAGCACCTACGCGGCGACCGTGTCCGCCGAGGCCCAGGAGGACGAGGCGCTGACCTTCGGGGACCTGCGGATGGACCTCGCGACCCGGGAGGTCACCCGGGGCGGCCGGCCGGTGGAGCTGACCCGTACGGAGTTCACGCTCCTGGAGATGTTCATGGCCCACCCGCGCCAGGTCCTCACCCGGGAGCAGATCCTCAAGGCCGTCTGGGGCTTCGACTTCGAGCCCTCCTCCAACTCCCTCGACGTCTACGTGATGTACCTGCGCCGCAAGACCGAGGCGGGCGGCGAGCCCCGGCTCGTGCACACCGTCCGGGGCGTGGGGTACGTACTGCGGCAGGGCGGCGGCGAGTGAGGAGGCTGGTGCGCCGCTACCAGGCGCTGCCGATCCGGGCGCGCCTGGCGATGCTGGTCGCGGCGGCGGTGGCGTTCGCGGTGGCGGCGGTGTCGGTGACCTGCTGGTTCATCGTCCAGCGCAAGCTGGAGGACGAGCTGAACCACCGGCTCACGAGCCTCGGCCGCCCGCTCAGCGCCGACCAGGTCACCACGCTGCTGCTGACCTGCCCCCAGTCCCCCAACGACAGTTACGGCGACGGACCGCCCAGCTACCTCTACCTCCAGATCGTCACCGCCGACGGCAAGGTCTGCGTCCCGCCGTACTCCGAGGGCACGGTGAAGGTGACCGCCTCGGACATCGCCGTCGCCCGCAACCCCACCAACCGCACCCGGTGGGTGCGCGACGGCACCGACTCCAAGGGCGGCGACGTACGGGTGATGACCGGCGCCGTGCTGGTGGGCGGTGGGCCCGACGTGCAGCCGTATCCCGACGTGGCCGTCATGGTGGGCTTCTCGCTGAAGGACACCGAGCGGACGCTGGACGACCTCGCGCTGATCCTGCTGCTGGTCTCCGGCATCGGCGTGGTCGGGGCGGGCGCGGCCGGTCTCGCAGTGGCCCGGGCGGGGCTGCGCCCTGTCGACAAGCTGACCGAGGCGGTCGAGCACGTGGCCCGCACCGAGGACCTCGCCGTCCGCATCCCCGTGGTCGACGAGAGCGACGACGAGGTGGCCCGGCTCTCCCGCTCCTTCAACTCCATGACCACCGCGCTGGCCAGCTCCCGCGACCTCCAGCAACAGCTGATCGCGGACGCCGGGCACGAACTGCGCACCCCGCTCACCTCCCTGCGCACCAACATCGAACTGCTCAGCCGCAGCGAGGAGACCGGGCGTCCGCTGCCCGCCGAGGACCGCAAGGCGCTGCTCGCCTCCGTCAAGGCCCAGATGACCGAACTCGGCGCGCTGATCGGCGACTTGCAGGAGCTGTCCCGCTCCGAGGGGCAGCACGGCGAGCGCGTCCAGGTGGTCTCCCTGCAGGAGACGGCCGAGGCCGCGCTGCGCCGGGCCCGGCTGCGCGGTCCCGAGCTGACGATCACGGCGGACCTGGAGCCCTGGTACGTCCGCGCGGAGCCGTCCGCGCTGGAGCGGGCCCTGGTCAACATCCTCGACAACGCGGTGAAGTTCAGTCCCGAGGGCGACACGGTCGAGGTGCGGCTGACCGACGGCACGCTGACCGTGCGCGACCACGGCCCCGGCATCCCGGCCGACGAACTCCCGCACGTCTTCGACCGCTTCTGGCGCTCCCCCAGCGCCCGCGCCCTCCCCGGCTCCGGCCTCGGCCTCTCCATCGTCGCCCGCACGATCCGCCAGGCGGGCGGCGAGGTCACCCTCTCCCGCGCCCCGGGCGGCGGCACCCTGGTGACGGTACGGCTGCCGGGGGCGCCGGTGCCGCCACCGGACACGGCGTGACGTTGCGCTGCCGCTGTGGCTCGGGGGGCGGTACGCGGGAGGCTGTTGCTTCAGGGCACCGTGCCTCTGTGCCGCCTGCCGGCCATGACGACGCGCGGCCCGGGGCGCCGTGGAGCTGGTCCACCGGGTCGGGGCGCCGGCCACCGGGACACCGCACGGCCGAACCGCCGTCGCGCCGGGCCACCGGGACACCGCACGGCCAGGCCGCCATCGTCCTGTCGCACCGGACCACCGGGTCAGGCACCGGACCGCCGTAACACCGCACGGCCGGTCCGCCATCGCCCTGCCGCGCGGGGCCAACGGACCACCATGGCACCGGGTCGCCATCGAGCCAGGGCACCGGGCCACCAGAACACCACGCAGCCCGGACGTTGTCGCGCCGCGCCGCCAGGTGCCATCGTCCCGCCCAGCCGTACCCAGCGGAGCGCCCCCCGTACCCTCATACGCATGAGCAGCGACGACTCCGAGCGGGCCGTGCCCGCCCGCTCCCTCGAGACCCAGGCCGAACTCACCCCGGAGCAGACCCGGGCCGTGCTCGATCTGCTCGCGGCGGCCGCCGCCGTGGACGGGCAGCAGCCGGTGTCCGAGCAGGGGCGGCTCCAGTTGCGCGGCGGGGCGCGGGAGGGCGTCTCCCATCTGTTGCTGAGCTACGGCGGCGAACTCGTGGGCTACGCACAGCTGGAGGACACCGATCCGGTCGAGGCACCGGCCGCCGAACTGGTCGTCCACCCGGCCCACCGGGGCCACGGCCACGGCCGCGCGCTGGGCACCGCGCTGCTCGCCGCCTCCGGCAAGCGGCTGCGGGTCTGGGCGCACGGCGGCCACCCCGCCGCCCGTCATCTCGCCCAGGTACTCGGCCTGACCCTCTTCCGCGAACTGCGCCAGATGCGGCGCCCGTTGACCGGCCTCGAACTGCCCGACCCGGTGCTGCCGGAGGGCGTGACGGTCCGCGCCTTCGTCCCCGGGCAGGACGAGACGGCGTGGCTCTCGGTCAACGCGGCCGCCTTCGCCCACCACCCCGAGCAGGGCTCGCTGACCGAACGCGACCTGGCCGACCGCGAGGCCGAGCCCTGGTTCGACCCGGCGGGCTTCTTCCTCGCCGAGCGGGGCGGCGAGCTGGTCGGCTTCCACTGGACCAAGACCCACCCCGAGGAGGGCCTCGGCGAGGTCTACGTCCTCGGTGTCCGCCCCGGCAGCCAGGGCGGCGGCCTCGGCAAGTCCCTCACCACGATCGGCCTGCGCCACCTCGCGGGCCGGGGCCTGCCCACCGCCATGCTCTACGTCGACGCGGACAACAAGGCGGCGGTCTCGGTCTACGAGCGGCTGGGCTTCACGACCCACGAGACGGACCTGATGTACCGCACGGAGACGTGAACAAGGCAGCACCAGCGATGAGTTGAGGGGCGTCCACGCTTGACGGGCGCCCCTCTTCCCGATCATCATTCCACTACTCAATTAGTGAAAGGGTGGTTCAACGCGTGGTCGAATACCGCATCGACCGGCACAGCGGGGTCGCCACCTACGTCCAGATCGTCCAGCAGACCAAGCAGGCCCTGCGCCTCGGCCAACTGCGCCCCGGCGACCGGCTGCCGACCGCCCGCGAGGTGGTCGAGGCCACCGCCATCAACCCCAACACCGTCCTCAAGGCGTACCGCGAGCTGGAGCGGGAGGGACTGGTGGAGGCCCGGCGCGGCCTCGGCACCTTCGTCCGCCGCACCCTCGGCGCCGCCCCGGCCGACTCCCCGCTGCGGGCTGAGCTGGAGGAGTGGGCGGCGCGGGCGGTCCGGGAGGGCTGGGACCGGGACGACATGGCAGCGCTCTTCACCGCCGTACTCGACAAGAGCTTCCAGGGAGAGGGTTCATGAGCGACACCGCGATCGAGGCGGACGGCCTCGGCAAGCGCTTCGGGCGGCGGGGCGGGTGGGCGCTGCGCGACTGCGCGTTCCGGCTGCCCGCGGGCCGGGTGTGCGCCGTCGTCGGCCCCAACGGCGCCGGGAAGAGCACCCTGCTCTCCCTGACGGCGGGTCTGCTCCGGGCGACCGAGGGCGGGATACGGGTGCTGGGCGTCCGGCCCGCCGAGGCCCGGCCCCGCGTCGCGTACGTCGCGCAGGAGAAGCCGCTGTACCCACAGCTCACCGTCGCCGAGACGCTGCGCATGGGCGCGGACCTCAACCCGGGCCGCTGGGACACCGCCCTCGCCGACCGGATCGCCGCGGGCGGCGATCTCGACCCCGGTGCCCGCATCCGGTCCCTGTCCGGCGGTCAGCGCACCCGCGTCGCGCTCGCCCTCGCGCTCGGCAAGCGGCCCGAACTGGTGCTCCTGGACGAGCCGATGGCCGACCTCGACCCGCTCGCACGGCACGAGCTGATGGGCCTCCTGATGGGGGTGGCCGCCGAGCACGGCACCACGATCGCGATGTCCTCCCACGTGGTCGCGGAGCTGGAGGAGTCCTGCGACCACCTGCTCCTGGTCGGCTCCGGCCGCGTCCGCCTCTCCGGCGACATCGACGACCTCCTCGCCGCCCACCTCCGGGTCACCGGACCCGCCGACGCGGCCCTGACCCCGCACACCGTGGTCGAGTCCCGCACCACCGGCCGCAGCGTCACCGCCCTGCTCCGCCCGGCGGCCCCGCTCACGGACGACTGGCAGACCGGGACGCCCACCCTGGAGGACCTGGTCCTCGCCCATCTGCGCAACCCCGAGGCCCCCGCCCTCACCGCCACCACCGACCTGTCCGAGGAGCGCGCCGCATGAGCACTCTCACCGTCTCCGCCCGGCCCCGCCCGGCCCGCTGGACGTTCCGGCTGCACCGGTGGGCGCTGTTCGTCTGGGCGGCCCTGGTGCTGGCGGGTTCCGGGCTGCTGCTGTGGGTCGGGGGACCGCTCGCGGACACGGCGGCGCGCGCCTGGCAGGAGCTGCAGGCCTGCCAGGTGGCGTGCACCATCGACACGGGCAACTACGACCCGCTGTACGAGCTGCTGACCGAGGCCATGATCCTGCTGCCGTTCCTGGTCGCCGTCTGGGCGGGCGCCGCGCTGACCGCGCGGGAGACCGAGTCCGGCACCGCGGCGCTGGCCTGGACCCAGGGCATCACCCCGGTGCGCTGGCTGGCGGTGCGGCTGGCGCTCCCGGCCGCGGCGGTCACCGCCGGGGCGAGCCTGCTGGTGGCCCTGCACCGGTACGCCTGGCAGGCGACCGCGAACCAGGTCGGCCTCCGCCCCGCCTGGTGGCTGCCCCGCACCTTCCACGCCAACGGCCCCACGACCGTCGCCGTCTGCCTGGCCGCTCTCGCGGCGGGCGCCCTCACCGGCCTGCTGGTGCGCCGTACCGTGCCCTCCATCGGCATCACCGTCGCCGCCACCGTCGTGCTGTACGCGGGCGCCCACTGGCTCATGCCGTACCTGTGGCCGCCGGTGACCAGGGTGAACGGCTTCGAGCGCGGGTACGCGGGCGAGTTCGCCGGTGTGGAGGTGGCGCACGGCATGGTGACCCGGAGCGGGGCGCACGTCCCCACACCCGACTGCACGGCGGGCTCCCTCATAGCGTGCAAGCGGCTGTACGCGCAGCACGGCGGCACCGGTTTGTTCTCCGAGTACCACCCCGAGTCCCACTACTGGCCCCTCCAGCTCACCACCAGCGCCCTGCTGCTGGCCGTGACCGCGCTGCTCACCGCCGCCTCCTTCGCGGTGCTGCGCCGCCGCACCGGCTGACCTGCTCCTAGGCGAAAAGAGGGCGGTTCCCCTGGGAGCCGCCCTCCGCTGTCCCCCACGTCATGTCCCCGTAACCGGCCATTCAGAAGCGCTTGCGAGGCTCGGGGAATGGAGCACGTCGGCAGTGGGGCTTCGCCGGAGTCCGAGGGGCACGCGGGACGGAAGGTCATCAGACTTCCCTCCGCGAAATTCGACGCTGCCGTGACGCCCCTGACACGGAAGAATGGGTTCATGAGTCAGCGAGAAGCCCAGGCACCGGCCCAGTCCTCCTCCACCGCGGCCTTCGGCGCCGATACCGCGGGCCTCGGACCCGAGGCCCCCGGCCGGACGCAGCCCCCCGTGGGCTCGATCGCCGCGCACCGCCCGCACACCGTCGCGGCGGCCGTCTCCGACCTGGAACCCGATCTCGACGCCGATCTCGACGCCTACGAGGAGACCCCGGGCGACGGCACCCCGCTGCCGCAGGGCCGCTTCCTGGACCGGGAGCGCAGCTGGCTCGCGTTCAACGAGCGCGTGCTCGAACTGGCCGAGGACCCGAACACCCCGCTCCTGGAACGCGCCAACTTCCTCGCGATCTTCGCCAGCAACCTGGACGAGTTCTTCATGGTCCGGGTGGCCGGTCTGAAGCGCCGTATCGCCACCGGTGTCGCCACCCGCTCCGCCTCCGGGCTCCAGCCCCGCGAGGTGCTGGAGATGATCTGGGCCCGCTCGCGCGAGCTGATGGCCCGGCACGCCGCCTGCTACCACGAGGACGTCGCCCCCGCGCTCGCGGAGGAGGGCATCCACCTGGTCCGCTGGAGCGAGCTGACCGACAAGGAGCAGGCCCGCCTGTTCACCCTGTTCCGGCACCAGATCTTCCCGGTGCTGACCCCGCTCGCCGTGGACCCCGCGCACCCCTTCCCGTACATCTCCGGCCTCTCGCTGAACCTGGCCGTCGTCGTGCGGAACCCGGTCAGCGGCCACAAGCACTTCGCCCGCGTGAAGGTGCCCCCGCTGCTGTCCCGCTTCCTGGAGAGCAGCCCCGGCCGCTTCGTCCCGCTGGAGGACGTGATCGGCGCGCACCTGGAGGAGCTGTTCCCGGGCATGGAGGTGCTGGAGCACCACGCCTTCCGGCTCACCCGCAACGAGGACCTGGAGGTCGAGGAGGACGACGCGGAGAACCTGCTCCAGGCCCTGGAGAAGGAGCTCATGCGGCGCCGCTTCGGGCCGCCGGTGCGCCTGGAGGTCGAGGAGGACATCGACCGCGAGGTGCTGGACCTGCTGGTGCGCGAGCTGAAGATCTCCGAGGCCGAGGTCTACCCGCTGCCCGGCCCGCTCGACCTCACCGGACTCTTCCGCATCCACAGCCTGGACCGGCCTGAGCTGAAGTACCGCAAGTTCGTCGCGGGCACCAACCGCGACCTCTCCGAGGTGGAGACCGCCTCCGCGCCCGACATCTTCGCCGCGCTGCGCCAGCGGGACGTGCTGCTGCACCACCCGTACGACTCCTTCTCCACCTCCGTGCAGGCCTTCCTGGAGCAGGCCGCGCAGGACCCGGATGTGCTGGCGATCAAGCAGACGCTGTACCGCACCTCCGGCGACTCGCCGATAGTGGACGCGCTGATCGACGCGGCCGAGTCCGGCAAGCAGGTCCTCGTCCTGGTCGAGATCAAGGCCCGCTTCGACGAGCACGCCAACATCAAGTGGGCGCGCAAGCTGGAGGAGGCGGGCTGCCACGTCGTGTACGGCCTGGTCGGCCTGAAGACCCACTGCAAGCTGTCGCTCGTGGTCCGCCAGGAGGGCGAGACCCTGCGCCGCTACAGCCACGTCGGCACCGGCAACTACCACCCGAAGACCGCCCGCCTCTACGAGGACCTCGGGCTGCTCACCGCCGACCCGCAGGTCGGCGCGGACCTCTCCGACCTGTTCAACCGGCTCTCCGGCTACTCCCGCCGCGAGACCTACCGCCGTCTCCTGGTCGCCCCCAAGTCGCTGCGGGACGGCCTGATATCGCGGATCGACAAGGAGATCCAGCACCACCGCGCGGGCCGCCCGGCCTTCGTCAAGATCAAGGTCAACTCCATGGTCGACGAGGCGATCATCGACGCCTGCTACCGGGCCTCCCAGGCGGGCGTGCCGGTCGACATCTGGGTCCGCGGCATCTGCGCGATCCGCCCCGGCGTCCCCGGCCTGTCCGAGAACATCCGGGTCCGCTCGATCCTCGGCCGCTTCCTGGAGCACTCCCGCGTCTTCGCCTTCGGCAACGGCGGCGAGCCCGAGGTGTGGTTCGGCAGCGCCGACATGATGCACCGCAACCTCGACCGCCGGATCGAGGCCCTGGTCCGGGTCACCGACCCCGGCCACCGGGCGACCCTGAACCGCCTGCTCGACACCGGCATGTCCGACACCACCGCCTCCTGGCACCTCGGCCCCGACGGCGAATGGACCCGGCACGCGACCGACGCCGAGGGCCAGCCGCTGCGCAACATCCAGGAGATGCTCATAGACGCCCGGAGGCGCCGGCGTGGCACCGCGACACCCTGACCCGGCGGACTCCGAGCCCGGGGAGGCGACCGGAGAGGCCCTCGCGGCCCATCTGCGCGCCCGGTCCACGGAGTTCCTCCGCGCCCTGCGCCTGCACCGGGAGACCGGCAGCGGCGCCTCGGGCGCGGACGGGTCGGCCGAGGCG
>NZ_WWIR01000188.1 GCF_009863025.1 Streptomyces sp. SID4985 | reverse complement strand
CTCCGGCTGCCCACCGCCCGCAGGCGTCAGCGGCCGCCCGCCACCAGCAGAGGGGCGCCGCCGCCGGAGCCCTCGGCCGCCGCACCGTCCAGCAGGCCGCGTGCGGCGAGTTCGGGGATGACGCCCTCGCCGAACCAGTACGCCTCCTCCAGATGCGGATAGCCGGAGAGGACGAAGTGCTCGATGCCGAGGGCGTGGTATTCCTCGATGAGGTCGGCCACCTCCGCGTGACTGCCGACCAGCGCGGTCCCCGCGCCGCCGCGTACCAGGCCGACACCGGCCCACAGGTTCGGGTGGATCTCCAACTGGACGCGGGAGCCGCCGTGCAGCTCCAGCATCCGGCGCTGCCCCACCGACTCGCTGCGCCCGAGCGCCGTCTGTGCGGCGGCGACGGTGTCGGCGTCGAGGTCGTCGAGCAGCCGGTTCGCCGTGGCCCACGCCTCGGCGGAGGAGTCCCGGGAGATGGTGTGCAGCCGGACGCCGAAGCGGACGGTGCGGCCCTCGCGTTCGGCCAGCGAGCGAATCCAGTCGATCTTCTCCTTCACCTGGGCGGGAGGCTCGCCCCAGGTCAGATACACATCGGCGTGCCGGGCGGCCACGGGCCCGGCGGCCTGCGAGGAACCGCCGAAGAACACCTCCGGCACCGGGTCGGGTGGGAGCGCGGTGAGGCCGCCGTCCACCTGGTAGTGGGTGCCGTGGAAGTCGTACGGCTCACCCCGCCAGACGCCGCGCACGATGGACAGGAACTCGTCCGTGCGCTCGTAGCGGCGGTCGTGGTCGAGGTGGTCGCCGAAGCGGCGTTGTTCGGAGGAGTCGCCGCCGGTCACCACGTTGAGCAGCAGGCGGCCCCGCGTCACCCGCTGATAGGTGGCGGCCATCTGCGCGGCCAGGGTCGGGGAGAGCAGCCCGGGGCGGAAGGCCACCAGGAACTTCAGCCGTTCGGTGTGCTGGGAGAGGGCGGCCGTGATCAGCCACGCGTCCTCGCACCAGGTGCCGGTCGGCGTCAGCACCGCCTCGAAGCCGAGCCGTTCGGCGGCCTTGGCGATCTGCGCCAGGTACTCGATGTCGGGCGCGCGCAGTCCAGGCGTCTTGCGGCCGGCCTGGCCGTTCGGACCGTAGGCGTGGCGGTCCACCAGGGTCCGGCCGTCGCCGCCCGTGGGCAGGAACCAGTGCAGTCGTACGGTCATTTCGGGTTCCTCCTGTTGTCAGTTTTGGGCCGGGGCGGTGGTCGACGGGGGCAGATCGCCGTTGAAGCGCGTGTCGACGAAGTCGCCGAAGTCGACCTTCTTCGGGATGAGCCCCAGGGCGGTGAAGGTGTCGGCGATCTGCTGCTCGGAGGCGACGAGGGGCTTGTCGACGGCGACCGGGACGCGGGTGGAGTTGGTGCGCCGTACGGAGGCGAGCGCCACCTCGTAGGGCAGTCCGGTGTCCTTCGCCCACACCTTGGCCCACTCCTGCTGGTGGTCGTGGACCCAGACCTGTGCGCGCCGGAGCCGGGCCAGGTAGTCCTTGATGGCGGCGGCCTTCTTCGGATCGCGCAGCGCGCCGGGCGCGGCCACCTGGAAGGCCAGCCCGTTGGTGACGCCCTCGCCGGTGGTGAGCACCCGCCCCTGCTTGGCCTGGAGCACCTGGGCGGTGTACGGGTCCCATACCGCCCAGGCGTCGACCTTGCCGGAGTTGAACGCGGCGAGCGCGTCGGCCGGCTGGAGGTACTTCACCTCGACGTCCTTGAGGGTCAGCCCGGCGGCCTTGAGGGAGGCGACCAGCTGGTAGTGGGCGGAGGAGCCCTGCGCGACGGCCACCGACCGGCCCTTGAGCTGCTTCGGAGCGGTGAGCTTCGAGCCCTTCGGCACGAGGATGGCGTCGCCGAGCGAGGTGCCGTGCTGGGCGGCCACCACCGCGATCTTCGAACCGGCACCGGCCGCGAAGACGGGCGGGGTGTTGCCGACGCCGCCGATGTCGACGGCCTTGGCGTTGACGGCTTCGAGCAGGGGCGGTCCGGAGGTGAAGGTCGACCACTTGATGCGGTACTTCAGGTTCTTCAGCTCTCCGGCGGCCCGCAGAACGGCCTCGGAGCCGCCCTTCTGGTCACCGACGGCGAGGGTGACAGACCCCGAACCGTCGGTGCCGTCCCCCGTCCCGGCGGTCGCGTCGCCACCGCAGGAGGTGACCAGGAGGGAGAGGGGCAGGAGCAGCGCGGCGGGGAGCAGGCGTCGTCGCATGGCGGTTCCGTTCGTGTACGGAGGTGGGAGGTGGGTACGGGGTGTGCGGGAGGCGTTTTCACGCCAGGACCGGTCGGGATCGGTCGGGCCCCGGTCGAGGCAGCCCGGGACAGTGGCGGTCAGGCGGCTTCGGCGGCCGTGTCGACGCCGAGCCGTTCCAGCAGACCGGCGCGGATCGTCGCGAACCGGGGGTCGGTGATGTCGCGCGGCCGGTCGAGCGCGACCCGCTGTTCGTGGGCGATGCGGCCGCCGTCCATCACCAGCACGCGGTCGGCGAGCAGGACGGCCTCCTCGACGTCGTGGGTGACGAGCAGCACCGCGCAGCCCCGGCGCCGCCACACCTCGCCGACCAGCCGCTGGGCCTTGATCCTGGTCAGTGCGTCGAGCGCGCCGAACGGCTCGTCGAGGAGCAGAAGATCGGGTTCGCGCACCAGGGCGCGGGCCAGGGAGGCCCGTTGGGCCTCGCCGCCGGAGAGCGTCTTCGGCCAGGCGTCGGCGCGGTGCCCGAGGCCCACCTCTTCCAGCACGCGTTCCGCGAGGGCGCGTTCGGGCCTGCCCGGCAGACCCAGGACGACGTTGCGCCACACCTTCTTCCAGGGCATGAGCCGGGGTGCCTGGAAGGCGACGGCCCGGCGGCGCGGTACGAGGACGGTCCCCTCGATGTCCCGGTCCAGTCCGGCCAGGACGCGCAGCAGCGTCGACTTGCCGCAGCCGCTGCGGCCGAGCAGCGCGACGAACTCCCCGGGCGCGATGTCCAGCGCGAGGTCGTCGACGACGGCTCGGCCGTCGAAGGAGCGGGTCAGTCCCTCGACGCGTACGACCTGGGAGAGCCCGGTCTTCGCGGGGCTCACCGGCCCGTGAATGTCGGTCGCCATTGCAGCAGCAGCCTTTCGAGGGAGCGGACGACGAAGTCGGTGAGCAGGCCGAGGAAGGCGTAGACGATGAGGCAGACCACGATCACGTCGGTCCGCAGGAAGTCCCGCGCCTGGACCATCAGGAAGCCGATGCCGGAGTCGGCGTTGACCTGTTCGGCGAAGACCAGGGCGAGCCAGGAGACGCCGAGCGCGTAACGCAGTCCGGTGAGGGCGCCGGGCAGCGCTCCCGGGAGGACGACATGGCGTACCAGCCCCCAGCGGGACAGGCCCAACGACTCGCCTGCCTCAATGAGTTGGGAGTCGACACCCCGTATGCCGGCGTAGACGTTGAGGTAGAGCGGGAAGGTCACGCCGAGCGTGATGATGGCGATCTTCGGGGTCTCGCCGATGCCGAACCAGATGATGAACAGGGGGATGAGACCGACGAACGGTACCGTCCGCAACATCTGCACCGGGGCGTCCACCAGGTCCTCCCCGACCCGGAACAGCCCCGAGCCCAGGGCGAGTCCGACGCCGATCACGGTGCCGAAGACCAGCCCCGCCGCAACCCGGCCCAGCGAGGTCGCGACGGCCGAGGGCAGCGAACCGTCCCCGACGAGGTCGGCGCCGACCCGCGCGATCCGTCCCGGCGAGGCGAGCACGTCGGGGGTCAACACTCCGGTGGTGCTGAGGAGTTGCCACAGGAGAAGCAGCAGAAGGGGACCGGTGGTGCGGCGCAGCCAGCGCGGGACGCGGGCACGGCGGGACGAGTCGGGGACGAGGCGTTGGAGGGCGTCGGGCGCGAGGGGAGCGGCTATGCCGGACGTATCCGGATCGTGGGCGCTGGGCGGGGCATGGCTGATGCTCATGGGTGCTCCACGGAGGTGAGGTGGGGCGCGGGACGCGGTTCCGTGCCGGTCCGGATCAGACGTCACCGGACCGGACGACGCCGGGTACGTGGTCACGAGGCGTACGCGGGTGGGACGTACGGGTGCCGCGTGGGCAGGGGTCTACGGATGCCGCGGGGACCGCCGAGGCGAGGCGAGGCGACGCAGGGCGGTGCGGGAAACGAGCGGGAAGGGCGTCAGCGGCCGCGACGACACGCGGCGGAGGCCACCCGCAGCAGGTCGATGTGACCGCGCGTGGTGAGCAGGGCTGAACGCAACATGCGGGTGAAAGTAGCCAGCCGGCCGGTCGCGGGTCAACGGTGTCTCGCCTGATGGACCGTACGTATCGGAGAACGGGCACGCCTCGCCCGTACCGGAGCCGGTCGCGTCGGGGCGCGTGAAGTCCCATGTCCGGGTGAGGATGGGGGCATGTCAGATGCCTTCACCACGCGCGTGCTCAACATCGCCACCGGTTCCCACGAGCGGGTCGTCGATCTCACCGGCGAGTGCGAGGACTTCCTGCGCGAGGCGGCGCACGGCCGCGACGGACTGCTCAACGTCTTCGTCCCGCACGCGACCTGCGGAATCGCCGTCCTTGAGACCGGAGCCGGCAGCGACGACGACCTCCTCGCCACCCTCCACACCCTGCTCCCCGCCGACGACCGCTGGCAACACCGCCACGGCAGCCCCGGCCACGGCCGCGACCACGTCCTCCCCGCCCTCGTCCCACCCCACGCGACCCTCCCGGTGATCGACGGCCGACTGGCGCTGGGGACGTGGCAGTCCGTGTGTCTGGTGGACACGAACAGGGACAATCCCAACCGGCAGGTGCGGCTGAGCTTCATGAGCTGACCGAGATCATCCTGGGTGTGGCCGTCAAATGGGCCGACGACTGGGAGGCGTCGGGCGCCACCGACCCGATGACTCGGCCGAAGCTGTGCCCCTGGCTTCGCGGCCAGAGGGGCCCGTACGACGGCCTGGTGGCTGCGGCCGTCGACCGCCTCGGCCGTCAGGTCGTGGACTGCCTCGACACCGGCTGCAAGATGCGGGACGAGTGCGAGCTGCTTGTCACCTACGGCCATGGCGGTGCGTGGGATCTGGATGATCAGCTCGACGAGAACCGCTTCACCATGCAGGCATGGGGCGTGCAGATGGAACTGCGCGCCATCCAACGTCGAGACCGTAACGCGAACGAGAAGACGCGGGCTGCGGGACGCCCGAAGGGGAAGCCGTCCTACGGATTTCAGTACGTGCGGACCGCAGCTCCGCTGCCGACCAGCACGGGCCGTTGCCGGTCAGTACCTCGCTGTCGGGTGACCGCCAGGCGGTGATCGGTCCAAGATGGGCGAGCATCCAGTTGACCGGAGGACACACGCCCCAGTGTCCGCCCGTCGGAGGAGGCGGATCGGCAGGACGTTGTCCCGCAGGTGAAGCTGGGCGGCACACAGGTAATTGAGCTCTCGCCAGGCGGAGTTGACGGCGCCGTTCGGCACGCGGTTCGTCGCGTGCCGGACGGCTTGGCTTCAGTCGGGGAAGCCCTCGGGCCCCGTGACGGCGAGGCCGGGAGGCAGCATGGTGTCCGTCACTTCAGCGGCCCTTCCGGGCGGCGACCGCATCCACGGCAGCGGTGATCCGTCCAGCTCGGGTCTCCAACGTTCCGGCCTCCTTGATCAGTTGGAGGATCTGGGCCTGCTCGTGGGCGGGCACCGCCGTCCAGTCCAGCCCGGCCCGCTCCAGCGCGGCCGCCAGGTCCAGGGGCACGCTGTGGGGCGTGCGGTCCCGTACGACCTGCACTGGCAGCGGCACTCTTGTCACGCCGGTGGCGACGGCGGTGTACGGCACCGCGGCCTGGCCACGCAGCGCGTAGGTGACGAAGGTCTTGGACGTGCCGGTGGGGAAGGTGACGCGGAGCCGGGTACCGCGCTGGCCGATCGGCCCGCGGCAGGGCA
>NZ_WWIR01000187.1 GCF_009863025.1 Streptomyces sp. SID4985 | reverse complement strand
GGGCGGGGGTTTGGTGTGGTGGGGGTGACGGGGAGTGGGCGCTTGATTGTTCCGGCGGTGACGAGGAGCGGGCCGGGATCCGCTGACGCCCCGTCGGACCGGTCACCCGTTCATCTGTGCCCGTCGCTCCATTCGTGTGCTCTTCCTCTGTCACTTCGCACCAGCCCCTGACCTGCCGCGATACACCACCACTAGCCCATGTGGGGGCCGGTGACAACCACCCGTTCTCCGCAGTGGGGCCGCGTTCCCGGGAGGCGGGGCGGCCGCTCTGGCCTTTACCTCGGTAGGGCAGGGGCGTTCGCCCCTGGACGAGTCGCACCACGAGTCGGACAAGCCCTGGAGAGCACCATGCGTCGCACCGCCCGTCTGCTGACAGGTACCGCGCTCGCCGCGGCCGCGGCGGGACTCGCCACCGCTCCCGTGGCCCACGCGGACGCGGCCCCGCTGCGGCCCGCCGTGGCCGGGAGCCTGCGCCTTGGCGGCGCGGCGAGCGGCCTCCAGGTGTATCCGTCCACGACCACGCCGGGCAGCCAGGTCACGGTGAACACGGCGGCGTGCGGCGGGCAGGGCGGCGCGCTCGGGGACGCGGGCGCGGTGGGGTCCGGGACGTTCCCGCTGGCGCCGAGTACGCACGAGGGCGAGGCGATCGGCCAGTTCCGGGTGCCGGAGGGCGCGCAGCCGGGGACGTACGAGATCGTCGCGCGGTGTGCCGAGGACGACCGGCAGGTGCGGGGCGACCTGAAGGTGGCGCTGAGCGCGGCGGGGCCGCAGACGCAGCCGCGCGGCAGCCTGAAGACCGGGGTGGGTGGGGCGCCAGGCCCCGGCCCCTCACAGACCGCGGCGGGTGTGGCGGCGCTGGCCGTCGCCGCCGCGGGCGGTACCTGGCTCCTGCATCGCCGGGCGAGAGGCGACGGGATCTGACGGACACCCTCCGCTGTCCGTCGGCCGGTACCGCACGTCCCGCCCCCTCCGGGTCCGATGCCCCTCGCGGCCCGGAGGGGGACGGGGGTTTGGCCTCGTGGGAGGCGTGTGCACGGGAAGGGGGTTCACATGCGCAGACTGGGTGACGCGGCGATAGCCGCCGTGACGGTGATGGCGCTGGCCGCCGGTGTCTGGCTGCTCGGCGACGGCACCGGCCCGCACGCCCCGCCCCAGCCCTCCGCCGCCGAGGGCCGCCCCGAACCGGGCGCCGAACACAGCGCGGCCCCCGCCCTCGACCCGTCCCCGCCGACCCGCGTCCGCATCCCCGCGATCCACGTGAACGCCCCCCTGATGGGCCTCTCCCTGGCCCCCTCCGGCAGCCTGGACGTCCCGCCCCCGGCGGAGAAGAACCTGGCGGGCTGGTACGAGGCCGGCACCGCCCCCGGCTCCACCGGCACCGCCGTCGTCGCCGGCCACGTCGACAACACCGAGGGCCCCGCCGTCTTCTACGACCTCGGCGCCCTCAAACGCGGCACCACGATCGAGATCGACCGCGAGGACGCCACGATCGCGGTCTTCGCGGTCGACGCGGTCGAGGTCTACTCCGCGAAGAACTTCCCGGACGAGAAGGTGTACGGAGCCGCCGCGCGGCCGGAGTTGCGGGTCATCACCTGTGGCGGGGGGTACTCCAAGTCGACGGGGTACCAGGGGAACGTGGTCGTCTTCGCCCACCTGACGGGCAGTCGGCCCAGCTGACCACAACCTGCCCTGAGAGGCACCGGCCGAATCGGCTCCGCCCGACCTCTCGTTTCGCCCACGCGCGTGAGGGTTCGGTTCAACCAGTCCTGCGGTGTGCGTGCCAGGCGGTGGCGGCAGCCGCGAGGCGCAGAGTCCACGGGTCGGGGTCGGCCGTGCTGATCTCGGACCAGACGTTGGCGTTGGCGGCGGCGAAGGCGGTGATGCCATCGGCGGGCGCGGTGTGCCAGGAGGGGATCTCGGCGGCCCAGCGTTCGGCGGATGCGGGGGCGTGACCGGCGGCGACGAGCCAGATGACCCAGTACCCGGCATCGAGCCACGCCGCTCCACGGGTTGCCCAGGCCCAGTCGACCAGGCGGGCCCGATCGCCCTCGGCAGCGTGATCGTCGACGAGGACGTTGGCGTTGTTCAGGTCCGTGTGGAGCAGGTGGGTCCCGGCGAAGAAGCGGAGGTCGTCGGGGTCGACGGTGTAGTGCTCCAGACGCTGCTCGGCGTGACGTAGCTCGATGACGGGGCAGGGGGTCTCGCCGAGGCGGCGCAGGAGGGAGGCGACTTCGGTGAGATCGGGGGAGCCGGGGGCGTAGTCGGCGTGGTGGCCGCCGAGCACTTCGAAGCCGAGGAGATCCCAACCGGCGGCCTCGACGCGCCAGCGGAGAGCAGGAGCCAGGCCGGTGAGGAACGGGGCGACGGCGGCCTCCCGGCGCTGGGTCCAGGCGCGGGGGTGATCGGTGCGCAGGCCCTTGATGTGCCAGGTGCCCGTGGCGGAGGTGACGCGGGCCGCGATCTCACTGTTGAAGCCCTCGGCGGCGTCCTCGACCACGAGAAGGGGCCCGGTGCGCTCTTCGACGGCGGCGCGAGCGGCGGGCGGCAGCCGGTCGAGCCCGATGCGGGTGGTCGCCATGGGGCTTCACTCTTCCACGGAAGCGGGTGCGGGCGTGGGCGTGGGTGTGGGCGGCCAGTGGTGCGGGGACTTCGGACGGAAGAACGCCCGGAAGCCCCCGCGGCCTGCGCGGCCGGTCGTCTACCGGTACGGGTTGTCGTCGTTGCAGCCCGGGACGGCCCCTTCGGCGAGCACCTCCAGGTCGTCCAGGAGGATCACTCCCTCGGGCTCCTCCATGGCCTGCGGTCGGGGGCTGATCTCCACCATGACAGCGGTCATGACGCGTCCTCGCTTCCGTGTTGGCAGTAGGTCGCGGCAGTAGCAAGCAACCGGTACGCCTCGCTTTTCGAGCACGTGACATACGCCCATCTTCACAAGGAGCGAATCCGTGACTCCGTCTCAAAGCTCCTAGAGACGGCCGTCTATGACGGTGTGCGAGGGTTCACCCTGTCCTACTTTCACAGGGCTGAGGAACTGGCTACGGAGCTGGTGACATCCGGACTGACCGACGTACAGGTCTTCGGAATCGAGGGCCCCGCGTGGTCGCTGGTGAAGGCGGCAGAGCAACAGCCGGGCGAAGGACCAACAGATGAGCTGATTGCGTCTGCCGTGGAAGCGGCCCGCATGGCCGAACCTTACCCAGAGTTGCTTGCCGCCAGTTCGCATCTACTGGCCATGGGAAGGGCCCCTACTGGCATCGACGTCTGATGTCAACGGTGGTGAGCACTCACGAAGGAGCAGCCTTTGTCGCGCAGCCCGTCTAGCGCTGGCAGCGCGGTACAACTTTCATTACTCCATGAAGCTCCGGCTCCGCTGCGGGCGCCGCTCCTGCCTTCGGCCCGCTCCCGCCCGCGCTGCGCCGACGCGCGCCCGCATGTGAATAGGGCCGGGTGGCCATGAGTCGATCACCGCATAGCGCGGCCACGGTCAAGAACAGAGCCTCCGGCGGGGGATCGGCCGGCACCGGGCGCCGTTCCCGGCCGCGGGTCCGCAGTGGCGTGCGCGGGGAACTCCCTTCCCGTCCGCCATCGACCCAGGCGAAGCCGAGCAGACGCGGCCCATGGCGTCCAGGTCGTTCGTACAGTGGCGCGCTCCATCTGGACGCCATGAACCACGCCCGCTCCACGGTGTGTGGGTCCACGGCGGACGGGAAGGGAGCTGAGGTGGGTTGTGGGCTGATGAACCACCTAGGCCGCCGCGGAAGGGACGCCGATGCTCCGTCGCATGATTCCGCGCATCTCACGGAGCTGGTCCCCGAACGCTTCTGATTGCCGAAACCCTTGTTGCCGCCAATGACTACTTGGCACGGTTGCGTGATCTTGGTAAGGCTAAGGCGGGCTTCCTGCCGCAGTAGCCGAAGGACAAGCAAGGTTCTCGTGACCCGGGCGCCCGCAGTTCATCTACGCTTCCTGATCCCCAGGATGTCCGCTCGGGTCCTGTTCGTAAAGAAGGCGACTTCGCCGTGAGCTTCCAATAGAGTTCTCCCCACCTGGTAGCCAGGCAAAAATAGGAGGTAACCGGTGTCCGATTCCCATGTCGACCTGTCAAACCACTCGGCTACGTTGCTTTTTGGGGAACACTTTGTTCGCTATGTTCTGGCCCTAGACGAAGGCGAGTTTGCATACAGCCCGAGCAACTCAGCACAAGCTGCCGGACTCGCAATTATGAACGAAGTCTCGAAAGCGACCGCGACGGAACACCCTGATGTCCGATCGGACAATCTCGCCGTCTACCTTTGCCGATACGTCAATGACACTGCCATCGCCAACGCAATCCGTGAGTCTTGCGGTGGAGAGTTTCCGCCTCCCGCCCCAGAGACGGACGATGCACTACTTAATTCTCTGCTCTCAGTTGGACGCCAACTCTACCCGGGTTTCCTCATCTCCCCTCCGTCCCCTGATCCATTGAATTCACACTTTGCGTGTGGCGCTGAAATCTCAGCACACTCCAGCGGAAAGGGATTGGAGAGGAAGGTACTCGGCGACCCCGATCTCAGTCGCCTATTCCCTGGGTCTAGCCATTTGCTCGACTTGTCCGATCGGGAATTGATGCGCGAATTGAACTCGGCGACATCCCTCGTGACAACCTCAAACATTCGGGGTTGTCTGCCACTACAAGTACACAGCCTAGGCGTCCACGTCCTAAACGGAGCGTTCCGGAGAATTACCCTGAGCGGCAAACCTTCTATGAGCCGCTTCCTTACAGAGATCTCGCGCGTTCTCGATGAGATGCGCGCACTGGCTAGAGGAGAGGAGACCCACCTGCCGGTAGCCATCGGCCTGGGAGGTCTGGCCGTATCGGAAGGAATTAGCTTGTCGCTCGGACGAGCGAAACTAGCCAACCGAGAGTTCTATCACCGAAGCCAGTATCACACGTTCATTCAACCAACCCTCACGTTCAATCTCCCCATAAAGCTGCTCAATGTTTGCAAGGTTGAATTCACCGAGAACGGGGTCACGCAACCGGATGTAGCGAAGTTCCAGACTGAATTTGACATATGGGATAAAACGCTTGATGAAATCGTAACTCGCGCGTCTTTTTCCCTCTTGATGGCCTCTGACGATCCCTGCCCTTCTGGTGGCTACCCGGCATTCACTGGCGTGCTGCATCCATTTTTCTTCTACCCCACCATGTACAGCGTCAAGCAGCTCACGCCCGTAGTGAAGGGAATCGAAATCGACCAAGCCTATGCCACCAAGGCCCGAGCTTGGGCGTCTACTCTTGAAACGAGTCATCCGAAAAATCTAAACGTTGCGCTGCGACGAATCGTCAAAGCTGCGAATGGGAGGCTGGAGCCGGCCGACATTCTGGTAGACGCCGTACTCGCCTGGGAAAATATGTTCAGCGGAACGCCGGAAACCAACCTGCGCGTCTGCGGATCCATCGCTCACATTCTAGAACCTAACGACTTCGACAAGCGCTTCGAACTTTTCAGGGAGCTCAAGAAGATCTATACGATGCGCAGTAATATCGTTCACGGTAAGTCGGAGCCATCTTTGGTGCAGTTGCATTCAGCGGCAGAATCGGCGCTCGAAACCGCCCTCAGTAGCATGCGGGCACTTTACCGAATTCCCGAACTTCTCTCGGCAAAAGATGCGGCTGAACGAGGATCGATGACTCTCCTGGGCATCGCTTCGACGTCGAAACAGCAGAAAGAAGAATGACATGGAGCGGCCCAAGACTCGCGCATCCTATGGCAGCTCGCTGCGTTTGCGTTGCAGAGGTCACCAGCTCAGGCAACAAAATCAGTGAGCCCTTTCCAACCTGCCGTGTCGATGCGGCGGTTGGCGTGACAGACGAGTGAAGCTCCTGGTAGACGGGTTCACGACCAAGATCACCAGTACCGCCAGAGGCTTCACGTGCTTGTCTACCCGTCCGGACTGAACCTGCCCAGCTCACATCTTCGCTTCCTCACTGCCCGTATCCGCGAACGGCGCCGTGCGATCGGCAGCCGGTGGCGCAGGTTGAGCGCCAGCCGACAGGCCGTGCTCACCCTTGGCCACCTCCGCAATGGGCAGCCCTATGCCCAACTCGCGGCCGGGTTCGGCATCGGCACGACCACGGCCTACCGGTACATCACCGAAGCCGTCGACCTTCTGGCCGCCCTGGCACCCACGCTCGTACAAGCCGTCCGCGAAGCGTCGAGGAAGGCGTTCGTCCTGCTCGACGGCACTCTCCTGCCCATTGACCGGATCGCCGCCGACCGGCCGTTCCACTCCGGCAAGCACAAGAAGCACGGCATGAACGTCCAAGTCCTCGCCGATCCGGCGGGACGTGTCCTGTGGGCCTCACCCGCCTTGCCCGGAGCCGTCCATGACATCCGCGCCGCACGCGAACATGGCATCCTTGACGCCCTCACCTCGGCAGACATCAACTGCTGGGCGGACAAGGGCTACCAGGGCGCCCAACCAGCTGTCCGCGTGCCATACCTAGGCCGCTGGAAGAACCTGTCCGAGGGCCAACAGGCCGTGAACCGCTCGCAGGCCAGGATCCGGGCCCTGGTCGAACCTGCTCCTGCGCAAGCTCCGGTGCTCGACCAGCCGCATCACCAGCCTCGTCCAAGCCGTCCTCACCCTCCACCTCACCTGCTCAAACTGAGGTTGGAAAGGCTCAGTGTCTGGCCCTCGCATCAGCCGACGGCCGCAGCCCGAGCAGGCTCGGTTCGAACTTGTAAAGCGGCGCTCACGCACGAGCGCCTCCCGGGCCGTCCTCGGGCCGCGGAAGGGCGCTCAATGGTGACCACCGTCGACAGGTGCCGACAGCTCGGCAGCAGGCCAGGGCATTGATCGATTAGGCGGCCGCAGGTCGCGGCCCGCGTGATCAGTTGTGGCTGTAGAGAACAGCCACAGGGACGCACCCCTGGCGACCGCCACCGAACGTGACATGCCCAAGCCGCACCCCCAGGGCACAACGAGGGCACAACAGCTCCGCGCAGGTTCGACGGCAGCCAACGCCAGCAAACGCCATCCGGCCTGGTCCGCGCCGCATCTTGACAGTCCTTCCACCCCATGCCCAAAGAGGCGGCACCCCCGCACAGGATGCCGCCCCTTCTTTGTGGCGCCGGAGCCCGTCGTCGATCGGTGGTGAGGGTCGGGGACCGACGACGGGTCCGGGGTTGGGAGGGAGACGACAGCGCCGCCCCCGGGGGGATCAGCGGTGGTCGCTGCCCCTGGACTCCGTAGCCGCGCGGCCCGCCTCCAGGCGGGCTACCGGGATGCGGAACGGGGAGCAGGAGACGTAGTCCAGGCCGACCTCGTGGAAGAAGTGGACGGACTCCGGGTCGCCGCCGTGTTCGCCGCAGACGCCGAGCTTGAGGTCGGGACGGGTCGAACGACCGGCTGCGGCGGCCGACTTGACCAGCGAGCCCACCCCGTCCCGGTCGATCGTCTCGAACGGGCTGACGCCGAAGATGCCCTTCTCCAGGTACGCCGTGAAAAAGCTCGCCTCCACGTCGTCCCGGCTGAAGCCCCACACCGTCTGGGTGAGGTCGTTCGTGCCGAAGGAGAAGAACTCGGCCGCCTCGGCAATCTGACCGGCGGTCAGCGCGGCGCGCGGGAGTTCGATCATCGTGCCGATGGCGAGCTTCAGACGCGTACCCGTCGCCGCCTCGACCTCCGCGATGACCTGGTCGGCCTCCTCGCGGACGATCTCCAGCTCCTGGACGGTGCCGACGAGCGGGATCATGATCTCGGCGCGCGGGTCGCCCTTGGCGGACTTGCGTTCGGCCGCCGCCTCCGCGATGGCGCGCACCTGCATGGTGAAGAGGCCGGGGATCACCAGGCCGAGGCGCACGCCCCGCAGGCCCAGCATCGGGTTCTGCTCGTGGAGGCGGTGGACCGCCTGGAGGAGGCGGAGTTCGTTCTCGTGCGGCTCCTGCCGGGACTCGGCGAGGGCGACGCGGACCGACAGTTCGGTGATGTCGGGGAGGAACTCGTGCAGCGGCGGGTCGAGGAGACGTACCGTCACCGGCAGGCCGTCCATCGCCTCGAACAGCTCGACGAAGTCCTTCTTCTGGAGCGGGAGCAGCTGCTTGAGGGACTCCTCGCGCTCCGTCTCCGTGTCGGCCAGGATCAGCCGCTCCACCAGCTCACGCCGGTCGCCGAGGAACATGTGCTCGGTGCGGCACAGGCCGATGCCCTGGGCGCCGAAGCGGCGGGCGCGCAGCGCGTCCTCGGCGTTGTCGGCGTTGGCGCGCACGCGGAGGCGGCGCTTGCGGTCGGCGAAGGCCATCATCCGGTGCACGGCCTCGACCAGCTCGTCGGCGTCGTCGGCGCCCGGGTGCATCCGGCCCTCGAAGTACTCCACCACGGGAGACGGGACTACCGGGACCTCGCCGAGGTACACCTTGCCGGACGAGCCGTCGATGGAGATGACGTCGCCCTCCTCGACCACGTGACCGCCCGGCACCGTCATCCGGCGCCGCTTGGTGTCGACCTCCAGCTCCTCCGCGCCGCAGACACAGGTCTTGCCCATGCCGCGCGCGACGACGGCCGCGTGGGAGGTCTTGCCGCCGCGCGAGGTGAGGATGCCCTCGGCGGCGATCATGCCGTCCAGGTCGTCGGGGTTGGTCTCCCGGCGGACCAGGATGACCTTCTCGCCCGAGCGGGACCACTTGACGGCGGTGTACGAGTCGAAGACCGCCTTGCCGACCGCCGCGCCCGGCGAGGCCGCGATGCCCCGCCCGACCTGCTCGGCCTTGGCGTCCTCGTCGAAGCGGGGGAACATCAGCTGGGCGAGCTGGGCGCCGTTGACCCGCTGGAGCGCCTCGGTCTCGTCGATCAGGCCCTGGTCGACGAGCTGGGTGGCGATACGGAACGCCGCGCCCGCGGTGCGCTTGCCGACGCGGGTCTGGAGCATCCACAGCTTGCCGCGCTCGATGGTGAACTCGATGTCGCAGAGATCGAGGTAGTGGTTCTCCAGCGTCTCCATGATCTGCATGAGCTGGTCGTACGACGCCTTGTCGATGCTCTCCAGCTCCGCCAGCGAGACGGTGTTGCGGATGCCCGCGACCACGTCCTCGCCCTGGGCGTTCTGGAGGTAGTCGCCGTAGACGCCCTGCTGGCCGGAGGCGGGGTCGCGGGTGAAGGCGACGCCGGTGCCGGAGTCGGGGCCGAGGTTGCCGAAGACCATGGAGCACACGTTGACGGCGGTGCCGAGGTCGCCCGGGATGCGCTCCTGGCGGCGGTAGAGCTTGGCCCGGTCGCCGTTCCAGGACTCGAAGACGGCCTTGATCGCGAGGTCCATCTGCTCGCGCGGGTCCTGCGGGAAGTCCCGGCCCGCCTCGCCCTTGACGATCTTCTTGAAGGCGGTGACCAGCTTCTTCAGGTCGGCCGCGTCGAGTTCGGTGTCGACCTGGACGCCCTTGGCCTCCTTGGCCCGCTCCAGCGCCTCCTCGAACAGCTCGCCGTCGACGCCGAGGACGGTCTTGCCGAACATCTGGATCAGGCGGCGGTACGAGTCCCACGCGAAGCGCTCGTCGCCGGCCTGCTTGGTCAGGCCCTTCACGGACTTGTCCGACAGGCCGATGTTCAGGACGGTGTCCATCATGCCGGGCATGGAGAACTTGGCGCCCGAGCGGACGGAGACCAGCAGCGGGTCGTCGGCCTGGCCGAGCTTCTTGCCCATCCGCTGCTCCAGCGCGTCGAGGTGCGCACTCACCTCGTCACGCAGTGCCGCGGGCTCCTCCCCGCTGTCGAGGTAGACCTTGCACGCCTCGGTGGTGATGGTGAAGCCGGGAGGGACCGGCAGTCCGAGGTTGGTCATCTCGGCGAGGTTGGCGCCCTTGCCACCGAGCAGGTCCTTGAGGTCCTTGTTCCCCTCGGTGAAGTCGTAGACGAACTTCGCTACGTGAGGCTCTTTGTTTTCCGGCACGGGTCTCGACTCCTTGAGGCCGCGGTGGCTGCCCTGACGGCGAGGAACATACCCAGATCGAAGGCGTCTGGGTACGTCCAGCAGTGCGTCATAAGCCTGTAACCAGCCGTCTGCCACAGGATCTAAAGCAAAGGCGGGGCAACGGGACGGCCACTCGTGTTTTCAACTCTTGAACGCAAGCCTCCGTTCAGGCGGACCAGTGCGCTCACATGAGCGGACTTCGGCGCGTTTGATTTCGATCATTGAACGGCCAAGGGGTGGCACCGAGTGCCACCCCTTGGAGAAGTGCAACCGCCGAAGATCCGCTCATCTGAGCGCTCCCCTTATCAAGGGTGGCGAGAATCACGCTGCCACAGGCCCCGGATTTTCACCATGCGGACGGCCGACCCGGGCCGGAAACACGTCCGACACGCACCGCCGCACGGCGCCTCGCACACTCAGACCCCCCGCGCGCTCAGGCGCCCCGCGCGCTCAGACCCCCAGCGCCGCCAACCGCTCCTCCGCCCGCTCCGGCGCGTACAGATGCTCCACGACCAGCGCCCCCGCGCCGATCACCCCCGCCCGCTCCCCCAGCCGCGCGGTGACGACGTCCAGGTGGGCCGTGGAGCGGGGCAGGGCGCGCTGGTAGAGGAGTTCGCGTACGCCGGTCACGAAGGGGGTGCCCGCGAGGTCGCCCGCGATCATCAGGACGCCCGGGTTGAGCAGGGTGACGACGGTGGCCAGGACGTCTCCGACCTGGCGCCCGGCCTCGCGGGCCAGCGCGGCCGCCCGGGGGTCGCCCGCCGCGAGGAGTTCCCGTACGTCCGAGCCGGACTCGGCCGGCACCCCCGCCTCCG
>NZ_WWIR01000186.1 GCF_009863025.1 Streptomyces sp. SID4985 | reverse complement strand
GGAGGCCGTCGGGCGCGCGAGCGGCGACGACGAGCGCGCACCGGCGGGCGCCGGGCAGCCCGTCAACCTCCTGCTCGCCGCCCGCAGTTGGCTGAGCGACCTGGCGCGGGCCGGGTGGCAGGGCATCGACCACGAACTCGTCGGCGGAGCCGCCCCCGTGGTCTCCGCGATGCTGCCCGACCCGGCGCTGCGCCGGCTCGCCGCGCTGCTCGACGGTTTCGCCGCCGAACTCGCCGCCTCCTGCCCCGGCGCCACCCTGGAGCGGGTTCCGGAGCGGCGCTGGGCCGACCTGTGGTCGCGGGCGCTGCTGCTGACCGTGCCGGGCGCGCTCGGCACCCCGGCGGTGACCGCGGTGACAGGGCGGCTGCTACCGCTCGGCGTCGACGTGCAGGAGCACGCCACCGCCGTACAGGCGCAGGTGCACGCGGTGTTCGAACCCACCGACGGTGGCGCGGCCCGGCTGGTGCGGGCCTCGGTGTCCGCGCCGAAGCCCGACTCGGTCGTCGGCGCCGGTCTGTGGCAGCTGCTGCGCCCGCACATGTCGCTGCTCGCGGCCCTGGGCGAGGGCCGGGCGATGGACCTCGACGCCATGCCGGTCACCGGCGAGGGCGACCTGCTGTGGGACGACGCGCGGGCCCGTGCCGGGGAGCCCGCCGAGCCGTTCACCACGGCCCGGGTGGCGCTGCCCGCCGCCTCCGCCTTCCCGACCGCTCCGCTCGACCGGCATCCGACGCGGATCGCGGTGCCGGTCCTGGTGGAGGGGTACGCGGTGGACGAGACCGAGGGCGTCGCCTTCGACGTCACCGGGTGCCGGCTGCGGGTCGACGCCGACCGCGTCCCGGCCGCCGGGCCGCTCACCCCGGAGGTCGTCGCCGCGTCGTCCGCCTGTCTGGGGCTGCTGCGCTGGGACGCCGGGGAGTTCCTGCTCCAGCCGCTCGCGGTGGAGCGGACCGTACGGAAGAAGGCGGTCGCGGTGCACGCGGGTGCGTGGGCCGGGGGTACGACCGACAAGGCCGGGGTGCGGGCGGAGAAGGCGGCCACAGACGCCGTGACCGTGCTGCGCGAGCGGGCGGGAAGGCTGCTGCGGAAATGACCCAGGAGACCGCCCGGGACCTCACCCCCGGCACCGGCCACGGCGCCCCCGCCGACACCGGGCCCGTCGGCACCGGCCCCGCCGCCCCCGACCCCCAGGAGAACCGCCGCCAGGTCCTCTACTGGCGCCTGCTCGCCCGCCTCTTCGACCCCGAGGAGCAGCCCGGTCTCGAGTCCGCGTCCCTCGCCGTGGTCGAGGACATCGGCCTGCCGCCCGCGCTGCTCGACCCGGACGCCTCCGTGGACTCCGTCGTCCAGCGCCACCCGGAGCTGGCCGCCGAGCTGGACGGGCTGATGGCGCCCGAGCCGGACCCGGACGGCACCCGTGACCGGTCCGCCGAGGTACGGCGCGCCGCGCTCGCCTCCAAGCTGCTGCTGAACGTGTTCGCCTCCCGCCCCGGCGAGGTCACCGCCGGACAGCTGGCCCGCTGGCAGGCCGACGCCGACTGGCTGGAGCGGGCGTTCGGCTGCGAGCCGGGCGAGCTGCGCGGCGGCAAGGCCGGGAGCAGGAGCGGGGGCCGTGCGGCAGGGAACACCGGCACCGGCTACGGCGCGCCCACCCCCGACCTCAGTCGGCTCATTCCGGAGATCGGTCCGGAACTCGGCGCCATCGAGGCCGGTCTCGTCCAGCGGATGCGGCTGCGCGAGGTACTGGCCGACCCGCGGCTGGCGGCCCGGCTGACGCCGAGCATGTCGCTGGTCGAGCAGCTGCTGCGCGACAAGGACAACCTCTCCGGCGTGGCCCTGGCGAACGCGAAGTCGCTGATCAAGCGGTACGTCGACGAGGTCGCGCAGGTGCTGCGCACCCAGGTCGAGAAGGCCACGGCCGGTGAACTCGACCGCTCCGTGCCGCCCAAGCGGGTGTTCCGCAACCTCGATCTGGACCGCACCATCTGGAAGAACCTCACCAACTGGAGCCCGGAGGAGGAGCGGCTCTACGTCGACCGCCTCTACTACCGGCACACCAGCCGCAAGACGACGCCCCAGCGGCTGATCGTCGTGGTGGACCAGTCCGGCTCCATGGTCGACTCGATGGTCAACTGCACCATCCTGGCGTCCATCTTCGCCGGGCTGCCGAAGGTCGACGTCCATCTGATCGCCTACGACACCCAGGCGCTGGACCTCACCCCCTGGTCCCACGACCCGTTCGAGACGCTGCTGCGCACCAAGCTCGGCGGCGGCACGGACGGCACCGTGGCCATGGCGCTCGCCCAGCCGAAGATCGCGGAGCCGCGCAACACCGTCGTGGTCTGGATATCCGACTTCTACGAGTGGCGCTGCCAGGAGCTGTACGACAGCTTCGCCGCCGTGCACCGCTCGGGCGCGAAGTTCATCCCCGTCGGCTCGGTGACCAGTTCCGGGCGCGGCAGCGTCAACCCGTGGTTCCGGGAGCGGTTCAAGGACCTGGGCACGCCGGTGATCTCCGGCCACATCAAGAAGCTCGTGCACGAACTCAAGACGTTCCTCACCTGATCACGGGGCCCAAGTGGCGGCTCTTGCCCTTCCCCTCTGATCCCCCTGTACCGAAAGGCACTTCACCCATGTCCGACCTGCTGCGCGCCCCCGCCGAGATCAAGTACGCCGAGGAGCTCGACTGGCTCGAGTCCGTCGACGACAACCCCAAGCCGTTCTCGTGGCGGCTGTCGCCCAAGATGGTCCGGCTGTTCATCCTCGGCTCCGAGCGGGCCGACGGGCTCGACCGGGAGATCTCGCAGAAGTGGTTCGGCGACCGCAGTTTCGTGGAGCGGTCCATCGTGACCCTCGCCTCCGACCGGGGTCTGCTGCTGATCGGCGACCCGGGCACCGGCAAGAGCTGGCTGGCGGAGCTGCTGTCCGCCGCGATCTCCCGCAACTCCACGCTGGTGGTGCAGGGCACGGCCGGCACCACCGAGGACCACATCAAGTACTCCTGGAACGTCTCCATGGTGATCGCCAAGGGCCAGTCCCGGGAGTCGATGATCCCCTCCCCGATCATGACGGCGATGGAGGGCGGCGCGATCGGCCGCTTCGAGGAGCTGACCCGTTCCACCAGCGACGTGCAGGACGCGCTGATCTCGATCCTGTCGGAGAAGTACATATCGGTGCCCGAGCTGGAGAGCGACAACATCGTGTTCGCCAAGCCCGGCTTCTCGATCATCGCCACGGCCAACAGCCGCGACCGGGGCGTCAACGACCTGTCATCCGCGCTGAAGCGCCGCTTCAACTTCGTGCGGATTCCGGTGGTGACCAACAAGAAGAGCGAGGCGGAGATCGTCCGCTTCCGCACCGAGGAACTGCTGCGGCGCCACTCGATCGACCTGGACGTGCCGCCGACCCTGCTCGACGTGCTGCTCCAGAGCTTCGCCGACCTGCGCGCGTCGGCCGCCTCGGCCGGCAGCGACGACGAGAAGCTGGAGTCGGCGCTCTCGACGGCCGAGCAGATCGGTGTCCTTGAAGACGCCGTGCTGCACAGCAACTTCTTCGGGGAGCACACGCTCACCGCCCGTACGCTCGCCTCGTCGCTGATCGGCTCCCTCACCCGGCGCGAGCCGGAGGACCTGGCCATCCTCAACAAGTACCTGCACGGCGTGGTCGAGCCGCGCAGCAAGGAGGAGGGCGGCTCCTGGCCGGAGTTCCTCGAGGGCGGCCGCGACGCGATCGCCACCCTGTCGTGAGCGGGGACGACGCCGTCACGAACGGCACCCCGGAAGGCGCGTTCGGCGCGCTGCGCGGACAACTCCAGCGGGCGGCCACCGAGTTCGCGGGCGGCCCCGACGCCCTGGAGGGCATCCTCCTCGGCATGGTGGACGACGTGGACCGGGCGGTCCGCGAACCGCTGGAGATCTTCCCGGTCTGCCACCACTCCCCCGCCTCCGCGCTCGCCATGGCCCGCAGACTGCGCGAGAAGCAGCCCAAGGTCGTGTACCTGGAGCTGTGCGAGGACATGGCCCCGCTGCTGAGCGAGCTGCGCAACTGCCGTCTGCCGGTGGCCGTGCAGGCGTTCGCGGGCAAGGTCGACGGCTTCCCCGCCGAGTGGGCGCCGCTGTCGGTGGTCGCGCCGATCACCGAGGCGTCCGCCGAGTACCAGGCCGTCGCGTACGCCCTGGACACTCCGGGCGTGGAACTGGTCCTCGTGGACCGTTCGGCCGACCATGTGTACCAGTGGGACACGGACCGTACGGCGCCGGAGTCCGCCACCGATGACGAGGCGCCCGAGGAGGCTCAGCTCCACGGCGAGGCCGTCGGCGTGGAGATCGGCGACCTGCGCCCGCGCTTCGCCGAGCTGGAGGAGCATCTGCTGCGGCACGGCCGGGTGCGGCACTGGTCGGAGTGGTGGCACCAGTACGTCGAGGTCCCGCTCGCGGGCAGCGACCACGACACCTACCGCCAGGCCATGTTCCTCATCGGCAGCCTCTTCCGGCGGCTCGCCCCCGGTGACGAGGGCCGGGTGCGGGTGGACGAGGACCGCGAGCGGTACATGTGGACCCGGATGCGCGAGCACCTGGCGGCATCGGGCGCCGACCCGGCGGACTGCCTGTACGTGTGCGGGGCGTTCCACGCGGCCAGCCGGGTGGACGAGTTCGGCGTCGAGGGCACTGACACGTTCACCATCTCCCCACGTACGGCGACGACTTGGCAGTACGGCCTGATCCCGTCCAGCCACGCGGCCATCGAGGCGCAGTTCGGCCTCGCCGCGGGCTCGGTGTCGATCGCCGCCACGGAGTGGACCAAGGGCCTGAAGCGCTCGCGGATACGGCCGTACCGGCTGGCGGGGCAGAAGGGCGCCCCGAAGAAGGCGGCGGCTCCGGCGAAGGCACTCGCGCCTTCGTCGGCCCCCACTCCGGACCGCCTCACCGGCTTCCTTCAACAGGCGCCCGTACTGGACACATTGGACGAGGCGGAGCTGCTCGGCTGGTCCGTGGACATCGTCCGCGCTGCCCGGCGCAACGGCTATCTGGCCTCCACCGCCGACGCCATCGCCGTCTTCGAGACGTCGATCCTGCTGGCCGGGATGCGCGACCGCGCGAAGCCGACGCCGTACGACTTCCAGGACGCGGCGGTCACCTGCATCGAGAAGGACGCCGTACCCGGCCGACGGGACGTACGGCACCTGGTCGAGATCATGCTGGGCGGCGACCGGATCGGCCAGGTCGGCTACGACGCCCTGCCGCCGCTGGCCCGGGACGTGCACGACCGACTGGCACCCCTGGGGCTGAAACTCCAACAGCGCGGCGTACAGCGGGCGTTGCTCGACATCGTGTCGCATCCCGAACTGGCGGCCTGCTCAGACGTGTTGTGGATGCTGCGCCGCCTGCTGCCGCACGGCGCGGCCCGTCCGATCATGGGTGAGCGCAAGCTCGGTGAGCGTTCCCTCCAGGAGTCCTGGGACCTCGCCATCGGCACCCACCAACGGTCCCTGATCGAGCTGGGTTACGAGGGCGTCAGCCTGGAACAGGTCCTGGAGCAGCGGCTGCGGCGCGAGGCGTACGGCCCGCAGGCGACGGCCGCGACCGTCCTGGCGGCGGTCGAGGACGCGACGCTGTATCTGGGCGGCGGGCGTCTCGCCGACGAACTCGGCACCCACGCGCTGAAGGTGCTGGCCACCGAGCGCACGGTGGACGGGGCGCCGGAGGTGCTGCGCCGGGTGCGGAGGCTGCTGGCGTACTACCGCACCCACGCGCCGGTGCTGCCGCCCTGGATCGAGTCCTTCGCGAAGGCGGGGTACGCGCACTACTGCACGCTGCTGCCGACGGCGTTCCGCGACGAGGAGGCGACGGTCGGGCAGGTCGCGGCGATGCTCGGGTTCCTGTTCAGCATGGAGAGCCTGGCGCTGTCGCTGGGCTGCGACCGGGCCCAGCTCGAACTGGCGGTGGCCCAGTCGCACCCCGAGGACCCGGCGAAGACGGCGCTGCTGTGGGCGGCGCAGGTGCACCTCGGCACGCTGCCGCGCGCCGAACTGCGGGCGCGATGCGTCGAGTTGCTGGACAACCCGCTGGTGGTGTCCGCCTATCCGCGCTACCTGAGCGGCTTCGTGCACGCCCTGGAGCCGGTACCGGGCCTCGCGGACGTGGTGGTGGAGGCCGTCTCCAACGCCTTCGGCCGGCTGCCGGACACGGTGCTGCTGCCGTGGCTGCCGCTGCTGATCACCACGCTCCGCTCCCAGGCGGGCGAGCTGGCGCCGCTGCTGATCCGGGAGGCCGCCCGGATCTTCCCGGCCCGGCTGGCGGCACTGGACGCGTGGACGCCGCCGTGGCTGGCCGAGGCACCGGCCCCGGTACGCCCGGAACGGCGGGCTCCGCGTGGCGTGGCCCTACTCCCCGCGCACCCCGCGACCTGCGACGCGCTCGCGGAGCTGCTGGGCTGCACGGACGGCTGGACGGACTGCTGGACGGCCACCGACGCCCCGGCCGAGCGGGGCGCCGCGCTGCTGGCCGCGCATCCGGCGACCTGCGACGCCGTGGCGGAGCTGCTGGGCTGCGACGGCGACTGGGCCGAGCCGGGCGGTACGGCTCCCACTGCCACTTCGGCCACCTCGGCCGCTTCGGCCTCGGTGTTGGCCGATCGCCACCCGGCCACGGCGGCGGCCTGGGAATCCCTGCTCGCGCGCACCTGAGGGGCGGCGCTCGCGCACATCCGACGGCCCCGGGCCGGGTCCGGCACTGCGGACCCGGCCCGGCGCGCGTCTCAGCCGGTGGCGAGCTTCCGGTGCGCGTCCACGATCTCCGCGTACCGCCGTCCGCTGCTCTTCACCGTCCGCCGCTGTGTCTCGTAGTCCACGTGGATGAGCCCGAACCGCTTGGCGTAGCCGTAGGCCCACTCGAAGTTGTCGAGGAGGGACCAGGCGAAGTACCCGGCGAGCGGGGCGCCCTTGCGGGCGGCGGAGGCGCAGGCGGCGAGGTGGGACTCCAGGTAGGCCCGGCGCTCGGGGTCGTGGACCGTGCCGTCGGGGCCGACCGTGTCGGGGAAGGAGGAGCCGTTCTCCGTGACGAAGATCCTGTGGGCGCCGTAGTCCTCGGTGAGGCGCAGCAACAGGGCCTCGATGCCCTTGGGTTCGATCTCCCAGTCCATACCGGTGCGGGAGATGCCCTCGCGGCGTACGGCGCGGGCGTGCGGGACGGGCCCCTGCGGGTCGTCGATGACGTACGCCGGGAAGTAGTAGTTGAGGCCGATCCAGTCGAGCGGCGCGGCGATGGTCTCCAAGTCGCCTGGCTTTTCGGGGAGTTCGACGCCGTAGAGCTCGCGCATGTCGGCGGGGAAGCCCCGGCCGTGCACGGGGTCGAGCCACCAGCGGTTGACGTGGCCGTCCTGGCGGCGGGCGGCGGCCGCGTCCTCGGGGCTGTCGGTGGCGGGGTGGACGGTGGAGAGGTTGTTGACGATGCCGACCTCGGCATCGGGCGCGGCGGCGCGTACGGCCTGGGCGGCGAGCCCGTGACCGAGGAGCAGGTGGTAGGAGGCGCGGACGGCGGCCGTGAGGTCGGTCCAGCCGGGGGCCATCGTGCCCTCCAGATGGCCGATCCAGGCGGAGCACAGGGGTTCGTTGAGCGTGGCCCACAACTTCACGCGGTCGCCGAGGCGTTCGGCGACGACGGAGGCGTACTCGGCGAGGGCGTGCGCGGTGTCGCGCTCGGGCCAGCCGCCCCGGTCCTGGAGGGCCTGCGGCAGGTCCCAGTGGTAGAGGGTGACCGAGGGTGTGATGCCCGCCTCCAGCAGGGCGTCGACCAGCCGGTCGTAGAAGGCGAGCCCCTTGGCGGTGACCGGGCCGTCGCCGCCGGGCATCACGCGCGGCCAGGCGACGGACAACCGGTATGAGTTGACGCCGAGTTGGCGCATCAGCGCGAGGTCCTCGGGCCAGCGGTGGTAGTGGTCGCAGGCGATGTCGCCGGTGTCGCCGCCCGCGGTCTTCCCGGGTGTGTGGGAGAAGGTGTCCCAGATCGACGGTGCGCGGCCGTCCTCGGCGACGGCGCCCTCGATCTGGTAGGCCGCCGTGGCGGTGCCCCACAGGAAGTCGTTCGGGAGGGCGGCGAGGTCGATGGGTTCGGACACGGAAGTCCCTTCACGGTGGGGGGTGTTGGTCACTTGACGGCGCCCGCGGTCAGTCCGGCGACGAGGTAGCGCTGGAGCAGCAGGAAGCCCGCGACCACGGGCACGCTCACCACCAGGGAGGCCGCCATGATCTGGTTCCAGTAGACGTTGTAGAGGGTGGAGTAGCCCTGGAGGCCGACGGCGAGCGTGCGGGTGGTGTCGTTGGTCATGACGGAGGCGAAGAGGACCTCGCCCCAGGCGGTCATGAAGGCGTAGACGGCGACGGCGACGATGCCGGGCACGGCGGCGGGCACGACAACCCTGAACAGCGCGCCGAGCGGCCCGCAGCCGTCCACCAGTGCGGCCTCGTCGAGGTCGCGGGGCACGGAGTCGAAGTACCCGATCAGCATCCAGATAGAGAACGGCAGCGAGAAGGTCAGATACGTGAGGATCAGTCCGCCGCGCGAGCCGAACAGGGCGATTCCGGTGGCGTTCCCGATGTTGACGTAGAGCAGGAACAACGGGAGCAGGAAGAGGATGCCGGGGAACATCTGGGTGGACAGCACGGTCACCATGAAGACGCGCTTGCCGCGGAACTCGTAGCGGCTGACGCCGTAGGCCGCGAAGACCGCGATGACGACCGAGCAGACGGTGGCAGCGCCCGCGACGATCAGCGAGTTCACGAAGTAGCGGGCGAGCGGGATCGTGGACCAGATGTCGATGTACGGCCGGATCGTCAACTCACTGGGCAGCCAGCGGAATTCACCCGTCACGTCGGCGAGCGGCTTCAGCGAGCTGGAGACCATCACATAGACGGGCAGCAGGACGAAGCCGGTGAGCAGGGTGAGGAAGATCCGGCGGGACCACAGGAACGAACGGGGCCGCGACAGGGGCGACTTGGGCATCGGCTTGCCCAACGGCCCTTGGACGGCCTTGGACATGGTCGGCGTCTCAGACATCGGCGCCCCTCCGTCCGCGCGAGGTGAACAGCAGATAGCCGCCGGTCACGACCAGCAGGAAGAGCAGCAGCAGGACGGACATGGCGGAGCCGGTGCCGAAGTCCCAGGTGAGGAAGGTCGTTTGGTAGATGTGCACCGAGATCAGGTCCGCCGCCTCGGGGGCGCTCCGGCCGAACAGCACGAAGGGCGTGTTGAAGTCGTTGAACGTCCAGAGGAACAGCACCAGGACGAGTACCTGGTTGACGGGCCGCAGCGCCGGGAGCGTGATGTGGCGGATCTGCCGCCACATCCCGGCGCCGTCCAGCGCGGCGGCCTCGTACAGCTCGCCCGGGATGTTCTGGAGCCCCGCCATCACGATCAGGAAGGCGAAGGGCCAGCCCTTCCACACCGAGACGGTGAGCAGGGCGTAGAAGCTGTTGTCGCCGAGCAGCCAGAAGGAACGCTGGCCGGTGAGGTGGAGCTGGTCATGCAGGACGTGGTTCACCAGGCCGTTGTCGTGCTGGAACATGAACACCCAGGTGATGACGGCCGCGTAGACGGGCAGCGCGTACGGCACCAGGAACAGGGCGCGCAGCAGGCCGCGGCCCCGGAAGGTGTCCTGCATGAAGACGGCGGCGGCCGTGCCGATCAGCCAGCACAGGGCGACGGACAGCAGCGTGAAGCCGACGGTGACGACGAACGAGTGGAGCAGCGCCTTGCCCACGGGGGCGTCGAAGTCCACGGACACGCGGTAGTTGTCCAGTCCCGTCCAGGGCGCGGTGGACCAGTCGCGGATGTGGAACCGGGTGAGTTCCCGGAAGCTCATCAGCGCGCCCATGACCATCGGCACCAGATGGACGAGGAGTTCGAGGACGAGCGCGGGGAGCAGGAGCAGATACGGGAGGGTCACGCGCCGGACGCGCCCGGTGCGGCGCGGGCTCCGCGCGGCACCGGGCGCGTCGCCGCGCACCGGTTCCTTCAGAACGGTGGTGGTCATGGTCGTCAGGCCGCCGGCATCTGCTGCTGGGCCTTCTCCAGCTTGGCCTTGACGGAGGCGGTGGTGACGGCGCGGCCCGCGGCGGCGTCCGCGAACAGGTCCTTGACCGCGGTGCCGACGGCGGTCTCGAACTGCGACTCGTCGGCGACCTGGGGCAGTGCGGTCGCGCTGGTGGCGAGGGTGTTCTTGAGGACGGCGGTGGCGGGCGCGTCGAACGCGGGGTCCTGCTGGGCGGCCTTGACCGGTGGGATGGAGCTGTAGGCCTTGTTGAGGATCTTCTGCTCGCTGTCGCTGGTCATGAACTTCACGAACTGCGTCGCGCCGTCGAGGTGGTGACTGTCCTTGAAAATGGCGAGGTTGATACCCGCGACCATGGAGTTGACCTGGGTGCCGGTGCCGGGGGTGCCGGACTGGACGGGCACGGGGGCGATTCCGTAGGCGTCGTCGCTCATGCCCTGGGACTTGAGGTTGGCGGCGGCGGACTGCCAGAGCAGCATGGCCTGCTTGCCCTTGGCGAAGTCGCTGACCGACTGGTTCTGCGCGTACTCGGCGTTGCCGGCCGGGATGGCCTTGTCCTTGGCCATCAGATCGACATACTGCTTGACCGCGTCGACCACCTTCGGGTTGGTGAAGTCGGGCTTTCCGTCGGCGGTGAAGAAGTCGCCGCCGTGCTGCTTGGCGAAGACGAAGACGTGGTGGATGTTCTCGGAGACGTTCGAACCCTCCGCGCCCAGCGGGGACTTGCCCTTCGCCTGGATCTTCTTCCCGTCGGCGACCAGCTCGTCCCAGGTGGCCGGGGGCTTGGCGATGCCCGCGTCGGCGAAGATCTGCTTGTTGTAGTAGAGCGCGTACGCCATCGAGTACAGCGGTACGGCCGCCGGGTCCTTGCCCGTGGCGCCGGTGGAGCCGAGCGCGGAGTCCACGAACCGGTCGCGGCCGCCGATCTTCTCGAAGTTCTTCGCGTCCCAGGGCAGCAGCGCGCCGGTGGCCTGGAGCGAGGCGCTCCAGGTGTTGCCGATGTTGAGCACGTCGGGGCCCTGGCCCGAAGTGGCCGCCGTGAGAATGCGGTTGAGCAGGTCGGACCAGGGAACGACCTCGACCTTCACCTTGATGCCGGTCTGCTTCTCGAACTTGTCCAGCTCCGGCTGGAGGACCTGCTTGTCCACGGCGATGCTCGCGCCCTGGTTGGAGGCCCAGTAAGTCAGCGTCTTGGACGACCCGTCGGCGCCGTCCCCGCCCGACGTACCCCCTCCGCACGCGGTGGCCGCGAGGGCGAGAGACATGACGACGGCGCCGGTGGCCGCGGCTCGGATGCTGCGCATGGCTCCAGAAGTCCCTTTCCGGGAGTCGAGACCCCGAGGACCACTCACGACAGCCGACACCCGTTCGACCCCCGAAGGCTCCTCATGGCTTAATTTAGGACGTGAGTTAAACCCTCGTAGGGGGTGGAGTCAAGGGATCGGGCGGCTTTTGCAGCGGTGGGATGGCGGCGCCCCCGGACACCAACTCCCGTACGGCTCTGCGATGATCGGCGTCCAGTCGGCCCGGAGGGCCGCTCGCCCAGGGGATGCCCATGTTCTCGACCACTGTCTCGTACCGCGCGCTGCCGGTGCTGCTGCCCGCGCTGCTGGCCGGTGTCCTGCTGACTGGCTGCTCGGCGGGGCACGACACCGCCTCGGCATCCCCCTCTCCGTCTCCCACGTCCGCGCGGACGCAGCCGATCTCCTCCACACCCGAGGTCCGGGACGCGCTCGCCGTGCTCCGGGCGACGTACAACGACGGCTGCACGACGCCGGACAACTGCGAGTACTTCCTCACCCGTGTGCACGACAACCTCGAGGAGCTCGCCGCCTCGATGAAGGCCGACCCGCAGGGCAAGAGCCACTTCGCCGCGCCTCTGGCCTGGACGGACACGCTGCGCGGGACGTTGGGGAAGGACACGTCCTTCCCCAATCTCGAGAAGCACCAGAAGCTCCTGCTGGACACCCGGGACAAGATCAATGCCTGGATGCGGTCCCACCCGGAGGACTATCGCTGAGCAGGGCTGTCGCCGGACGCAGGGTTCTCGGCGGACGCGGGGCTCGCGCCGGGCGCGGGGTTCCCGCCGGGCGCGGAGGTCGTCCGCCACCCCGCCGCCTCGCTCCGCTCCTCGAAGCACGCCAGCAGGCGCCACGCCTCCGGGCTCCACGCGAACACCGCGTCCTGACCGAACCGGCGTCCCAGGGCGCGGGCCTCGGCGTCGGTCAGTCCGGTGACGGCCACACTCTCCTCGGTGTGGGTGCCGCAGGGGCTGCCCCCTGTGGCGGGCCACCATGTGTGTCGGCTACGGCCGAGTTCGGCCAACAGTGATGCGTGAGCCCGCGCGTTGTCCTCGGGGGTGACGACACGTCCACGGGGGTTGAACGCGGTGATGACGTGGATGGTCCGGCCGGACTGATCGGGGTACGGCCCCTCGGTCACGCCGGTGGCGCAAGGCAACACCCGTACGACGTTCCGCTCCCCGAATCGGATGTCCACCACGGCCTGTCTGTAGGCAGTCCATCGCTCCTGCATGAGCCCTCCTCTGTAAAGAGAGGACCCCCTTACACACCCGGCAGGGAGATCCGCGCCCGGGGCCGTTCGGGCTCGGCGTGATCGTTTTCGTGAACGGATTGAATGCTGCCACAGGGTGCTGCGCAAGGCCAGTGGAGGGCGAACCCACACATAGGTCACCCCACACATCAGCCACTCGATGTGGTGCACGCACACATGTCGTCCCCCGACATAGCCCGCCTAACATGTGCGCCCATCAGCGCAGCATCGCGAAGGGCATAGGGGGACACACCATGGGGCGCGACCACACGGGGCACGGACACACAGAGCTCGACCACACCGACAACCCTCCAAAGCACGCCGAAGCGCCCCGCACCCGCCCCATCCCCACCGACCGCCTCACCCTCCACGTCACCGACGTACGCGACCACGGCGACCCCGTCGTCTTCCTGCACGGCAACGTCTCCTCCGCCGCCTTCTGGCGCACCGTCCTCCCCCGCCTCCCCGACCGTTACCGCCCCCTCGCCCCCGATCTGCGCGGCTTCGGCGGCACCGAGCCGCTGCCGGTCGACGCGACGCGCGGCCTGCGTGACCACGCCGACGACCTGGACGCCCTGCTGTGCGCCCTCGGGATCGAACGGGCCCATCTGGTGGGCTGGTCCATGGGCGGCGGCGTGGCGTTGCAGTACCTGAACGACCACCCGGAGGCGGTCCGCTCGGTGACTCTGGTCAACCCCGTCTCGCCCTACGGCTTCGGCGGCACGCACGGCCTCGACGGCACCCTCAACTCCGAGGACGGCGCGGGCTCGGGCGGCGGTACGGCCAACGCGGGGTTCGTCGCGCGGCTCGCCGAGGGCGACCGCGGTGCGGACTCCCCGCTCTCCCCCCGCTCGGTCCTGGCCGGCACATACGTCAAGCCGCCGTGGCGCCCACGCCCCGAGGACGAGGACGCGTACGTCGACTCCATGCTCACCACCCGCACCGGCGACGACCACTACCCCGGCGACAGCACCGCTTCCCCCGCCTGGCCCGGCACCGCCCCCGGCACCCGGGGCGTCCTCAACTCCCTCTCCCCGCTGTACTTCCGCCTGGACGCCCTGCACCTGATCGACCCCAAGCCGCCCGTGCTCTGGATACGCGGCGAGGACGACGTGATCGTGTCGGACACCTCGCTGTTCGACCTGGCACACCTCGGCGCGCTCGGCGCGGTACCGGGCTGGGACGGCACCCCGGCCCAGCCGATGGTGGCCCAGACCCGTCACGTCCTGGACCGCTACGCGGCGCACGGCGGTACGGTACGGGAGGTCGCCGTACCCGACGCGGGTCACGCGGTGCACCTGGAGAAGCCCGAGGAGTTCATGACGGCGCTGCTGGAGGTCCTGTCGGCATGACGGTGTGCACGACCGAGCAAGGCGCTGTCCGGGGCCGTACCGGCGCGGACGGCGTGGCATCCTTCCTGGGAATCCCGTACGCGGCACCGCCGTTCGGCGAGCTCCGCTTCAAATCCCCTTCCCCACCGCAGCCTTGGACCGGCGTACGCGACGCCACCGCTTACGGCCCGACCGCACCCCACGCCCCGTACGCCCCGCCGTTCGACGCCCTGATCCCCGAGGACAGCATCCCGGGCGAAGAGTGCCTGAACCTCAACATCTGGACGCCCGCGCCGGATCCGGGCGCCCGGCTGCCGGTGATGGTGTGGCTGCACGGCGGCGCGTTCTCCAACGGCTCGGGTTCGGCGCCGGGTTACCACGGCAGCGCCTTCGCGCGCGACGGCGTGGTCTGCGTGACCCTCAACTACCGTCTGGGCACGGATGGTTTCCTTCGCCTGCCCGGCGCGCCCGACAACCGCGGGCTGCTGGACCAACTGGCCGCCCTGCGCTGGGTCCGCGCCAACATCGCCTCCTTCGGCGGCGATCCGGACCAGGTGACGGTGTTCGGGGAGTCGGCCGGCGCCATGAGCATCGGCGCGCTGCTGGCCACGGGCGAGCTGCGCGGCCTGGTGCGCCGCGCCATCCTCCAGAGCGGCTCGTGCCACTACTTCCTGCGCCCCGGCACCGCCTCCCGGATCGCGGCCCACCTGGCGGCGAAGCTCGGCGTCGAACCGACCCCCGACGCGTTCGCCGCCGTCCCCCTCGACGACCTGCTCACCGCCCAGGCGGACCTGCGAACCGAACTCAACACCCGTCCCGATCCCGCCCTTTGGGGCGAGGCCACGCTCAACATGATGCCCTTCGAGCCGGTCCTGCCCGACCTCTCCCTCCCGGGCCCGGACTGCGGCATCGACCTCCTCATCGGCACCAACCGCGAGGAGTACCGCCTCTTCCTCGCGCCCACCTACCGCCTCGACGCCTTCGCCGAGTCCCGTCTGCGCACGATGACGGCGGCCTTCGGCCTCGACCCCGACAAGGCCCTCCCCGTCTACCGCGCCGGCCGCCCCGCCGCCACCCCGGGTGAACTCCTCGACGCCGTGGCCACGGACTGGTTCTACCGCCTCCCCGCCGTCCGCCTCGCGGAATCCGTCCCCGGCTCCCACCTGTACGAATTCGCCTGGCGCTCCCCGCAGTTCGACGGCCGCCTCGGCGCCTGCCACGCCCTGGAACTCCCCTTCGTCTTCGACCGCCTCACCGACCCGACGTACACCCCGCTCCTCGGCCCCCACCCACCCCAGCCCCTCGCCGACACGATGCACACCGCCTGGGTGTCCTTCGCCCGCACCGGCGACCCCGGCTGGCCCGCGTACGACGAAACCACCCGCACGACGATGGTCTTCGCCGAGGAGTCGACGCCGCAGAAGGATCTACGGGCGGAGGAGCGGGTGTTGTGGGAGGGCGTGCGGTAAGCAGACGGCGGGCTCAGTCCGAGTCCGCGTCCGCGTGCGATGGCAGGAGTGCACCCCCGATCAGACCGGTGCCCAGCAGGGCCACGCTCTCCTTTGCATCGTCAGCAACCCGAACCCGGCCGCCGCGCACACTGACGACACGCGGCATCAGAACGTCACCGGCCTCGATCACCACCGCGTTCGCGAGCCGGAACTTCGCCTGATCACCCGAGGCGTGGGAGCCTGAGACGATGTCGCAAGCCGTGAGCACGGCCCGGTCGGCATATTCCCCGGACAGGCCGCTTCCGACGCCTCCGAGAGAAGCGCCGACCATCGCAGGAAGTCGTACAACCTCACATCGTCTCAAGCAACGCGGCCCACACCGCCGATCCGTGAACCGTTCCGGGTTCGGTAGAGATCTCAATTGTTGGTTGTGACCTGAGGTTTCGTGCTTGCTCGGTAGTGGTTGTTCTCGTATTCGACGGGTGGGACGTGGCCTATCTCACCGTGGAGTCGTCGGTGGTTGTACCAGTCGACGTACTCGGCGGTGGCGAGTTCGACGTCGGACAGCGTCTTCCATGGCCGTCGGGGCTTGATCAGCTCGGTCTTGAACAGGCCGATCGTGCTCTCCATCAGGGCATTGTCGTAAGCGTCGCCGACCGAGCCGACCGAGCCGATCGAGGCGGCGATACCGGCAGCGTCCAGATGCTCGGCGAGCCGGAAACTCGTGTACTGCGACCCGGCGTCGGAATGATGGATCAACTCTCCTGATCGGATGGGGTGTTGGTCACGATCGCGCTGCCAGAGCGCCATCTCCAGGGCGTCCAACACGAAGACCGTCTCCTTCACGGTGGCCGCGGACCAGCCGACGATCCGGCGGGAGAAGGTGTCCACCACGAAGGCGACGTAGACGACCCCGGCCCAGGTCTTCACGTGGGTGAAGTCCGCGACCCAGCAGCGGTTCGGGGCATCGGCGACGAAGTCGCGGTCCAGCAGGTCCGGGGCCCGTTCGACCTGCCCGCCGGGCAACGTGGTGATCACGCGTTTGCCACGGACCGCTCCGGCGATGCCAAGCTCGCGCATCAGGCGTTCGACGGTGCAGCTCACGCCAGATCTTCCTCGCCCCGTAGACACGGTAGTTGGTGTCGTAGGCACGCTGGATCAGTGCCTTCAGCTCGCCGTCCCGCACGGTCCTGGCCGACGGCGCGGTCCGACGTTTGTGGTGGGCGTAATAGGTGGAGGGGGCGATCTTGCAGTCGTACTCTGTCAGCACGCGGCAGATCGGCTCGACACCGCCGAAGCGGTCCCGGTGCTCGTCGATGAAGGCTACGAGCGCGTATGTGGCCGGTCGAGCTCGGCCGCGAAGAAACTTGCCGCAGCTTTCAAGATCTCGTTGGCCCGCTTGAGCTCGGCGTTCTCCTTCTTCAACCGCTTCAGCTCGGCCGACTCCTCGGTGGTCACGCCAGGGCGCACGCCGGCGTCGACCTGGTCCTGCCGCACCCACTTCCGCAGCGTTTCGGTCGTACCGATGCCCAGCTTCTG
>NZ_WWIR01000185.1 GCF_009863025.1 Streptomyces sp. SID4985 | reverse complement strand
CACTTCTTCGAGGTCTACAAGGACCTGGAGCCCGGCAAGTCGGTCGAGGGTGCCAACTGGGTGGGCCGCACGGAGGCCGAGGCGGAGATCGAGCGGTCGTACAAGCGCCTCAAGGAGCAGGGCGGCCACTGACCCCGGCTGTCTTTTCTCGCGAGCGGGCCGCGTCACCCCGGCAGGGGGTGACGCGGCCCGCTCGCGTGATCATGCGCATACTGAACCTAACGGAATGCGTCGTTCAGGAAGCGGTGTGAGGTGTCGGAGGCGGAGGACCGCAAGCCCCGGTCGGACGAGGCGCGGTACGACCCGGAGATCACGTCCGAGTTCGCCATTCCGGAGGGGCTCGACGTAGCCAAGGGCAGCGAGTCGGAGACGACCTCGGAGTTCTCGCTGCCGAAGGGCCTGGAGACCCCGCAGACGCCCGCGCCGGAGCCGGAGGGCTCGGCGTTCAACACCCCGCACACCTACAGCGCGAAGCACGCCCCGCCCGCCTTCACCCCGGCGACCGGCGTCCCGATGCTCACCCTGATCACGGACGCCCCGTGGCAGGACCGGATGCGCACCATGCTCCGGATGCCGGTGGCCGACCGCCCGGCGCTGGAGCCGATGGCGCGCGCCGAGGAGGACGGCCCGGCGGTTCCGCGCGTGCTCGACCTGACCCTGCGCATCGGCGAGTTGCTGCTCGCGGGCGGCGAGGGCGCCGAGGACGTGGAGGCCGCGATGTTCGCGGTGTGCCGCTCCTACGGCCTCGACCGCTGCGAGCCGACCGTCACCTTCACTCTGCTGTCGATCTCCTACCAGCCGTCCCTGGTCGAGGACCCGGTCACCGCCTCGCGCACGGTCCGCAGGCGCGGCACCGACTACACCCGGCTCGCGGCCGTGTTCCGCCTGGTGGACGATCTGACGGACGCCGAGGCGCATGTCTCCCTGGAGGAGGCGTACGGCCGTCTCGCGGAGATACGGCGCAACCGGCACCCCTACCCCGGCTGGGCGCTGACCCTGGCGAGCGGTCTGCTCGCGGGCGCGGCCTCCGTGCTGGTCGGCGGTGACGTCATCGTGTTCGTCGCGGCGGCGGTCGGCGCGATGCTCGGCGACCGGCTGGCGTGGCTGTGCGCGGGGCGCGGGCTGCCGGAGTTCTACCAGTTCACGGTGGCCGCGATGCCGCCCGCCGCGATCGGTGTGGCGTTCGCGCTTGCGCACGTGGACCTGAAGGCGTCGGCGGTGGTCACCGGTGGACTCTTCGCGCTGCTGCCCGGACGGGCGCTCGTGGCGGGCGTGCAGGACGGTCTGACGGGCTTCTACATCACCGCGTCCGCGCGCCTGCTGGAAGTCATGTACTTCTTCGTCGGCATCGTCATCGGCGTGCTGACCGTCCTGTATTTCGGCGTGCAGATCGGCGGCCGGCTGAACCCGGACACCGCGCTGCACATCTCGCAGCGGCCGCTGCTGCAGATCGCGGCCTCCATGGTGCTGTCGTTCACCTTCGCGATCCTGCTCCAGCAAGAGCGCGCGACGGTCCTGTGGGTGACGCTCAACGGCGGTGTGGCCTGGTCGGTGTACGGCGCGATGCACATCACCGGCGGCTTCTCGCCGGTGGCGTCGACGGCCGTGGCGGCGGGCCTGGTGGGGCTGTTCGGGCAGCTGATGTCGCGGTATCAGTTCGCGTCCGCGCTGCCGTTCACGACGGCGGCGATCGGTCCGCTGCTGCCCGGTTCGGCGACCTACTTCGGGCTGCTGTCCATCGCGCAGAACGAGATCGACAAGGGCCTTGTGTCGCTGGCCAAGGCGGTCTCGCTCGCCATGGCCATCGCGATCGGGGTCAACCTCGGTTCGGAACTCTTCCGGCTGTTCCTGCGGGTCGGCTCGCCGGGCAAGCGCCGGGCGGCGAAGCGGACCAGGGGCTTCTGAGGCCCCGGCCCGCCGCGCGGCACCGGTCAGGGGGCGCGGTGGCCGCCCTGGTCGTAGCCGTAGGGGTACTGCTGCTGGGGGTCGCCGTAGCCCTGGCCGTCGTACTGCGGCTGCTGCTGGGGGTGCTGGGGCTGCTGCTGGCCGTAGTACGGGCCGTTGCCGCCCTGGTCGGTGTAACCGCCGTTGCCGTAGGGCTGGTTGGGCTGGTTGCCGTACGCGGGCCGGGGCTGCTGCGGCTGCTGGCCGTACTCCTGCGGCCAGTACTGCTGCTCCGGGTGGCGGGGCTGCTCGTAGGGCTGCTCGTGCGGCTCGGGCTCGATGCGGCGCAGCTGGGTGGTGGCGTCGTCCATGGCCGGGGGCTGCGGGTACGGCTGCTGCCGCGCGTCCTGGACGTGCTCGGGCCGCTCGGGCTCCTCGGCGCGGGCCTTCTTGTCCTTGGAGCGGGCGCGCAGGAACTCGATGATGATCGGGACGACCGAGATGAGGACGATGAGGATGAGCATCGCCTCGATGTTGTCCTTGACGACCGGGATGTTGCCCAGCCACGAGCCGAGCAGCGTCACACCCGCGCCCCACAGGACGCCGCCGATGACGTTGAAGACCAGGAAGGAGCGGTACTTCATCCCGCTGACGCCCGCGATGATCGGCGTGAACGTGCGCACCACGGGCACGAAGCGGGCCAGGACCAGGGACTTGGGGCCGTGCTTCTCGAAGAACTCGTGCGCCTTGAGGACGTTCTCCTGCTTGAACAGGCGTGAGTCCGGGCGGCTGAAGAGGGACGGGCCGACCTTCTTGCCGAACATGTAGCCCGCCTGGTCGCCCAGGATCGCGGCGAGGCAGATCAGGGCGATGGCACCCCACAGCGGGAAGTCCATGTCCCCGGAGGTGATCAGCAGACCGCAGGTGAACAGCAGCGAGTCACCGGGCAGGAAGAACCCGATGAGCAGACCCGACTCCGCGAAGACGATGAGCAGCAGGCCCCAGATGCCGTACGTGTCGAGCAGGTTTCCGGGATCGAGCCAGCTCGGGCCCAGTGCGAGAGTCATAACGGTCCGGGCTCCTGAGGGGTGAGGGCGGCTGTGGCGTCATGTGCGGCCGCACAAAGCTATCAACGCGTCGTGACCGGCTCAGGTTCCACCGGTGGTCCCAGAATGCACTGTGGGGCGACTGGGGCAAAGCTGTGGGTCATGGGACTCGATGACTACGGCGGCGGCCAGGGGCCCGAGCCGGACGTACTGGTCGTGACGGCGAACGACGTGCCCGGACGCCGGGTGGAGCGCGTGCTCGGCGAGGTCTTCGGCCTCACCGTCAGGTCGCGGCATCTGGGCAGCCAGATCGGCGCCGGGCTCAAGTCGATGATCGGCGGCGAGCTCAAGGGGCTCACCAAGACGCTGGTGCAGACCCGCAACCAGGCCATGGAGCGGCTGGTGGAGCAGGCACGCGCGCGGGGTGCCAACGCGGTCGTGGCGTTCCGCTTCGACGTGACCGAGGCCGCCGACCTCGGCACCGAGGTGTGCGCGTACGGCACGGCGGTGGTCCTGGCCCGGGAGTGACACCGGGCCAGGACCGGCGGGACCGGTGATCCGTACGGCCTACTCCCCCGCGCCCTCCGCCGCGTCCTCCCGCTCCCGCCGCTCCGCGTTCGCGGTGATCGCCGCGTACAGGTGCTCGGCGAGGCCCGGGCGCATCGAGTCGTAGTACGCCCTGAAGCGCTCGTCGGCGACGTACATCTCGCCCAGGCAGCGGTGCATGGCGGGCGGGCAGGGGTAGAACCAGCGGTCGATGTGGAGGCGGTGCTCCTCGGCCATGGTGAGCGCGGCCGCGCTCGTGGGCGGCTCGTCGGCCGCCATGAGGGCGGCGTAGCGGGCGGACCAGTCGTCCACCTCGGCCTTCATGCGCTTCCAGTCGTCCTTGGTGTAGCGGGCGGCTCGGCGCCGCGACTCGGCGTACGCCTCGGTGCCGCCCCAGCGCTGTTCCGCCTCCTCGGCGTAACTCTCGGGGTCCTTGTCCCCGAACACCTCGAACCGTTCCTCCGGGGTGAGGTCGATGCCCATCCTGCGTGCCTCCATGGCGTGTTCCACGGCCGCGGCCATCTGCCGCAGCTTCTCGATCCGGGCGGTGAGCAGCTCGTGCTGCCGACGCAGGTGTGTGCGCGGGTCCGCGTCGGGGTCGTCGAGCAGGACGGCGACCTCGTCCAGGGGGAAGCCGAGTTCCCGGTAGAAGAGGATGCGCTGGAGCCGGTCGAGATCGGCGTCGGTGTAGCGCCGGTGCCCCGCGTGGGTGCGCTCGCCGGGGACCAGCAGTCCGATCTCGTCCCAGTGGTGCAGGGCCCGCACGGTGACCCCGGCGAACCCCGCGACCTGCCCTGTGGAGTACCCCACGTCCCGCTCCCGTCCTCGCACGTCACCGCCCGGGGAACACGCTCGTGCCTCACGCCGCGTGAGGTGCAAGCCGTTTCCGTTCGGGATGTCATGTCCGCTTGATCCGCTTATCGTGTGCCCGTGGCCCAGGACACCGCGCGGCAGCCGCGCCCGACCTTTCCGGCTCCGGCGCGTGCCCTGCTCCCGCTGATCCTGCCCGCCGTGCTGGTGGGGGTGGTCGCGAGTCTGATCTTCGTCGGGGTGAGCACGGCGGCGGAGCGGCTCCAGCACGTGCTGTGGGGGCCGCTGCCGGACGCGCTGGGCATCGGCCGGTACTCGGTGGCGTGGATGTTCGTCATGCTGGTCGGGACGGGTGTCGCGGTCGGTCTCGTGGTCTGGCTCGTGCCGGGCCACGCCGGTCCCGACCCGGCCACCCTCGGCCTCGACGCCCCCGTGCTGCCCCCGGTGGTGCTGCCCGGGCTGGTGGTGGCGACCGCGCTGATGCTGGCCGGCGGGCCGAGCCTGGGCCCGGAGAACCCGATCATCGCCGTGAACGTCGGCCTCGCCATGTGGTTGGGCAGCCGCTTCCTGCCAAGGACGCCGGGCGCGCTGTGGCCCACGCTGGCCGAGGCGGGCACGATCGGGGCGCTGTTCGGCACGCCGGTGGCGGCGGCGCTGGTCATCTCCGAGGCGCTGACCGCGCGCCCGCTGCCCGGACGGCTCTGGGACAACCTCTTCGCGCCGCTGACGGCCGCCGCGTTCGGCGCCATGACGACGACCCTGGTGGCCGAGCCGAGCTTCGACCTCGGCCTGCCGCCCTTCGGCCGCCCCGGCTGGGCCGACGTACCGGCCGCGATGGCGGTGGCCTCGGCGGCGGCGCTGCTCGGCCTGTGCGCCGTGTACGTCTTCCCGTACGTCCACCGGGTCTTCGGGCGGCTGCGGCACCCGATGCTGATGCTCCCGGCGGGCGGCGTGGTGCTCGGCGCGCTCGCGGCGGCGGGCGGTCATCTGACGCTGTTCAAGGGGCTGACCGAGGTCGGCGAGCTGGCCCGTGACCCGGACGGCCGCACGGCCGGGCAGTACGCCGTGCTGGCGGTGGTGAAGGCGGCCGCGCTGGTCGTCGCCGCGTCGTCCGGCTTCCGGGGCGGGCGCATCTTCCCGGCCGTGTTCGTGGGGGCCGCGGTGGGCCTGTGCGCGCACGCGCTCGTCCCGGCGGTGCAGCCCTCGCTGGGCGTGGCCTCCGGCGTGCTGGGAATGCTCCTGGCCATCACCCGGCAGGGCTGGGTGAGCCTGTTCACGGCCGCCGTCCTGGTGGCCTCGCCCACCATCTTCGCCCTGCTGTGCATCGCCTCGCTGCCGGCCTGGCTGCTGGTGACCGGGCGGCCGCAGATGCAGCTCCACGCGGACGGCACCCCGGTCCGCTGAATCCCCCGTATGGAGGCATGACGATGGCTCTGCACAAAGGTTCCGGCAAGCGCGACGAGCGGAAGGTGTCGGTCAACCCGTTCTTCGGCGAGGCCAACCCCGTCAGCGGCATGACCGAGGCGCCGCCCACGCACCGCCTGCCGGACTCCCCGCTGCCGCCCACCACCGCCTACCAGCTGGTGCACGACGAGCTGATGCTCGACGGCAACGCGCGCCTGAACCTCGCCACCTTCGTCACCACCTGGATGGAGCCGCAGGCCGGGGTGCTGATGGCCGAGTGCGCCGACAAGAACATGGTCGACAAGGACGAGTACCCGCGCACCGCCGAGCTGGAGCGGCGCTGTGTGGCCATGCTGGCCGAGCTGTGGAACGCGCCCGACCCCTCGGCGGTCGTGGGCTGTTCGACCACCGGCTCCAGCGAGGCCGGGATGCTCGCGGGCATGGCGCTCAAGCGCCGCTGGTCCAAGCGGAACGCCGACCGCTACCCGGGGGCCCGGCCCAATCTCGTGATGGGCGTCAACGTCCAGGTGTGCTGGGAGAAGTTCTGCGACTTCTGGGAGGTCGAGCCGCGGACGGTGCCCATGAGGGGCGACCGCTTCCACCTCGACCCGCGCGAGGCGGCCGAGCTGTGCGACGAGAACACCATCGGGGTCGTGGGCATCCTCGGCTCCACCTTCGACGGCTCCTACGAGCCGATAGCCGAGCTGTGCGCCGAACTCGACGCCCTCCAGGAACGCACCGGGCTCGACATCCCGGTCCATGTCGACGGCGCCTCCGGCGGCATGATCGCCCCCTTCCTCGACCCCGGTCTGGTCTGGGACTTCCGCCTGCCGCGCGTGGCCTCCATCAACACCTCGGGCCACAAGTACGGGCTGGTCTACCCCGGCGTCGGCTGGGCCCTGTGGCGCGACTCCGAGGCGCTGCCGGAGGAGCTGGTCTTCCGGGTGAACTACCTCGGCGGCGAGATGCCCACCTTCGCGCTCAACTTCTCCCGGCCCGGCGCGCAGGTGGTCGCGCAGTACTACATGTTCCTGCGCCTGGGCCGCGAGGGGTACCGCGCCGTCCAGCAGTCCACCCGCGACGTGGCCCGCCATCTGGCCGACCGCGTCGAGGCGTTGGGCGACTTCCGCCTCCTCACCCGGGGCGACCAGCTGCCCGCGTTCGCGTTCACCACCGCCGACCACGTCACGTCGTACGACGTGTTCGACGTCTCCCGGCGGATGCGCGAGCACGGCTGGCTGGTCCCGGCGTACACCTTCCCGCCCGACCGGGAGGACCTGGCGGTGCTGCGGGTGGTCTGCCGCAACGGCTTCTCCCACGACCTGGCGGACCTGTTCCTGGCCGACCTGGCCCGCGCGCTGCCCGCGCTGCGGCGGCAGGAGCGGCCGTCGTCGGCGGACAAGGGGGCGGTGACGGGGTTCCACCACTGACGGCGGGTTCCCCCACTGACGCAGGGGCGGCGCGGGCCGGGTGCCGCCCGGCCGGTCACCCGGCCTGTTCGCTCCGCTGCCGTTCCAGCGCCACCAGCTCGAAGGCGGTCTTGCCGTCGAGCGACTCGCGGATGACGTCGGCGTGGCCGGCGTGCCGGGCCGTCTCGCGGATCAGGTGCAGACACACCCAGCGCAGCGAGACCCGCTCGTCCGGCGGGAACCAGGGGGCCTCGGGCAGCGGGAAGGTGTCGTCCAGGCTCGGCGCGGAGCGGATCAGCTTCTCCGTGTCGGCGGCGGCCTCCTCCCACAGGGCGAGCTGGGAGGCGACCGTCTCGTCCCCCACCAGCTGGAAGCACTCGTGCCAGTTGGACTCGTCCCGGTGGACCGCGGGCGGCTCCTGGCGGGCGCGGGCGATCCAGGTCCGCTCCATCTCCACGACGTGCTTGAGCAGTCCGCCGAGCGACAGCTCGCTCGCACTCGGCCGGGAGCGGGCCTGCTCCTCGGTCAGCCCCAGCACCGCCCGGCGGATGCCGCCGCGCTGCTCCTCCAGGAACGCGAGGAGTGCCCCGCGCTCGTCGCCCCGCGCTTCGGCTCGTACGTGCGTGACCATGGTCGTCCGCCCTTCTCCGGGTCCGTTGCCCTGACGAGGAAGACGCTACGGACCATCGAGGTCAGATCCTGTCCTCGATGGTCCGTGGTGCGGTGACGTATCGGCGGGCCTCAGAAGGGGAAGGCGCTGCGTCCGTGCTGGACCGAGATCCACTTGGTGGTGGTGAACGCCTCCAGGGTCGTCTCGCCGTTCAGCCGGCCGAGGCCCGAGTGCTTCTCGCCGCCGAACGGCACCAGCGGCTCGTCGTGCACGGTGCCGTCGTTCACGTGGAACATGCCGGTGTCGATCCGCTGCGCGAAGGCCACACCGCGCTCGACGTCCCCGGTGTGGACCGCGCCGCTGAGGCCGTACGGCGTGTCGTTGACGATCCGTACCGCCTCCTCCTCGCCGTCGAACGGCACCAGGAAGACGACGGGGCCGAAGACCTCCTGGCGCAGCAGGGCCGAGCCCTCGGGCAGGGCGGTGAGCACGCTGGGCGCGACCAGGTTGCCCTCGACGCTGCCGCGTACCAGGGCGGTGCCGCCCTCGGCGAGGGCCTGCTCGACGACCGCCGAAAGAGCTTTGGCCTGGGTGGAGTTGATGACCGGGCCGATGACGGTGCCGGGGTCGCGCGGGTCGCCCACCGGCAGCGAGCGGACCTTGGCGACGAACTTCTCGGTGAACTCGTCGGCGACCGAGCGGTCCACGAGCACCCGGTTGGCCGCCATGCACACCTGGCCCTGGTGCACGAACCGGCTGAAGACCGCCGCGTCCACCGCGTAGTCGAGGTCGGCGTCGTCCAGGACCACCAGGGCGCTGTTGCCGCCGAGTTCGAGCACCGCGCGCTTGAAGTGGGCCGCGCAGACGGTCGCCACATGGCGGCCGGTCTTGTCGGAGCCGGTGAAGGAGATGACCCGGGGCACCGGGTGCTCGATGAAGGCGTCCCCGATCTCCGCGATGTCGGTGATGACGACGTTGAGCAGCCCGCCGGGCAGGCCCGCGTCCTCGAAGAGCTTGGCGATCAGCGTGCCGCCCGTGACCGGGGTGTTCTGGTGCGGCTTGAGGACGACGCCGTTGCCGAGCGCGAGCGCCGGGGCGACCGACTTGATCGACAGCAGGAAGGGGAAGTTGAACGGGCTGATCACGCCCACGACACCCACCGGCACCCGGTAGACGCGGTTCTCCTTGCCGTCGGCCGGGGAGGGCAGGATCTTGCCCTCGGGGCGCAGCGCCAGGTGGATCGACTCGCGCAGGAACTCCTTGGCGAGGTGCAGCTCGAAGCCCGCCTTCACCCGGGTGCCGCCGAGTTCCGCGACGATCAGCTCGGCGATCTCCTCCTCGCGCTCCTCGATCAGCGCGAGCGCCCGCTCGAACACCGCACGGCGGGCATAGGCGTTGGTCTCGGCCCACTTCTTCTGCGCGCGCTCGGCGGCACGGTAGGCGTCGTCGACCTCCTCGACGGTGGCGACGGTGATCGCGGCCAGCTTCTCGTCGTCGTAGGGGTTGAAGTCGATGACGTCCCAGGAGCCGCTCCCCGTACGCCATTCACCGTCGATGTACTGCTGGGCCAGTTCCTTGAAATAGGACGCCATGTGATCCCTCACTCGCTAGCGGACGACACTGCCACGCCGGGTTCTGATCACAGGCAATCGTACTGACGCACCAAGGGGCCCGGAGACACACAGGCCCCTCAACAACCGCTTTGCGTCAGGTGAGTTGAAGGATGCCCCGGAGGATGTCACGGCTCTCGGCCGGTCCCGGGCTGTCCTGCTGGAGCTCCTTGAGCGCCTGCTCGTACTGGATGACGTCCTCGCGCTTGTCGAGATAGAGCGCGCTGGTCAGCTGCTCGACGTAGACCACGTCGGACAGGTCGGACTCGGGGAAGCTGAGCAGGGTGAAGGCGCCGCTCTCCCCGGAGTGGCCGCCGAGGCCGAACGGCATGACCTGGAGCCGCACGTTGGGCCGCTCGGAGACCTCGATCAGATGCCTGAGCTGGCCGCGCATCACCTCGCGGTCGCCGTACGGACGGCGCAGCGCGGCCTCGTCCAGGACGATGTGGAACTCGGGGGCGCCCTCCGGGTCGTCGGCCAGCAGATGCTTCTGCCGCTCCAGGCGCAGCGCGACCCGGCGCTCCACGTCGGCGGTGCTCGCGCCCTTCATGCCGCGCCGGACCACCGCGCGCGCGTACTCCTCGGTCTGGAGCAGGCCGTGCACGAACTGGACCTCGTAGACGCGGATGAGGTGGGCGGCGCCCTCCAGGCCGACGTAGGTGGGGAACCAGCTGGGCAGGACGTCGGTGTAACTGTGCCACCAGCCCGCCACGTTGGCCTCCCGGGCGAGGGAGAGCAGCGACTCGCGCTCCGCCTCCGCGTCGACGCCGTAGAGCGTCAACAGGTCTTCCACGTCCCTGGTCTTGAAGCTCACGCGGCCGAGCTCCATCCGGCTGATCTTGGACTCGGAGGCGCGGATCGAGTACCCCGCCGCCTCGCGCGTGATGCCCCGCGCCTCACGCAGCCGCCTGAGTTGCGAGCCGAGCAGCATCCGCCGCACCACCGATCCGGGCTCTCCCGCGCTCACTTCGCCAGCCTCCCCAACCGTCTTCAGATGCCGCAGTCTGCCACTAAAACACTTCGAGCAGTACTCGTTCGGTTACAGAAACGGAAAGAGGTCAACCGTTTCTCCTATGCCAGGGTCACGGTCCTGGACGGAACTTGGGGCCAAGATGGCGGAAAAAATGGCCAAGAAGCGGTACGCGCGGGCGCAATTCGGCCGCGTGCACGTGCATCTGCCCTTGCATCTGCTGTGCGCATCCGAAACCATGGGGCCGCGCCACCGCTGCATCGCAACGACCGCGAATTCCCGGGAGTGCCTCGCATGGGAACGAATGGATCGACCATGCTCAAGCCGTTACGGCAGGGCCTTCCCCCACTGGACCCCACCGCCGTCTCCGAGGCCGCCTCCTGCGCGCTGCCCGCCCGCTACGAAGCGGTGCGCGAGGCCCGGCACTTCACCCGGGCCACCCTGGAGCGCTGGGACGTGGGCGAGCGCGCCGAGGACATCGCGCTCGTCGTCTCCGAACTCGTCACCAACGCGCTGCGGCACGCACTGCCCGGTGAGGCGGCGGACGCGGGCGAGGACGACTGTCCGGGCCCCAACTCCTCCCCGGTGCGGCTGCATCTGATGCACTGGACGGGACGGCTGGTGTGCGCGGTGCGCGACCCCAGCCACGGCACTCCGGTGCCCCGCGAGTCCGACGACTTCTCCGCCGAGTCGGGCCGGGGGCTGTCCCTCGTGGACTCCTTCGCGGACGGCTGGGGCTGGCATCCGCTGGCGGGCGCGCTGAGCGGCAAGATGGTGTGGGCGCTGTTCCTGCTGCCGCCGGCGGAGTCGGCGGACTGAGCGGGCCCCGGCGCGCTCACCGTCCCGACATCGTTGTCCCGACATCACTGTCCCGACATCGTTGCCAACGCCCGTGCCGCACGGGCGGGTTGTCAGCTCGCGATCAGGTGGTCGAACTCGCCGTCCTTGATGCCGAGGAGCATGGCCTCGATCTCGGCACGCGTGTAGACGAGCGCGGGGCCGTCCGGGAAGCGGGAGTTGCGGACGGCCACCTCGCCGCCGGGCAGCCGCGCGAACTCCACGCAGGAGCCCTGGGAGTTGCTGTGCCTGCTCTTCTGCCAGGCCACGCCGACCAGCTGCGTGGCAGCCATGCCGTTGTACACGTCGTACCCCCCGTACACGCTGTCAACGTAGTGGTCCACAGGTCGCTCCCCGGTGGTGCACTGTCTGATGTGGCCGCAAAGGCCGTGGTCATTGGTGCTGTGGTCAGTAGATGCTGCGGTCAACCGACCCGGATCATAACCCTGTTCACATGCAGATGAATGAGCAGATGCACGTGCACGCGGGGTGTTCCCGCGATTACAGCTTTGACGACCGCTTTACCGAAGCCCTTCCCCGCCTGCCCGGGATACGACGGCACATGCCGCCCTGTTCACGCACCAGGAAGAGACGCGCGCGGGGCCGTTCCTGTTCCCCCGCCCGAGCGGCCAATTCCGGCCGCCTGCTCAGGGGTAACGGCTGGTAACTTGCTGCGCGGTCCGCGGGCTCCCGCCCCGGGCGACCCGCTACGGCTTGGGAGCGTGACGTGACTGGGGCTACGGCTACGGCGAGCGGCAGGGGAACGGGTACGGCGCGGGTACGGATCGGTGCCGCGGCGGCCGGGGTGATCGGCGCGCTGGTGCTGACCGGGTGCGGTGGGGGCGGCGGGGACGACTCCCCGGACAGCTCCCCCACGGCGAGCGCGGCACCCACGGCTTCCGGCTCCGCGAGCGGGGCGGAGACCGGCGGCGCCGGGGACACCGCCAAGGGTGGCGTCGCGGAGGTCCAGGGCAGCTGGATCACCACCAGCGGCGGCAAGGTCGTGGCCCTGGTGATCACCGGTAAGCAGGCGGGGCTCTTCGCGACCGGCGGCGCGGTGTGCAGCGGCACGGCGAGCGAGGAGTCGGGCATGCGGATGATCCACCTCACCTGCAAGGGCGACTCCGGCCACCGGAGCACGGGGATGGTCGACTCGGCGACGAAGGACGAGCTGAAGATCACCTGGTCCGGGGGGCCGGGGAAGGAGACGTACACGAAGGCGGAGGGCGGGACGCTGCCTTCTGGGCTGCCGTCGGGTCTGCCCTCGGGGCTGCCTTCGGCGTTGGGATAGCCGGGAGAGTCCATCGGCGTCGGGACAGCCGGGGCGGTCCATACGTGGTCCGGACGCCGCGCGCCCGGCGCCGCCCGGAATCCTGCCTGAAGCGGTGAATCCGCCGGGGCGCGTGCTCGGGCGGCGCGCGCAGGGGCGATGATGCGGGGATACCGTCACGACCCTCGATGGGACCAGTTCATGCGCGTCATTCCGCTCACCCTCACCGCCCTCGCCGCCGCTCTCGCCCTGACCGCCTGCGACAACGGCGGCACAAGCGGGTCAAGCGGGGCGAGCGGCGCCGAGAGCAAGGCCGGCGCGTCCTGCGCGGCCGGTTCGGTCTCGCTGCAGGTCGGCTCCGCGAGCGTCGCCCCCGCCACCGGGGACAGCGGCCAGGTGCCGGTGAGCATCACCAACCAGAGCGCGCCCTGCACCCTGGACCACTTCCCCGGCGTCACCCTCCACCAGGACGGCCACACGGAGAAGCTGCCCGTCCAGGAGGGCGCGACGGCGCAGAAGCTGAAGCTCGCCAAGGGCGACTCGGCCACCTTCACCATCGACTACGTGCGCGGCGCGGACGCGAAGGGCGCGAAGGCGGCCACCATGGAGATCACGCTGCCGGGCGGCGGCGAGCCGCAGAGCTTCCCGTGGAAGTACGGCACGGTCGCGGCGAAGGCCGGCAAGACCACCCCGGACGCGTCCGTCAGCGCCTTCCAGCAGGCCGGGGACTGAGCAGCCGTAGGGCCCACTGCTCCTAGGTGGGCCTCAGTCCGCCCTCGGTCGGCCCTCCCTCCGTCAGTCCAGTCGGCGCCGGGCCCGTACCTGGGCCTCGTCCGCCGCGCGGGCGCCCTCCGTCCACCCGGCCGCGTCGCTGACGCCGCGCAGCCGGGTCGTGGTGGTCTCCGGGAACATGCGCTCCATCCGGTCGGTGACGGCTATGTCCCGGGTGGCCAGTACCGGCAGCAGGTCCTGGGTGACCTGGGTCTCGGCGGCCGCCGCGAGCCGGTCGCCGACGCGATGGGCGTAGGCCGCGAGGAACGACTGGCGGAAGGTCTTGGTCCGCTTGCGTCCGCCCGCCCGCTGCGCCGCCTCGGCCTTCGCCATCGCGTGCGTGGCCTGCACCAGCAGTGAGGTGTACAGCAGCTCGACCGCTTCCAGGTCCGCCTCGAAACCGACGACGGTGGAGAAGGCGAGCGGTTCGTTCCACACCGCGCGGCAGCGGTTGGCACGGGCGACCGCGTCCAGCAACACGGCCTTGGCCTGCTCGTACGGCGGCTCGACCCCTATCCGGCAGGCACCGGGCGCGTCCGGCGCGGGCGCGGCGGCGGCGAGCAGCGCCTCGTCCACGCTGTACCGGGCCGTCAGCTCCTGCGCCTTGGCGGTCAGGGCCTCCGCCTCCTCCGGGTAGGTGGTGGCCTCGGCCTTGGCGAGCAGGGCGCGGATACGGCCGAGGGTGCGGGACGCCTCCGGGCTCGCGGCCCGGCGGGGTTCCTCCAGCGGCTCCAGGGCGGGCAGCCGCAGCAGCAGGCGGTACAGCTCCAGGACGGCGGTGGCGTGCGAGAACCGGTCGCTTGCGCGCACGGGCTCGGCCACTTGCTCGCGAAGGGCGTCCAGCTGCGCGGCCCAGCGGTGCCCGCGCGCCCGGTCGTCGGCCGCCTGGTCCCGGATCAGCGTGGCCGCGAGCCGTATGTGGAGGTCGTCCAGCTCACGCCGTACGAGTCGTACGACGTCGGCGGGCTGCCAGCCGCGCCGCCAGGCCGTGGCGACGAACTCCGCGCCGCGCCGGTCGAGTTCCGCGTCGGCGGCGGGGTCGGCGGCGAGCAGGGACGCGCCGGTGTCGAGGCCGGAGTCGGTGTCGTCGTAGAGGGCGGCCCGGAAGGCGCGCTCGACGGTGCTGGCAGTGCTGGTCACGCCGTCGATCGTGCCACGACCGACCGACAGTCCGCCAAAACTTGTCCACAGCCTGTGGACAAGTGCGGGCTCTGCCCGAAAACCCGCCGCACCCCCGAACATGCGTCAACCATCGGTTGACAGTGAAGAGGTGTCAACTTACGGTTGACACATGGCGACCAACCCCAACATCACGTCATCCGTGCGCCTCGACGACCTCATCGCGGCCATCAAGAAGGTGCACCCCGAACCCCTCGACCAGCTCCAGGACGCGGTGATCGCCGCCGATCACCTCGGAGACGTGGCCGACCACCTCATCGGCCACTTCGTCGATCAGGCCCGCCGCTCGGGCGCGTCCTGGACCGACATCGGCAAGAGCATGGGCGTGACCCGGCAGGCGGCACAGAAGCGGTTCGTCGCGAAGGAGTCGGCGGACCTCGACCTGAGCCAGGGCTTCAGCCGCTACACCCCGCGCGCGCGGGCGGTGGTCATGGCCGCGCACAACGAGTCCATCGCGGCCCGCAACCCGGAGGGCCGCCCCGAGCACCTGGTCCTCGGCCTGCTGGCCGAGCCGGAGGGCCTGGCCGCGAAGGCGATCGCCGAGCAGGGCGTCCCGCTGGACGCCGTACGCCAGGCCGCGACCGCCGCGCTCCCCCCGGAGGCCGAGGACGTCCCCGACCTCGTCCCCTACGGCCCCGCCGCCAAGAAGGTCCTGGAGCTGACCTTCCGCGAGGCGCTCCGCCTCGGCCACAACTACATCGGCACCGAGCACATCCTGCTCGCCCTGCTGGAGCACGAGAACGGCGCGGGCGTCCTCAGCGGGCTCGGCATCACCAAGGACGCGAGCGAGCAGTACGTGAACGGGGTGCTGGCGGCGCTCCTGGAGCAGCGGAAGCAGGCAGCGGCGGCCGGGGCGCCGCCGGTGCATCCGGACGACGTGGAGGGGGACGCGGCGGGAGACGCGGCGCGGGGCTGATCCGAGACCCCCGCCCCTGCCGTGAATCCGCAGGTCAACCCGATTGTCAGACCCCCCTGACACACTCACGTACATGGCCGACCGGTGGGCGCTCGCTTCGGCCGAGGACGGTGGCGTGGACGTCGCCCCCCTCGGTCCGGACGGGCTGCCCGCCGGTCCGGTGCGTCGCGAGAGCGATCTCGCGGAGGCGGTGCGGAGCCGCCCGGAGGTGACGCGCTGGGTGTGGAGGTCGACCGCCGAGGTCTACCCGCGACTGCTCGCCACGGGGGTGCGAGTCGAGCGGTGCTACGACATCGAGGACGCCGAGACACTCCTGCTGGGCCACGAGGGCCGACACGGCGAGCCGCGCTCGGCCGCCGCCGCCCTGGCCCGCCTCCGGGGCGGCCCCGTGCCGCCCGACCCGCCGCAGCGCCCGGCGGACCGGGGCTCGCAGTCGCCCCTCTTCGAACCGGCGGCCGCGCGCATGCCGCTCCAGGACCTCCTGGAGGTCTACGCCGACCAGCACCGAAGACACGACCGCACCGCCCACCCCGACCGGATGCGCCTGCTGACCACGGCCGAGTCGGCCGGGATGCTGGTGGCCGCCGAGATGAACCGCGCGGGACTGCCCTGGAGCGCCGAGGTCCACCGTGAGGTGCTGCGCGACCTGCTCGGCGAGCGGTACGCGGGCGGGGGCGAGCCGCGCCGGCTCGCGGAGCTGGCGGACGAGATCTCGACGGCGTTCGGTCACCGGGTGCGCCCCGACCTGCCCGCCGACGTGGTCAAGGCGTTCGCGAAGGCGGGCATCAAGGTCACCTCCACCCGCCGCTGGGAGCTGCGCTCCGTGGACCACCCGGCGGTGGAGCCGCTGTTGGAGTACAAGCGGCTGTACCGCATCTGGGTCGCGCACGGCTGGTCCTGGCTGCGCGACTGGGTGCGTGACGGCCGCTTCCGGCCCGAGTTCCAGGCCGGAGGCACGGTCACCGGCCGGTGGGTGACGAACGGCGGGGGCGCGCTGCAGATCCCCAAGGTGATCCGGCGCGCGGCGGTGGCCGACCCGGGCTGGCGGCTGGTGGTGGCCGACGCGGACCAGATGGAACCCCGGGTCCTCGCGGCGATCTCCCGCGACCCGGCCCTCATGGAGGTGGCCTCCCGCGAGAGCGACCTCTACCAGTCCGTCTCCGAGCGCGCCTTCTCCGGCAACCGCGAACAGGCCAAGCTCGCGGTGCTCGGCGCGATGTACGGCCAGACCTCGGGCGACGGCCTGAAGAACCTCGCCGCCCTGCGCCGCCGCTTTCCGGCGGCCGTGGCCTACGTGGACGACGCCGCCCGCGCGGGCGAGGAAGGCCGCCTGGTCCGCACCTGGCTCGGCCGCACCTGCCCGCCCGCCACCGCGACCCCGGACGCGGCGGAGGAGGCGGGCATCCCCCTGGCCCTGGACGACTCCCCCGCCCCCGACGGCGGCGGCGCCCGCGCCCGGGGCCGCTTCACCCGCAACTTCGTCGTCCAGGGCAGCGCGGCCGACTGGACCCTTCTCCTCCTGGCCGCCCTCCGCCGGACCTGCGCCTCCCTCTCCGCCGAACTGGTCTTCTTCCAGCACGACGAGGTGATCGTCCACTGCCCGGCGGAGGAGACGGACCAGGTGATCCAGGCCATCCACGACGCCTCGGCCCTCGCGGCCCGGCTCACCTTCGGCGACACCCCGGTCCACTTCTCGTTCACGACGGCGGTGGTGGAGTGCTATGCGGACGCGAAGTGAGCGGCTCCGACCGGCGGCGACCCGAACAGCAGGAAACCCCGGGCCGACATCGACCTGGGGTTTATCAACCACGCCGCTTTCGCGAGTCGCGAGAGCTGAAAAATATCCCTGCGGGGAATCCCTGAAGAGAGCCGAAGCTCCGCTGTTCGCGAATGGGCTCGCCGCCCTGTCGCTCCAACGGAGCTTCGACCTGTTCCCCCTGAAACCGCGGGTGTTCCTTCTTCAGCCGGCCAGGCTCTTCCAGCCCGAGCACGCGACAGGCGTCGGGTCGCTCGCTCCGTCGACCGTGCACACCCGCATGCGGAATGCGGACCCGAGGGGCACGCCGCCCGGGATCTTGAACTGGGTGGAGACGCCGTCTCCGCCGACGTAATGGGTGCCGGGCTTCATGGTGACCCAGGAGCCGTCGATGATGTCGGCCCCTTGGATCTGGGACCGGACGCCGTGCCCGTCAGCGCACGAGTCCCAGAGGCGGAAGGTGTCGCTGCTGTCGACGAAGTAGAGATACGCGACGTCGTGCGGCCCGCCAATGGACCCAGGACAGTTGACCTTCGAATTGGTCAGCGTTACAGAGTGGTCGGAAGCCGAGGCCGCGCCGCTGAAGCCAATCGCGATAACGGGGGCGGCCAAAGCGGCCGCGATTCGACTCGTCCATTTGCTTACCACAGTTTCCCCTTTTGTTTTCGGTCATCCCAGAGCCTGGTCACAGCGGCTCAAGTCGCAAGGAATTTCTACCAGCACAACGGTGACCTCTGTCAAGGATTTTCTGCGAGGGTGATCAAAATCCACAGGGTTCTGAGGTGAATTTGAGGTTCCGGGAAACAGATCACCCGAACCTCAAAAGCGGCGCACCATTTCCCAATGACCGCACGCTTTACTCTCAAATTCAACATTCCCATGTGCGGCAGAACAGCACGTGATCTGCTCACGGCCGGACGGGCGCCCGCTCGACCTTCGGCACGACGGACCGCCGCACGGCCGGCACGATCCTCGACGAGCCGGGGGTGGCGCGCTCGACACCCGTGCGGCCCGAGGCACGCGGCGTCACCACCTCCGGCGAACGAAGAAACCCCAGGCCGGAGGACATCCGACCTGGGGTTCCAGAGTGAGCCGCTTTCGGGATTCGAACCCGAGACCTACGCATTACGAGTGCGTTGCTCTGGCCATCTGAGCTAAAGCGGCGTGCTGCGTGGGCACCGGAGTGCTCGGCAACGTCGGTAAGTCTACACAGGTTCGCGGAGTGGTCGTACCGGCCCCCTGGTGGGAGGGGGCCGGTGCGGTGGGGTCAGGTGCAGCGCTTGCCCTGGGTGGGCGGGGTGCCCTTGAGGAGGTAGGTGTCGATCGCGGTGTCGACGCAGGTGCTGCCGCGGCCGTAGGCGGTGTGGCCGTCGCCGTCGTAGGTCAGGAGGCGGCCCGAGGCGAGCTGGCGGGAGAGGGACCGGGCCCAGCGGTAGGGGGTGGCGGGGTCGCGGGTGGTGCCCACGACCACGATGGGGGCGGCGCCCTTGGCCTCGATGCGGTGGGGGGTGCCGATGGCCCTGACCGGCCAGTAGGTGCAGTTCAGGGAGGCCCAGGCGAGGCTGGTGCCGAAGACCGGGGAGGCCTTGCGGAACGCCGGAAGGGCTTGGCGCACCTGGTCCGGGCCGGAGAAGGCGGGCGGGAGGTCCAGGCAGTTCACGGCCGCGTTGGCCATCATCAGGTTGCTGTAGTGGCCCTTGGCGTCGCGCTCGTAGTAGATGTCGGCGAGGGCCAGCAGGCCCGCGCCGTCGTGCTCGTCCATGGCCGACTTGAGGGCCTCGCGCAGCTGCTCCCAGAGGCCCTGGTCGTACATCGCCGCGACCACGCCGATGGTCGCCAGCGGCTCGCCCAGCTCGCGGCCGTCCGCGTCGCCCGCCGGGATCGGGTGGGCGTCGAGCTCCCGGAAGAACGCCTGCAGGCGCTGTCCGACCTGGTCCGGGGTGTGGTCCTTGCTGTTCAGCGGGCAGTCGGTCTGCTTCACGCAGTCCCGCGAGAACGCCTGGAAAGCCGTCTCGAAGCCGGCCGTCTGGTCCAGGTTCACCTGGCGGGCGTCCAGGGTGGGGTCGATCGCGCCGTCCAGCACCAGGCGGCCGGTGCGCTGCGGGAACAGCCCGGCGTAGGTCGCGCCGAGGAGCGTGCCGTACGAGGCGCCGACGTAGTTGAGCTTCCGGTCGCCGAGCAGGGCGCGCAGGATGTCCATGTCACGGGCCGCCTCGACGGTGGAGACGTGCCGCAGCAGCCGCGCCGAGTGCGCGCCGCAGCTCTCCGCGAACCCCCGGTCCGCCGCGACCAGCGCGTCCGTCTCCTTCGGGCTGTCGGGGGTCAGGTCCGTCTCGGTGAAGGCGTCCATCTGGCGGCCGTCGAGACACTTGACCGGATCGCTGCGGCCGACCCCGCGCGGGTCCATGCCGACCATGTCGTACCGGGCGCGGACCTCGGCCGGGTAGCCGAGCGCCGCGTACTGCTGGAGGTAGTTGATCGCCGAGCCGCCCGGGCCGCCCGGGTTCACCAGCAGGGAGCCGAGCGGCTTGGCCTTGCCGGTGGCCTTCTTGCGGACGACGGCGAGCTTGACGTCACCGGAGCCGGGCTTGTCGTAGTCGAGCGGCGCCTTGAAGGTCGCGCACTGGAAACCGGCGGCACCGCACGCGCGCCAGCTCAGCCGCTGGGAGTAGTACGGCGCGAGCGCGGCCGGGGTCGCCTTCGGCAGCGGGGGCAGCACCGCGCCCTGGACCGTCGCGGCGGCCGAGGCGTCGGTCGGGCCGGTGGCCGAGCAGGCGGTCAGCAGCAGCGCGGCGGCCGCGAGGAGAGCCGCGGTGGCGCGGGCACGGGTGCCTGCGGTACGGGGCGCGCGCGACCCCGGGGACAGCGTCCGGGAGTACCGGCGCGGAGAAGGCTCGGTCTGCATCAGGCGAGCGTAACCCTGCGCGACGGAGCGGACACGTTGTGCACGGTACATGCCTCGTACGGGGTATGGCGGGCGTGCGGCACCAGGACCCGGCCCCCGCTCACCCCGCCCGCAGCGCCATCGTCATCGCCTCCACCGCCAGCAGCGGGGCCACGTTGCGGTCCAGGGCCGTACGGCACGCGGCGATCGCCTCGATGCGGCGCAGCGTGGACTCCGGGGAGCTGGAGCGGGCGATGCGGTCGAGCGCGTCCTCGGCGTCGGTGTTGGCGAGCGCGATACGGGAGCCGAGCTGGAGGGCGAGGACGTCGCGGTAGAAGCCGGTGAGGTCGCCGAGGGCCACGTCGAGGCTGTCGCGCTGCGTACGGGTACGGCGGCGCTTCTGCATGTCCTCCAGGTCCTTCATGACGCCCGCCGTGCCGCGCGGCATACGGCCGCCCTGGACCGCGCCGAGCGCCGCCTTCAGCTCCTCGGACTCCTTGCCGTCCATCTCCTCGGCCAGCTGCTTGGCGTCCTCGGCGGCCGCGTCGACCAGCTCCTGGGCGGCCTTCAGACAGGCGCCGACCTCGCTCAGGCGCAGCGGCAACTTGAGCACGGCGGCACGGCGCTCGCGGGCCGCCGGGTCGGTGGCCAGGCGCCGGGCCCGGTCGACGTGCCCCTGGGTGGCGCGGGCGGCGGCCGCGGCGACCTCGGGCTCGATGCCGTCGCGGCGGACGAGCATGTCGGCGACGGCGTCCACGGGGGGCGTGCGCAGGTTCAGGTGGCGGCAGCGGGAGCGGATCGTGGGCAGCACGTCCTCGATGGAGGGCGCGCACAGCAGCCAGACCGTGCGCGGGGCGGGCTCCTCGACGGCCTTGAGGACGGCGTTGGCCGACTTCTCGTTCAGCCGCTCTGCGTCCTCCACGAGGATGATCTGCCAGCGTCCGTTCGCCGGGGCGGTGAAGGACTTGCGGACCGTGTCGCGCATGTCCCTGACCAGGATCTCCGCGCCGACGGCGGCCACCGAGGTCACGTCCGCGTGGGTGCCGAGCAGCGCGGTGTGGCAGCCGTCGCAGAAGCCGCAGCCGGGCATGCCGCCGAGGGCGCGGTCGGGGCTCACGCACTGGAGGGCGGCCGCGAAGGCCCGCGCCGCCTGGTTGCGACCCGCGCCGGGCGGACCCGTGAACAGCCAGGCGTGGGTCATCCGCGACGACTCCGGCGGCGGCTCGGCGGCGGAGGCGGCCGTGACGAGCGCGTCGGCGTCCCGCGCGGCGCCCTCGAGCACCGCGCCGACCTTCTCCTGCCCGACGAGGTCGTCCCATACGGTCATGGGTCACGCCGCCCTTCCGTCACACCGCGCACGTCACACCGCGCGTATCCCGGCCTCCATTGTGCGGGGGAGCACCGACAACGCCGAAAACGGGCGCCGGGCACGCAGCGGAAAAGGGGCGCCCCCGGAGCCGTATGTGCTGCTCCGGGGGCGCCCCCCTGTCTCGGTCCCGCTCAGCGGCGCCGGTTGCGGCCCCGCCTGTCCTCGTCCTCGTCACGCGCCCCGTACTCGCGCTCGTCGTACGAGCCGAGCAGTTCGTCCGCCAGCGACGGCAGGTCGTCCAGCGGGGTCTCCTCGGCCCAGTCGGGGCGCGGGCGGCGGGGGCGGCCGTCGGCGTCGAGCTGGGGCATCTCGCGGGTGCTGTCGTCGGAACCGCCGGTCCGCTCGTCGCGGAAGTAGCCGGAGGGCACCCGGCTCGCCCGGCCGTCGCCGCGCACGGGCGGCAGTACGGCGGTCTCGTCGGCCGGCACCTGGGGCAGTACGGCCGTCTCGTCCGTGGCGCCCGCCGGGGGCAGCGGCACCTCGGCCGTCACCTCGGACTCGCGGTGCTCGTCGCGCACCGGCGGGAGCAGGGCCGTGCGGTCGGCGTCCGGCCTGATGACCGGGGTCGGGACCGTCTCGTCCACGGCGCGGGGCGCGGGGCGCGGCGCGTCGTCCTTGTTCAGCGAGATCACGGGGGTCGGCATGGTCGTCGCC
>NZ_WWIR01000184.1 GCF_009863025.1 Streptomyces sp. SID4985 | reverse complement strand
GCGCTCATCCCCGTCTCCCGGCGCCGCCCGCGCACCGCCCACCCACAGGGCAACCGGCTCTCCGGGTACTTGATACGGCTTCCGGTCGGCGACCCCGATCCGCTGGGGCGCCTGGACTCGGTGCGCACCGCGATGCTGCGCAACAAGGACGCGGGCCCCCACCGGGGCGCCGGTGCCGTCGCCCTGCTCGCGGACCACGTGCCCGCGCTCGGACACCGGCTCGGCGGCCCGCTGGTCGGCCAGGCGGCCCGGCTCTGGTTCGACATCCTCGTCACCAGCGTGCCCCTGCCCGGCATCGGCCTGAAGCTCGGCGGCCACCAGCTCACGGAGGTCTATCCGCTCGCCCCGCTGGCCCCCGGCCAGTCCCTCGCGGTAGCGATCTCGACCTACCGGGGCCGCGTCCACTACGGCCTCGTCGCGGACGCCCGCGCGGTGCCCGACCTGGACCTTCTCGCCCGAGCGCTCACGGACGAGACGGCCGCGCTGATCGCCGCCTGCGAGGTCTGCTGAGCACGGCCCGGGAGAGATGGGTCACCGGTCCCGGCCGCGGTTTGGTTCCGGGGCCGGGCGCTCCGTAAAATTCCCCGTTCGACAGCGTGCGCCATTCCGGGCGCCGCTCGGGTGATCAGGGAAGCGGCAGCGCGATGACGGTGACAGAGGACGGCGCGGCGTCCATGGGCTCGGTGTCCACGGAGGCCGTCGACGAGGTGGTCCACGGACCGGGGATCGACCCGGAGCGCCTGGCCGTCTGCCTGAGCGTGCTGGAGGAGCTGGACCGGATCGACGTGGACCACCCCGACGCGATCGCGGTGCGCCGGGCCACCTCGCACATCTACCGCACGGTCAAGCAGCGCCGCCGCCAGGAGCGCCGCGCCGCCAAGACCGCGCACGACCGCGCCGTGACCGAGGCCACCGCCACCGGCTCCGCCGAGCGCATCGACGACGAGACCGAGGGCATCCTGCCCACCTCCAAGGTCGAGGCGGGCCGTATCGCGGGCATACTCCAGCGCCCGCGCTCCTGCTACACCTGCAAGACCCGCTACGTCGAGGTCGACTACTTCTACCACCAGCTCTGTCCCGACTGCGCCCGGCTGAACCGCGAGAAGCGCGACGCCCGCGCCGACCTCACCGGCAAGCGCGCCCTGCTCACCGGCGGCCGCGCCAAGATCGGCATGTACATCGCGCTGCGCCTGCTGCGCGACGGCGCGCACACCACGGTCACCACGCGCTTCCCCAAGGACGCCATCCGCCGCTTCAAGGCGATGGAGGACTCGGCGGACTGGATGCACCGCCTGGAGGTCGTCGGCATCGACCTGCGCGACCCCGCCCAGGCCGTGGCCCTCGCCGACCAGGTCGCCGACGCGGGCCCGCTGGACATCCTCGTCAACAACGCGACGCAGACCGTGCGCCGGCTGCCCTCCGCCTACGCCGCCCTGGTCGACGGCGAGAGCGCGCCGCTGCCCGCCGGTGAGCTGCCCGCCCACCACGTCATCGGCGCCTTCAACTCCGGCGCCGTGGACGGCCTGGCCGCGCTGCCCATCGGCACCAGCGGCATCGAGGCCCAGAAGGTCGCCGACCTCGCCCTGGTCGCGGGCAACGCGAGCATCGCCCGGCACCTGGACGGCACCGCCATCGACGCGGGCGGCCTGCTCCCCGACGTGGTCGACACCAACACCTGGGTGCAGACCATCGAGCAGATCTCCCCGGTGGAGCTGCTCGAGACCCAGCTGTGCAACTACACGGCGCCGTTCATCCTGATCAGCAAGCTCCGCCCGAGCATGGCCGAGGCCGCGAAGAAGGCGGCGAGCGGACGCGCGTACGTCGTGAACGTCTCCGCCATGGAGGGCGTCTTCGCCCGTGGCTACAAGGGCGCGGGCCACCCCAACACCAACGCCGCCAAGGCCGCGATGAACATGGTGACGCGCACCAGCGGCCAGGAGATGTTCGACGCCGACCGCATCCTGATGACCTCGGTCGACACCGGCTGGATCACCGACGAGCGCCCGCACTTCGACAAGCTCCGCCTCGCCGAGGAGGGCTTCCACGCCCCGCTCGACCTGATCGACGGCGCCGCGCGTGTATACGACCCGATCGTGCGCGGCGAGCACGGCGACGACCTGTACGGCGTCTTCATGAAGGACTACGCGCCCGGCAAGTGGTGAACCGCACCGGCACCGCGTGACGGTCCGTAGGCCGAGTGGGTGAACCCGGCGGACGGTCACGCGGTGCGCGTGTCATGAAATCGCAACACATCGTGGGGTATTGAGGTCCGGGCGACCCGCAATGCTTACGTCTTGTTTGCACTCACTGTCGAGCGCGGCCCCGCTCATTTGGTTAACCTGAACGGAGAGGGGCGACCCGACACAGAGGGAGTGCGCGGTGACACCGGAGAAGACGAATCGCGAACAGGGCCCCGACGAACGCCCGGAGCGGACCCGACGCAGGCCCGGAGAACTCGGCAGCCTCGACGTATGGGCCCGCTCCGCCCCGATCCGCCTGGCCGGCTACGAGGACGACCTCGCCGAGCCGCACATCCTGCCCAGCGTGGACTGACCCCGAGCACACCGTTGTGATCGCCTTTGTGTGGGCGTGACACACTCGCGCCCATGCAGATCAGAGAAGCCGTGGCCGCCGACTGGCCGCGGATCTGGCCGTTCTGGCACCGGATCGTCGCCGCCGGGGAGACCTACACCTGGGACCCCGGCACCACCGAGGAAGCGGCCCGGCGACTGTGGACCGCCCCGCCCCGCCGGGTCTACGTCGCCGAGGACGCGGACGGAACCCTCACCGGCTCCGCCTACCTCACCCCGAACTACGGCGGCCCCGCCGAGGGCATCGCCAACGCCGCCTTCATGGTCGACCCCGCCCACACCGGACGCGGTGTCGGCCGCGCCCTCGCCGAACACGTCCTCGCCGAGGCGCGGGCCCACGGCTTCCGCGCGATGGTCTTCAACGCCGTCGTGGAGACCAACCCCGCCGTCCGCCTGTGGACCGCCCTCGGCTTCACCGTCCTCGGCACGGTCCCGGACGCCTTCGAGCACCCCCGGCACGGCCGGGTCGGCCTGCACATCATGTACCGGGCGCTCTGAGGCGTACCGGGACTTCTGACGTCTACGACTCCAGCGGCGCCGTGCGCGGCCAGGGCAGCAGCCGCTCCAACTCCTCTGCCACCGCCAGCAGTACGCGCTCGCTGCCCGGACGGCCCACCAACTGCACCGCGCACGGGGCACCCGAGGACAGCCTGCCGAAAGGCACCGACATCGCGGGCCAACCGGTCAGGTTCCAGGCCGGGGTGAAGGGCGAACAGGCGCTGTTCACCGCGAGGTTGGCCGCCCAGCCGCGCTCGTGCCAGGCGTCGGCCTTCGGGCCGCGCCGGGCCAGCGCCGGGGTCAGCAGCACATCGTGCTCGGCGAAGAACGGCTCCAGCCGCTCCCGCAGCCGCCTCCGCGCCTCCCCGCCGCGCGCCGAGTCGACGAAGCGGCGGCCGACGGCGGCATGCGTCCGGGTGCGCGGGGCGAGCAGCGTCTTGTCCAGCTCCGCCGCGTCCACCGCCGTACCCGCCGTCCAGGTGCGCAGCGCGGTCACGCCGAGGTCGAGCGGGTAGGGCGGCTCGGCGTGCTCCACCGTGTGGCCCGCCCCGCCCAGCAGCTCGGCGGCCCGCCGCACCGCCGCGGTGTACGCCCCGTTCACGGGGATCCCGGCCAGGGGGCTGCGCAGCCCCACCGCGATCCGGCGCGGCGCGGGCTCGGCAGGACCGGTGAACTCCGTGTCCGCGAGGACCGACAGCATCAGCCGCAGATCCTCGGTCGTGGTCGCCAGGGGACCGTTCTCGGACATCCCGAACCAGTCGCCGTTGCCGATCCCGGCCGGTACGACCCCGTGCCCCGGCTTCAGCGTGACCAGACCGCAGTGCGCGGCCGGGATGCGCAGCGAGCCCATGCCGTCGTTGCCCACCGCGAGCGGCACCAGGCCCGCCGCCACCGCCGCCGCGCTGCCCCCGGAGGAGCCGCCCGCTGTACGCGTGAGGTCCCACGGGTTGCGGGCGATGCCGTACACGCTGTCGGAGGTGCCGAAGACGCACAGCTCCGGCACGTTCGTCAGGCCCACGACCACCGCGCCCGCCGCCCGCAGCCGGGCCACCGTCACATGGTCCTCGGCGGCCGGGGTGTCCGGGGTCGCCGCGGAGCCGTTGCGGACCGACTCGCCGCGCACGGACAGGTTGTCCTTGATCGCCACCGGCACACCCGCGAGCGGCAGCCGGTCCAGATCGCCCCGGGCCGCGACCTCGTCCGCCTCCGCGAGCGCGGCCTCGGCCCGCACCGCGCGGAAGGCGCCCACCCGCCCGTCGAGCCGTTCGATCCGCGCGAGATGGTCGGCGACCACCTCACGGGGTGTGGCGCGCTTCTCGCGCACGGCGGCGGCGATCTCGGCGGCGCTGCGGCCTGCCCAGTCGTTCACGGACGCTCCTCGTCATGTCCCGCGCACCCGACGCTGGGCACGCAGGGGCCACTGTGCACGCTCGCGTGCCCCGCGTCGAGAGCCCGGCGGTGCCTCACACGCGCGGAATCACCCGCTCCCTATGAGCCGCGTCGGCGGCAGATAGTCCCGCACGTACGACCGTTCCCAGCACGCGCCGGTCGCCTTGAGTTCCCGCCAGTCGGTGTACCGGTAGCGGAAGAGCCGGGCGCGGATGTGGCGGGGCGGGGCCTCGGGCGGGAAGGGGGAGCGGCGCAGCAGGCGCAGGGTGGCCCGGTCGCCCTCCAGGAGCCGTTCCACCAGGCCGCCGAACCACTCCCCGGCATAGCCCGGCGACAGCGCGGCGAACCACATCAGCCAGTCCAGGCGCAGATGGTACGGCGCGAACTGGCGCGGCCAGTGGCGCAGGTCGCCCGGCTTGCCCCGGAACTCGTACGCCCGCCAGTCGGAGTCCTCCCGGGGCGGATCGTCGTAGGTGCCCTCGACCACCACCTCGTACCGCACCCGGCCCACGCTGCCGAACGCGCCGTAGGTGTTGACCAGGTGCAGCGGGTCGTAGGAGCGGTTCATGACCTGGCGGCGGGAGACCATGTTCAGCACCGGGCGGTGGCTCAGGAAGAGCAGGCCCGCGCCGACCGCGAGGACCAGGACCTCGTACCAGAGCGGCGCCGGGGGCACGGAGGGCGCGTCCGTGGGGAGGAGCAGCGCGGAGAACGCGAGCACGATGGTGATCCAGTTCAGCCAGGCGAAGTTGCCGGACAGCACCAGCCACAGCTGGGTCACGATCATCAGCGCGGCGGCGGCCGAGGCGATCGGCTGCGGGGTGAACAGCAGGAAGGGGACGACGAGTTGGGTGAAGTGGTTGGCCGCCACCTCCACCCGGTGCAGCGGTTTCGGCAGATGGTGGAAGAACCAGCTCAGCGGGCCCGGCATCGGCTGGGTCTCGTGGTGGTAGTAGAGGCAGGTCAGGTCGCGCCAGCACCGGTCGCCGCGGATCTTGATCAGCCCGGCCCCGAACTCCACCCGGAACAGCACCCAGCGCAGCAGGAACAGCACCACGATCGGGGGCGCCACCTCGTCGTTGCCGAGGAAGGCCGCGAGGAAGCCGACCTCAAGGAGCAGCGACTCCCAGCCGAACGCGTACCAGGTCTGGCCGACGTTCACGATCGACAGGTACAGCGCCCACGGCACCAGCCACAGCAGCACCCCGGCCCACAGCGGCAGCAGCGAGTCCGCCCCGGCGATCAGCGCCGCCGACACCGCGCAGCCCGCCCACGCGCACCCGGCGAAGAAGCGGTCCGAGTAGTGCAGCTGGAACAGGCTCGGTGCCCGGCGGAAGCGCGTGCGCGCCAGATACCGGGGGATCGGCGTCATCCCGCGCTCGCCGAGCAGCGCCCGGAACTGGAGGGCCGCCGTCAGGAACGCCACGAGGTACAGCCCGGCAAGCCCCCGCTGGAACACCAGGCGGCTCAGCCAGTACCCGGGTGCGGTGAACCAGTCCACGACGCTCCTGCCTCCCGCGCGGCCGCTCGGAACGCGGCCGCTCCGGACACGGCCGCTCGACGCCCGCCACTCCATGTACCGCGCGCCCCGGCACGGCTAACCGGACGCCTGTGCAGCACTCGAAGAATCCGCCGATTGCTGGCAAGGTGGCTCCATGGCTGAACGGGGAGCGAGTGCCCTGTCACTCCCGGAGGACTCGCCCGCCCACCCGGACACGATCCTGGCGCTCAACGGCATGGGCACCTTCGACTGGGACCTGGACGCGGGTCTCTTCCACATGGACGCCCGCGCCCACGAGGTCTTCGACCTGCTCCCCGAGGAGTACGACGGCCGCCTGGAGTCCCTGGCCGCGCGGATGCCGCCGCCCGAGGCCGCCCATCTCGACGCCGTGGTGGCCCGCGCCATCAAGGACGGCAGCGAGCACTACGGCACCTACTTCCGCATCCGCCGCCGCGACGGCGGCTACCGCTGGACCCACAGCCAGGGCGCCATCCGCCGCGACGGCACCGGACGCCCGCACCGGGTCGTCGGCATCGTCCGCGACGCCACCCGGGAACTCGCCGAGAGCCCCGTCCATGGGCCGCGCACCCTGCGCGACGAGGCGTTCCGCCGCCAGACCAACGTCGTCCAGGTCATCACCGCCGCCCTCGCCCACGCCCGCAGCGTCCACGACGTGATCGACGTGCTCAAGGACACCCACGGCATCCGGCACCTCGGCGTGGCCAGCGTGGTCATGGGCCTGGTGGAGGCCGGGCGCATCCGGCTGGTCGCCGAGGGGCTGGCCGGGAGCTTCGTGCCCGGCACCCGGATCACCCGGATCGACGAGCCGTACCCGATGAGCGAGGTCGTCCGCACGCTCGCCCCGCGCTTCATCGAGTCCCCGGAGGAGTTCGCCGACGGCTACCCCATCCTCTGGCCGCACCTCACCGGACTGCACATCACCTCCGCGGCCTACCTCCCGCTGATCGCCCAGGGCCGCCCCATCGGCGCCCTCGGCCTGCTCTACAGCGACCGGCGCGGCTTCTCCGCCGAGGAGCGGGCCGTCCTCGTCGCGCTCGGCAGCAGCATCGCGCAGAGCCTGCAGCGCGCCATGCTCTACGAGCAGGACAAGGACCTCGCCCAGAACCTCCAGCAGGCGATGCTGCCCCGCACCATCCCCAGCGTGCGCGGCGCCGAGGTGGCCGTGCGCTACCGCTCGGCGGCCCTCGGCCGCGACATCGGCGGCGACTGGTACGACCTGATCCCGCTGCCCGGCGGCCGCGTCGGCGCGGTCATCGGCGACGTCCAGGGCCACGACACCCACGCCGCCGCCGTCATGGGCCAGCTGCGGATCGTGCTGCGCGCCTACGCCGCCGAGGGGCACACCCCGGCCGCGGTGATGGCCCGCGCCTCCGTCTTCCTGCACGAACTCGACACCGACCGGTTCGCGACCTGCCTCTACGCCCAGGCCGACCTGTCCACCGGCGTCGTCCAGATGGTCCGCGCGGGCCACCTCGACCCGCTCCTGCGCTACTCCGACGGCACCTGCCGCCGCGTCCCCGTCGAGGGCGGGCTGCCGCTCGGCCTGTCCGCCGAGTTCGGCCGTCTGGAGTACCCGATCACCACCCTGGAACTCGACCCAGGGCGCACCCTGGTCCTGTGCACGGACGGCCTGGTCGAACAGCCCGGCGTCGACCTCGACGACGGGATGCGCGCCCTCGCCTCCGCCGTCGCCGCCGGACCCCAGGACGTCCGCGAACTCGCCGCGCGGCTGATCGGCATGGCCGAGGAGCGCGGCGGCGAGGACGACGTGGCCCTGCTGCTCCTCCGGCGCCGCGTCCCCGAGACACCCCTCGCGGGCGGCCGGCTCCGCCGTCATGTCGCCCCCGGCGACCCCGAGGCCCTTTCCCGCGCCCGCCACATGATCCGCACCGCCGTTCGCGCCTGGGGCGCCCGCGAGCGCGCCGACGACATCGAGCTCGTCACCGACGAACTGGTCACCAACGTCCTCATGCACACGGAGGGCTCGGCGGCCGTGACCCTCCGGGTCCTCGACGGCCCGGAACGCAAGCTCCGCGTCGAGGTCGAGGACTCCTCCAGCGCCCTGCCCCGGCGGCGCGAGGCGGGCGCGGAGGGCGTCTCCGGACGCGGGCTGCTGCTGGTGGAGCTGCTGGCCGACCGGTGGGGAGTGGAGGCGCGGGGCGGGGGCAAGGCGGTGTGGTGCGAGTTCGAGGTGCGGGAGGAAGGGGAGGGCGGGGAGGGCTGACGTACGGTCGTCTCCGTCACGTGTCCGCCTGGCGCTGTCGGCACCGGATGGCACCCTGGACGTATGCCGGAACTGCCCGAGGTGGAAGCGCTCAGGGACTTCCTCGCCGAACACCTGGCGGGACGCCGGGTGGTGCGCGTCCTGCCGGTGGCGATCAGCGTCCTGAAGACGTACGACCCGCCCCCCGCCGCCGTGGAGGGCGCGGAGATCACCGCCGTACGCCGGTACGGCAAGTTCCTGGACCTGGAGACGGACGGCGGCCTCCATGTGATCACCCATCTGGCCCGCGCGGGCTGGCTCCAGTGGCGCGACCGGCTGCCGGACGGCCCGCCGCGCCCGGGCAAAGGGCCGCTGGCGCTGCGCGTGGCCCTGGACACGGGGGAGGGCTTCGACCTGACCGAGGCGGGTACGCAGAAGCGGCTCGCGGTGTACGTCGTCCGCGACCCGGCCGAGGTGCCCGGCATCGCCCGTCTTGGCCCCGATCCACTGGCCGACGGCTTCGACGAGGAACGCCTGTCCGCGCTGCTCAAGGGCGAGCGGCGGCAGCTCAAGGGCGCGTTGCGGGACCAGTCACTGATCGCCGGGGTCGGCAACGCCTACAGCGACGAGATCCTGCACGCCGCGAAGATGTCCCCGTTCAAGCTGGCGGCCTCGCTGACGCCCGAGGAGACGTCCCGGCTGTACGAGGCGCTGCGCACGACCCTCACCGAGGCGGTGGAGCGGTCGCGGGGGGTTGCCGCCGGGCGGCTGAAGGCGGAGAAGAAGAGCGGGTTGCGCGTCCACGGCCGGACCGGCGAACCGTGCCCGGTGTGCGGGGACACGATCCGCGAGGTCTCCTTCAGCGACTCCTCGCTCCAGTACTGCCCGACGTGCCAGACGGGCGGGAAGCCGCTGGCCGACCGGAGGCTGTCACGGCTGCTGAAGTGAGAGCTGTCTTTGCATGGCGGATGTCAGTGGGCCGGAAGCGTCACCAGGCGCTGTCCGTCCGAGGTGCGCACGTCGTAGTGGTCGATGTCGTCGGGGCTCATCGAGGACCCGGCGGTCGTGGACGTCGTACCGCTCTCGTGCGCCCCGACGCTCCAGCCGCCCACCGCCTGCTCCGAACCGTCCCGCCCGACCACGAAGAGACGGCACGAATGCGGCCCGGAGGAGTCGCGCACCTTCACGCTCAACCCGCTGCCCCAGTCCGCGTCTTCGGCCGTGACCTGCGCCCACACACCGGTGCTCGGGTCGGTGGCCGCCGTAACTCTCGCCTCCGGCGCGGCACTTGACCCCAGCTGGAGCGCCAGCGCCGATCCGGCGACCGCCAGCACGACGGAGGCGGCGAGGCCGTACAGGAACCGACGCCGGTTCGCCCGGCGCCGTACGCCGATCTCACCGAGCAGCCGCTCCAGCAGCCGGGGACCGGGTTGCGCGAGCGGCGGCACGAACTGCGGTGTAGCCTGCCGGAACAGCATCAACTGCCGTGCGGTGGGCCCGAATTCGGTCGCCCGTGCCGCGCACTGGGGACACTCCACGAGATGGTCCTCGAAGCGGAAGGCATCCGCCTCGTCCAGCACGCCGAGCGCATAAGCGCCGACGTCGCGATGCCTTTCCAGGGACCTCATGCCGAAACCTCGTGCCGGTGGGTGCGGGTGGGGGGTTACTCGTTGCACCCATCCGTACGCAGAGCACGGCCGAATCACTCAAGCCACACCCAGAATCACGGCGAAGAGATTCGGAGCGGATGGGCGTTCGGATTGGTGCGATTTCCGGTCCGTTTCGGGAGCGGGGCAAAGGCCCTGGTCAGGGCGGGGAAACGGGTCATGGTCACGCCCCCGTGGTGGAGCCGGGGCGGATGATCATCAGTACGGTGACCGTGGCCCACAGCAGGTTGAAGATGCCGGTGAGCATGGCAAGGCGGCCTGGAGACACGGGAGTTGACGAGAGCAGGGCGGCGTCCGTCTCGTCGTCCAGCGCATCCTCCTGGGCGGGCAGGATCAGCAAGGCCAGGATTCCGGCGGCCGCCGCGGTCAGCAGGATCGAGACGATCAGCCAGGCGTCGCCGAGCACGCCGAGACTGCTCGCCGTGGCGAATCCGAAGAGGGGAACGGCGACGCCGATGCCCGCGTAGACGCGGCAGATGCGGTGCAGTGTCCGCAGGGTCGTCCGGGCCTCGGTGTCGCCGCCGCCGTCGCCGTTGCCGAGGGCGCGGCGCAGTGTCGCGGGGAACATGCTCGCGGCGACGGTGACCGGTCCGACGGCGACGAGAGCGGCCAGGACATGCAGCGAGAGAAGGAGCTTGGTCACGCCTGGTACTCCAGTCCGGGCCGACGCTCGCCGGTGACCTTCGAGGACGGAAGGCGGCCCGCGCGGGAGACGCCCCGGAGGGTGTCGCCGTCGACCGTCACGTCGAACGCCAGATTCAGCCGCAGGGGCTTGGTGACGGCTTGCCTCCAGGTGAGCCGGTCGCCGTCGACGGTGATGTCGTCGAGCGGTACCTCCTCGCCGGTTCCGTGGGCGACGCCGGTCAGGACGCCGTCCCGCTCACGGAGTTCGACCACGGCCTCGATTCTGCCGATGGGGGTGGAGACGGTGAGGCGCCAGGTGCCTTCGACGGACATGCCGGTGTTCCTTCGGACGGTGCGGGGTGGATGGGGCGGTCGGTCCGCGAGGGGCCGAGCGCGTTCAGAAGTGGCAGACGTTCAGAGGACGGTGGGCGTTCAGAGGGTGGTGGGCGTCGGGCCCTGGGCCCGCCAGACGGTGCCGCGCCGCTCGTGGGCGAAGAGCTCTTCGACGGCGTGCGCGATCCGGGGGCCCACCTCGCGCTCCAGCAGATACAGACCCAGGTCGAGCCCGGAGGTGACACCGGCGCCGGTGATCAGGTCGCCGTCGTCCACGACGCGGGCGCGGACCGCGTGGGCGCCGGTGGCGTCCAGCAGGTCGAAGCCCAGGTGATGGGTGGTGGCGTGCCGTCCCTCCAGCAGGCCCGCCATGGCCAGGACGAGCGAGCCGCCGCAGACGCTGGCGACGGTGATGTCCGGGTCGTCCATGGCCTCCTTGAGGAGCGCGGGGAGCCCGGTGGTCAGGGTGCGGCCCAGCAGCACCGGGACGAATCCGTCCCGCTCCCGCTCGCCGGTGCCCACCTCTCCCTCCGGGACCTCGCCGGGTTCGCCCACGCGGCCGGAGGCGCCGGGCACCAGGATCACGTCCGCGCGTTCGAGGTCGAGGGCGCCGGTCGCGCGCAGTGCCAGTCCTCCGGTGCCGCCGATCACCTCACGGGGGCCCTCCGCGGAGACCAGCTCGACGGTCACCGCACCGTCCGAGGCCGAGCCGCCCGCGTACAGCACCTCGTAGGGGGCGATGACATCGAGCGGATCGAAGCCGTCGAACAGCACAACCTGAACGTGCATGGAGGTTCCTTCGGGGTCGATTTCCCACGGACGCCTCGAAGTCAACCGGCTGTCGTCGTGATCGCCCAGTGGCACTGGTGCCAGGTTTCAACGGGATAGTGCCAAGGGCTTCCGGAAGGCCCGGAGCCGTGGTGATCCTGAGATCTCCGGTGCAGGACCGGAGTCCGTCGAGCCGGTGGAGAGATGCGTTCTCGCCACGGTGGAGAGGTACGTTCGCGCCATGCACACCGTCGCCGTTCTCGCACTCGACCAGGTGATCCCGTTCGACCTGTCCACCCCGGTCGAGGTCTTCTCCCGGACCCGGCTGCCCGACGGGCGCCCCGGCTACCAGGTACGGGTGTGCGCCGAGCGCGCCGAGATCGACGCCGGGGCCTTCTCCCTGCGCGCCCCCTGGGGACTGGAGGGCCTCCGGGGCGCGGACACGATCATCGTGCCGGGCATCGCCGAACCCACCGCCCCGCTCCCGCCCGCCGTACGGGACGCGCTGCGGTCGGCTGCCGCCGAGGGCACACGGATCGCCTCCATCTGCGTGGGCACCTTCCCGCTGGCCGCCACCGGGCTCCTCGACGGGCTGCGCGTCACGACCCACTGGCGCGCGGCCGCGCTCCTGGCCGCCACCCACCCGGCCCTCGACGTCGACCCGGACGTCCTCTACGTCGACAACGGCCAGTTCCTCACCTCGGCCGGCGCGGCCGCGGGCCTGGATCTGTGCCTGCACATGATCCGCCGCGACTACGGCTCGGCCGTCGCCGCCGATTCCGCCCGCCTGTCGGTGATGCCCCTCGAACGGGAGGGCGGGCAGGCCCAGTTCATCGTCCACGACCACTCGCCCACACCGCAGGGCTCCGAGCTGGAGGCGCTGCTCACCTGGCTGCGGGAGAACCTGGCCCGCGATCTCACCCTCGCCGACATCGCCGAGCGCGCCGGTACCAGCACCCGCACCCTGATCCGCCGCTTCCGCGACCAGACCGGCACCACCCCGCTGCAATGGCTCCACCGCGCCCGCATCCGCCAGGCCCAGCACCTGCTCGAAACCACGTCCCACTCCGTCGAACGCATCGGCCACCAGGTCGGCTTCAGCTCGCCGACCACCTTCCGCGACCGCTTCAAACGCACCACGGGTGTCAGCCCGCAGTCCTATCGCCGCACGTTCGCCTGACCTCGCGCCTTGCCGCCCCGCAGCACCGGGCGGGCGGCCCCTAGAGTGAGCGGATGATCGAACAGGATGAGCGGGATGGGCGGGATGAGCGGGCGGTGCTGCCCGCGTACGCGATCGAGGTCGGAACCGAGCCGTTGGCCGGTCCAGCGCGGAACTCGGTGGGCGGCTGGCCCTTCCTCGACGAGGGCCAGGAGTGGCCCGAGTGCTTCTGCGGCGAGCGGATGGCACTGTTCTTCCAGCTCGACATCCCCCTCGGCCTGGAACCTTTCGGCGGAGACCACCTGTTGGTCTTCCACTGCCGCGCGCACAACGACGCGTCGGACCCGCAGCTGGCCGACGGCCGTCTCGTGCCCCGGTACTGGGACGCTCCACAGCCGCCCTTTCCGGCTCCGTTCTGGCGCGTGCTGCTCCAGCGCCACGCGACGCTGCCGACGGCGGAGCCCGAACCGTCTCTGCGCGCCCTGCCGTTGACCCTGCGCCCCTTCGCGGACGACCCCGACGCGCGGGGGCTGGGGGCCCAGGAGTTCAAAGTGGGCGGTACGCCGTCCTGGGCGCAGTACCCCGAGTTCTACCGGTGCGCGTGCGGCGCCGACCTGGTGTACCTCTGCCAGGTGCCGGAGGGCATGGAATTCGCCGTCCACCCGGGCCTGCCGGAGCAGCCCTACAGCGTCGGCGCCGACACCTACGGGCTCTTCCTCGGCAACGAGAACTATCTGCTGGCCTGCCCGGCCCACTGCGACCCGGCCGCGGTGTGGCCGGTGAACCAGAACTGAACCTACTTGGATTCGACCCGTCCGACCGGGGTGGCGGCGGTCGTCAGCGCCTGGCACGCGGTTGTCCAGGAGTCGTCGCCCGGGGTGAGTCGGCCGCGAAGGTAGGCCGCGACGAGTCCTGCCAGGGCGGTGACCCGGGCGGGGTCCTCGTCCGTGGTCTCGGCGGCGTCGTATCCGGCGATCCCGCCGAGTCCGTGTTCCGCGCCGAACAGGGTGAGCAGGGTCTTGGGACCGGGGGCGAGGGTGTAGGGGTCGGCGTGCCAGTCCGGTCCCATGTCCGTGAAGTGCCGGGAGTCGTCCTTGTCGCCCGCGACGACCAGCGCGGGCGTGGTCATGGTCGAGAAGTCGACGGCCCCGATGATCGGCCACTGCTTCGCCATGGGGCCGTTGAACACCTCGCCTCCCCGGCCGGGCGCGGCGAGCAGTACGCCCGCCTTGATCCGGGGCTCGGCGAGGCGCACCACGTCCCCGGTGTCCGGGTCGGTGATCCTGGCCCCCAGCAGGAGGGCGGCGGTGAAGCCGCCGAGCGAGTGTCCGGCGACGGCGACCTTGGTGTGGTCGATCCGTCCCGCGAGCCGGGGCACGGTGCGCTCGATCACGTCGAGCCGGTCGAGGACGTGGGTCATGTCCTCGGCGCGGGAACGCCAGAAGTCGGGGGCGCCGGGTGCGTCGGAGACCAGGTGGGTCAGCGTCCGGGACGTGAGGTGGGTGGGCTGTACGACGACGAATCCATGAGCGGCCCAGAAGGTGGCGAGCGGCGCGTAGCCGTTGAGCGAGGAGAGGTTGTTCGAGGGGCCGTGGCCGTGGGAGAGGAGGAGGACGGGAAGGCCGGTTCCGGTCGCGGGTACGGAGACGCGCACCTGGAGGTCCACGGGGCGTCCGGGCGCCGGGAGGGTCACGGGGCTGAAGGACAGGACCGGTGCACCCGGGACGTCGGCGCCGGTTGCGGAGGATGTGCTCACGGTGGGGGATTCCTTTCGACGGGCATGCCGGTGAAGGCCGTCCCGTACCGGCTAAACTGAAACGGAACGACGCTCCACTTACTATCCGGAGCGCTGCTCCGTTTTGTCAATCGGCGTGGAAGGACGGAAGGACTACGTGATGGTCACCGGGAGCCCTGCGGAGGAGCCGCCGTCCCGAGGCAAGCGGGCCGACGCCCAGCGCAACCGGCAGGCGGTGCTCACCACCGCCGCCGAGGTGTTCGTCAGCTCCGGTGTCGACGCGCCGATCCGCCGGATCGCGGCCCGGGCGGGCGTCGGAATGGCCACGATCTACCGCCACTTCCCGACCCGGGCGGACCTCGTCACCGCCGTCTACCGGCATCAGATCGAGGCGTGCGCGGAAGCGGGCCCGACCCTGCTCGCCGCCGCCGACTCTCCGTTCGACGCCCTGTGCCAGTGGGTCGACCTCTTCGTCGACTTCCTCGTCACCAAGCACGGGCTCGCCGATGCCCTCCAGTCCGACAGCGACCGCTTCGCCGCCCTCCACACCTACTTCCTCGACCGCCTCCTGCCCGTCTGCGCCCACCTCCTCGACGCCGCGGCCGAATCCGGCGAGATCAGCCCCGGCACCCAGCCGTACGAGCTGCTGCGCGGCATCGGCAACCTCTGCGTGGGGCGCGAGAACGACCCCCGCTACGACCCCCGACGCCTGATCGCCCTGCTCCTGCAGGGGCTCCAGGGGGCCCGGCCGGCCTGACGGCGACACCCGCTCCCGCGCCGACTCCGGCACGATGTCCCGGTGAGCAACATCGTCAAGTTCTTCGCGGCGCCGGATGACACCTCGGCCGCTTCGGCGCTCCAGACCGGGCCGGGACGCGCCTTCGAGTCGCTCTCCTTCGGCAACTTCGACCCCGATGGAGCCGTCGTCGAGTGGGAATGCCTGCTCACCGACGGCGGCTTCGAGGAACTCGCCGACGCCGGTGAGCCGCGCATCGTCGCCGGTCAGGACGGTGACGGCTGCGTCGTCTTCGCGCTATCACCTCGCCTGTCCGCCGCACTCGCCGATACCGGGCACTCCGGGTCGCGCGACATCGCGGCGTCGTGGGTCGCGCTGCGCGCCGAGGACGGCGAGGCCATCGGGGCGGAGATCGCCGATGCGATCGTGGGCGAGCCGGCGGCTCTCGCGAGACGTGCCCGGCGCCGGGGCGATGGGGTCTACTGCTGGGTTGCGTAGGCGGGGTTCGAACAGCTCGGGGTTCGAACAGCTCTTGAGTGCCAGGATGTCGTCCCCGACCCGAGGAGGACGTGTCCGTGCGGCTCGAACCACACCCCGACGCCTTTCCCGCCGACCCGCCTACGGACCCCGACGACCCAGCCACTGTGGCGGCCCACGACTGGACCGCGTTCGAGCAGCTCGGCGAGGTCACCGATCACTGGCGGCGGCCTGGTTGGCAGCCCGGCGGCCGTGCGTACTACTGGTTGCTGACCATGCCCACCACCGAGTTCGGCGACCAGGTTCTCCGACTCCAGAGCGCCATCAGCCGCTTGCCCTACGACCCGATACCCGACGACGGCATACACCGCGTCGAAGGGTGCGATCCGTTACAGCGTCGCCCCCTGGACCCCGCTCCTCGCCCTGCACGCACATCTCGCCCAGGCAACCGCGGCCACCGGGGACCGGCCCGCTTCCTGATGACCTGTGGGGGCGGGTGGCCTGAATGACCGGTTAGTCGCCCATGAACCACAAATAGCTACCCGGCGTCGCCGCGCACGCCTCCAGGAGTTCCGCGAGGTCGAGCAGGGCCGCCTTCTGGCGCTCGTCGGCGCACCGCTGGGCCGGCGCGGTGGCTTCCTCGCGGGCGATCTGGGCCTCCTGTTCGTTGAACAGGGTGTCGCCGTACGGATCCACCCAGCCGAGCTTGCCCGAGCCGTGGCGGTCGAGGGGGCTGAGTGCTGTCGCCAGGGCTTCGCCGTGACGGTATGAGCCCCGGAGCAAGGTGTCCCGGGACGAGCCTTTTCGTCGGGGTCGGCCCGAGTGCAGTTCCAGTTCGATTCCCACGGTCTTCCCCTGTGCCTTGAAGGTGGCTCACATCGGATACGACAGCAGCCGCACCGCCCCGTCGCACATGGGCGTGTGATCCATCCCGGCATGATCGTCTCGCCTGCCGTTCTCCGGCCGGTCGGGGGTGCCTGAAACGGCCGACTCGGCGGCAGGCGCAGTCGGTCAGAACAGGTGGATCGCCAGGTGCCCGAGTGGGAGCCCCAGTCGCCATGCCGGTGTCCACACCTTCGGGCCGTCGTCCTCCCCGAAGGGCGCCGTGCGGCCCGGTACCGCGTCCAGGTCCGGTGCGAGAAGTTCCGTTTCTTCCAGCCAGCGCCAGGCCGAGGTGGCCAGGGCGAGGTCGGGGGAGGGGCCGGTGGACTCCGTGGTCAGGGCGGTCAGGCGGTCGTGGACCCAGTCCCGCCAGAGATGGTCGTAGGCCGTGAGGGAGAGCCAGTGCTCCAGGTGGGAGACCACGCGGACGCAGGAGAGTTCGCCGTCGGTGTCGGAGAGGAAGACGGTGAGGGCGAGGGCGTCGCGGCCCGCGCGGAACTCGAAGGACGTGGGTGGCATCAGATCGCCGGTGCGCAGCAGCTCGTCGGCGATGTACTCGGCGTACAACCAGGCCATGGGGACGGTGAGTTCGCCGCCGCCGGTGTCGCCCGTGTGCTCGTGACCTCTGTGCAGCATCCCTGCCTGCCTTCCTCCGGTGCGTGCGTACGTGTCGCCCGAACCCGGCCCCCGCCCGGAACACGGATGAGGACAGCTCATGGCCCCGGCACCGGTCACGGCAAGGCGCTTTGCCGAGACTTGACCCGGCATCCGGTTTCAGTGCGGATCGGTCGCGTATCCGGGCAGCACGCGGCGCAGGGCGCGGAGCGCGTAGTAGGCGCGGGACTTCACCGTACCGGCCGGTATCCCCAGGATCTCGGCGGCTTCCGCCACGCTCGCACCGCGGAAGTACACGAGTATCAGGACGTCACGGTGCTCGGGTGTGAGAGTCTTCACGGCCTGCCGTACGTCCAGTGCCGCGGCGGCGCGCTCCGCGTGGTCGGCGGTGACGCGCGCGGTCTCCGGGACCTCGTCCACGATCTCCGGCGGCCGGGCCCTGCGGGCGCGCCGGGCGTCTATGGCGAGCCGCCGGGCGACCGTCAGCAGCCAGGGCCGTACGGACTCGAACTCGGCCGCGCGCAGCGCCTCGGGATGCTGCCACGCCCGTACCAGCGTCTCCTGCACGAGATCCTCGGCACGCTGGCGGTCCCCGTCGCTCAGCCGGAGGAGCAGAGCGAACAGGGGGCGGCCGTGCTCGCGCTGGAGCGTGGCCAGTTCGTGCTCGGCGGTCGTCGTCCCGGGTGCGGTGGAGGTCACGGCCGTCATGGCCGTATGGCAGCGCAGGGCGCGGGTGGGGGACAGGGCGCGCGCAGGGTTGTGCGACGGGCGGTCGATTCCGTCGGTGAACGGTCGGACGAGCGGTCGCCCCCCGGCTCCAGGGCCCCGCCGCCCCCGCCCCGCATGGGCCGATCGGGGCTCCCGGCGCACGCGCCCGGGGAGTCCCCTTCGTCCTCGCCCACCCCTCATGGCTTCATCTGTCAATACGACAATTCCGGCTATGTGACCACGCAGGGGTGAGTCGATGATCCGACGCAAGCACCAGGTGGCCCTGGCGCTCACCGCCGTCCTCGCGGCGGCGGCCGCCTGTCAGAACCAGGAGCGGGGCGCCCCGGCCGCCGGACAGCAGGCGCCGTCCGCGGGCAAGGGCTTCACCCTCGTCGCCTCGGGCAGCATCGTGCCGCACGCCACCGTCGCGGACCGGGCGGGCTTCGACGCGAGCGGCAACAACAACGGCGACAACGGAAACAGCGGCAACAGCAACGGCGGCGGCTACGACTTCGGCCCCATGCTCGCCGCCGTGGAACCCGCCGTCTCCGACGCGGACCTGGCGCTCTGCCGTCTCGACCCGGTGCCCGGTGACGACACCGACCCCGCCGCCGCTTCCCTGCCGCAGCTCGCCCGCGCGCTCGCGGCCACCGGCTACGACAGCTGCGCGACCGCCGCCGCCGACGCCCTCGTCGACCCCTCCGGCGTCCCGCGCACCCTGAACGCCCTGGACGCCGCCGGGCTCCGGCACGCCGGTACCGCGCGGACCCAGGCCGAGGCGGGTACGACGCCGCTGCTCCAGGCGGGCCCGGCCAAGGTCGCGCAGCTGTCGTACACCTACGACCCCGGGCAGCGGGCCGGTGACAGCCCCGAGTGGACCGTCGCCGCGCTCAACGAGCAGCGGGTGATCGCCGGGGCGCGCGCCGCGCGGAAGGCCGGTGCCGATGTGGTCGTCCTGTCCCTGGACTGGGGCGACGGCTGGCAGGACGGCCCCAACGACGCGGTGACCGCCCTCGCCAAACGGCTGACCGCCTCCAAGACCGGCGGCCGCCCGGACGTCGACCTGATCCTCGGCTCCGACGGCCACCTCCCGCAGGCGTACGGCAAGGTCAACGGGACCTGGGTGGTCTACGGCGGCGGCGACCAGATCGGCCCCGGCGCGACCGGTGCCCAGGGCGTAGGGGACTGGCGCGGCGGCGAGTCCACCACCGCCCGCTTCACCTTCGTACCGCCCGCCAAGCGGGGCGGCCGCTGGGAGGTCAGCCGGGCCGAGTTCCTGCCCCAGTTCTACGACCAGGACTCCGGCCGCCTCCAGGACGTCAACGCCGCGATCGCCCACGGCGCCGACCTCGCCGGGGTGCGCGACCGGATCAAGGACGCGGCGCTCGGCGGCGGGGGCGCCAAGGCGGGGCTGACCATGGCGCCCTGAGCCGGACTCACTCCCGCCGCTCCGGCGCAGGCTCGCCCGCCAGCGTCGAGCGGCGGTAGGAGTAGCCGAAGTAGATCACGCAGCCGATGAGGAACCAGATGGCGAACCGCACCCAGGTCTGCCACGCCAGGAACGTGATCAGCCAGATGGAGAAGACCACGCCCAGCGCGGGCACGAACGGCATCCACGGTGTGCGGAACGCGCGCGGCAGCTCCGGGCGCTTGTAGCGCAGCACGATCACCGCCACGCACACCACCACGAACGCGAGCAGGATGCCGATGTTGGTCAGCTCGGCGGCCTCGCCGATCGGCACGAACCCGGCGATGGCCGCGGAGCCGAAGCCGACGATCCAGGTCACCCGGGTCGGCACGTGCCGGGTCGGGTGGGTCTTGGCGAACCAGCGGGGGAGCAGTCCGTCGCGGGACATCGAGAACCACACCCGGGTCACGCCGAGCATGAACGTGAACATCACCGTGAGGATGCCGATGATCGCGCCCACCGCGATCACGTTCGCGAGCCCGCTCAGCCCGACGGAGTCGAACGCCGAGGAGAAGCCGCTCTCCGGGTCGATGTCCTTGTAGTTCTGCATCCCCGTCAGGACCAGGCACGCGGCCACGTACAACACCATGGAGATGACCAGCGAGTAGATGATCGCCTTCGGCATGTGCCGCTGCGCGTCCTTGGACTCCTCGGCGGCCGTGGACATCGCGTCGTAGCCGAACACCGCGAAGAAGACGGTCGCGGCACCCGTGAACGCGCCGCTGATGCCGAACGGGAAGAACGGGTGGTAGTTCGCGGTGTTGATGTGGAACACGCCCACCCCGATCACCAGCAGCACCACCAGCACCTTGAGCACGACCACGATCGTCTCGAACCGGGCCGCGCTGCGGATGCCGAGCGTGAGCAGCCAGGCGATCAGCAGACAGAGCAGCGCGGCGAACAGGTCCACGCGGTGCCCGGCTCCGGTGCCGGGCGCGCCGAGCATCCACGCGGGCAGATCGCCGCCCAGCTGCTCCACCAGGAAGCCGAAGTAGCCGGAGATGCCGATGGCGACCACCGCCACGATCGCGGTGTACTCCAGGAGCAGGTCCCAGCCGATGAACCAGCCCGCGAACTCGCCGAGCACCGCGTAGCCGTAGGTGTAGGCCGAGCCCGCCTTCGGGATCAGCCCGGCGAACTCGGCGTACGACAGCGCCGCGCAGGCGCTCGCCGCACCGGCGATCAGGAAGGAGACGAGGACGGCGGGACCGGCCGTGCCGTTGGCCACCGTCCCGGCCAGTGTGAAGATGCCCGCGCCGATGATGCCGCCCACGCCGATCGCGGTGAGCTGCCACAGCCCGAGCGAGCGTTCGAGACCGCCGCTCTCGGCCGCCTCCGACTCGTCGATGTGCTCAATGGGTTTGCGACGGAGAATCCCCTCACCCGCACGGATCTTGGCCACACGCCTCACCTCTTCCCCGACGGCAAACGGCTGACGGCGGATCATGATGACTCAGCCCCGCCGGGGAGGGAAGACGCCACGCACGGGCCACCGGACCTGGTCCGCGCGAGCGTCCGCCACGGCCGTGTCCGACTGTCCGGCTACGGCACGACCGTCACCGGCCAGCGCCCTGCCTTGACCAGCCGTACCGCCACCGAGCCGATGATGCGGTGCCCCGCCTGCTCGGAGGCGCCCACCACCACCGCGTCCGCCTTCAGCTCGTCGGCGGCGCGCACCAGGCCGTTGTACGGGTCGCCGCGGAAGGTGTGGAACTCCCAGCGCACCTCGAATATCCCCTTCACGCGCTCGGCCGCCGCCCTGATCTGCGCGATCAGGTCCTCGGCGATCTCGTCGGTCGTCTCCGCCACCGGCGCCCCGAGCGCTGCCCCGGCCGCGAGCACCGGCTGTACGTACACGACCGCGAGGAGTGCGCCCTGGCGCCGCGCGAGGCCGCCCGCGTACGCCGCGGCCCGCAGCGAGGAGTCGGAGCCGTCCACCCCGACCAGGATGACCTTGGGTCCGTCGGTACCCCGCTCGAACTGATGCGCGTTCTCCGCGTGCTGTTCCCTCACGCGGGCGAGGCTATCGAAACCACTCCCGAGTACAAGCGGCACGTCCGCGCCATGTTCAGCTCGTCGTATTCGTCATACCGCTGGACGCGATTTCCTGGGCCGAGCGGGTGGAATCGCCGGGTCCCGCGGTGTCGATGGGGCGGCCACGCGTCGGGCGGGGCGACTGATGGGTCATGCAGAAGTATCGGTTGTTCACACGGCGTCGGCTGCTGCTCGGTTCGGCCGCCGCGCTCGGGGCCGCCGGGACCGGGGGTCTCCTTCTGGGGCGCGGCGGCGAGAAGCCCGCCGCCACCGCCCCCCTCGCCGGACCGCAGGCGCGCCAGGCCCTCAAGCCCTCCGCCTTCCGGCTCCAGCCCCTCGCCGGCTACGGCGCCCCGCACTCCGCCCCCGCCAAACCGCGAGTCCGCCACGCGCCTTTCGTGCGCATCTCCACCCGGGGCCGGCAGATGATGCTGACCTTCGACGACGGGCCCCACCCGGACTACACCCCGCACATCCTGGACACCCTCGCCAAGTACGACGTGCGCGCCATGTTCTTCGTGTGCGGCGAGATGGCCGTCCAGAACAAGGAACTCCTCGCCCGCATGGCCGAGGCGGGACACGTGGTCGGCAACCACACCTGGACCCATCCGCTCCTCACCCAGCTCCGCCGCACGGACATCCGCGACGAGATGGCGCGCACCTGCGACGTGATCCAGGACGCCTACGGCGACCGCCCGCAGTGGTTTCGCGCCCCCTACGGCGCCTGGAACCGCGCCACCTTCCAGCTGGAGGCCGAGCTGGGCATGGAGCCCATGGCCTGGACCCACGACACCACCGACTGGATGACCCCCGGCACCCGCACCGTGATCGACCGGGTGGAGAAGAACGCCGCCCCCGGTGTCGTGATCCTCTCCCACGACGCCGGGGGCGACCGGACCCAGAGCGTCCAGGCGATCCGCGAGTACCTGCCCTATCTGCTCGACCAGGGCTACCACCTCACCGTCCCGCCCCGCCGCAGGGCCTGAGCGGGACCGCGCCCGCCCGGCCGCCGCCGGTTCAGCCGACCGTGGCCAGGCGGGCGAAGACGACCACGTTGCCGTCGTAGCCGTTCTGTTTGGTGAAGCCGCCGCCGCAGGTGATCACCCGCAGCTCCGGCGTGCCCTTCGAGCCGTAGACCCGGTCGCCGGGGAACTTGCTCTTCTCGAAGACCTCGACGCCGTAGATCTCGAAGACCGCCGTGCGCCCGTCCTGGCGGTCCACCTCGACCCGGTCGCCCTTCTTCAGCGCGCCGAGCCCGTAGAACACGGCGGGGCCGCGCTGGTTGTCGACATGGCCGACGACCACGGCGGTGCCCTGCTCGCCGGGGGAGACCGCGCCGGTGAACCAGCCCGCGAGATTGGTGTCCTCCGGCGGCGGCGCGCCCACCGCGCCGTCCGCGTCCAGACCGACCGGGGTGACGGGCGCGTCGACCCGGATGGCGGGGATGCGCACCCGGTCCGGCGCGGAGAACGCGAGCGGGGCGGCCGCCGGGGCCGCGGAGCCCG